>NZ_AHZV01000129.1 GCF_000250735.1 Anaerophaga thermohalophila str. Valhall
GGATACCATCCGGCCCTTCTACCTTCTCACCTTTCTACCATTACCCCATGCTCCATGCCCTCAGCCCCATGCCCATACTTCTGCCTTCTGCCTGCCGGCTGCTTGCCTTTAAAAATCTGCCGATCTGTTGACAGCGAGATATTCTACAATATAAAGAAAACAAGCCGGATCACAAACCTTCTTCTTTTTTAAGAAATTGTCCGGTAAAACTTTTTTTGGTGGCTGCTACTTCCTCGGGTGTTCCGCAACATATTATCCGGCCACCTCTTGCACCCCCTTCCGGACCGATATCAATAATGTAATCGGCTGTTTTGATGACATCGAGATTGTGCTCGATGACAATAACTGTGTTTCCTCTCGAAACAAGTTTGTTGAGTACATCCAGCAACACCCTGATATCTTCAAAATGAAGTCCCGTAGTAGGCTCATCGAGGATATAAACTGTTTTTCCGGTGTCTTTTTTCGAGAGTTCTGCGGCAAGTTTCACTCGCTGGGACTCTCCCCCCGAGAGTGTTGTGGATGGCTGTCCGAGTTTGATATAGCCAAGTCCGACATCCTGCAGTACTTTCAGACGGTGAAGAATGGAGGGAATGTTTTCGAAAAATTCAACAGCCTGGTTGATGGTCATATCCAGCACATCGCTGACAGACTTTCCTTTGTAGCGAACTTCAAGTGTTTCCCGGTTGTAACGTTTACCCCGGCAGTCGGGACATTCGACCATTACATCGGGCAAAAAGTTCATTTCTATCACCTGGACGCCGGCTCCTTTGCATGTTTCGCACCTGCCTCCCTTTACATTGAACGAAAAGCGTCCCGGTTTATAGGCCCGGATCTTTGCTTCGGGCAACTCGGCAAAGAGTTTCCGGATATCGTCAAACAATTTGGTGTAAGTGGCTGGATTGGAGCGTGGTGTTCGTCCGAGGGGTGCCTGATCCACATCCACAACTTTATCAATATATTCAAGTCCTTCTACCGAGTTGAAGGGCAGGGGGTCTTTAACCGATTTGTAAATATGCTGGCTGAGAATTGGATAAAGGGTTTCGTTGACCAGCGTTGATTTTCCGCTACCCGAAACGCCTGTAACACAAATAAAGGTTCCAAGCGGAAATGCTACATCAACATTTTTCAGATTATTACCGCTGGCGCCTTTTATGGTCAATACCCGGCCATTGCTTTTTCTTCTTGCTTCGGGCAGTGGAATTTCCTTGTTCCGTTTCAGGTAATCCGCAGTAAGTGTATTTGTTTTAAGGATTTCGCCGGGTTTTCCCTGCGCCACAATCTCGCCGCCATGGCGGCCTGCATAAGGCCCCATGTCAATAATATGATCGGCTGCCAACATCATGTCGCGGTCGTGTTCAACCACCAGGATGGAATTTCCGGTATCGCGCAATTGCTTGAGTGAATCTATTAGACGATGATTGTCTCGTTGATGAAGCCCGATGCTTGGCTCGTCAAGAATGTAGAGTACATTGACAAGCTGAGAACCTATCTGTGTGGCCAGCCTGATCCGTTGGCTTTCCCCTCCCGAAAGAGACATGGCACTTCTGTCAAGGGACAAATATTCGAGACCGACATCAAGCATAAAACCTAATCGGGTTCTGATCTCTTTCAGAATTTCTGTAGCAATGGCTCTCTGTTTGTCCGATAACCGGTTTTCAAGACCGTCACACCAATTGAAAAGTTCGTTCAGGTCCATTTTACTCACCTCGGCAATATTTTTCCCGTCGATAAGAAAATGAAGGGCTTCTTTGTTCAGGCGTTGTCCGTTACAGGCCGGGCAGGTGGTTTGCCGGATGAACTGGTTGGCCCATTTTCTGGCCTTTTGCGAGGTGTCATTGTTTTGCTGGTTTTGGATGTAACTGATAATTCCGTCGAAACTCAGACTATAGTTTGATGAGCTGCCCAGTGGTGTGTTTTTTAATCGCAGTGGCTCCGTTGTGCCATGCAATATCTCATCCAGGCCTTCTTCCGGAATATTTTTAACAGGTGTTTTCAGCGTGAAGCCATATTTGTCGGCAATTGCTTCCAGCTGCCAGAAAATAAGGCTGTTCTTGTATCGACCCAGCGGAACAATGCCTCCCGAATAGATCGATATTTTATCGTCGGGTATTATTTTTTCGATATCTATTTCTTCGACAAATCCCAGTCCTTTGCACTTAGGGCATGCACCCTGGGGGGAATTGAAAGAAAAATTATGGGGGGCCGGTTCATTGTAAGAAATTCCGGTTGTGGGACACATTAGTTGCCGGCTGAAATAACGCGGTCTGTCAGTGTCTCTGTCGAGTACCATCATAATGTTTTTCCCTTGCTTCATGGCAAGAGATACGGAATCTTCCAGACGCTTTCGGTCTTTGGATGATACTTTTAACTTGTCAATAACAACTTCTACAAAATGATTTTTGTAGCGGTCGAGTTTCATCCCCTGTTTTATCTCTTTGATTTCTCCGTCAACTCTTACGTTGAGAAATCCTTTTTTCCGGATCTGCTCAAACAGTTCTTTGTAATGCCCTTTCCGTCCTTTAACCATGGGGGCGAGGATGTAGACGCTTTTGTTTTCAAATGAGGAGAGAATGAGGTCGATAATCTGGCGGTCGGTATATTTCACCATTTTTTCGCCTGTTTCATAAGAGACGGCTTCTCCGGCACGTGCATAAAGAAGACGAAAGAAATCATATACCTCAGTAGTGGTTCCGACGGTGGATCGTGGATTTTTCCCGGTTGTTTTTTGCTCAATAGAGATGACAGGGCTGAGGCCAGTTATTTTATCCACATCCGGTCGCTCCAATCCACCAAGAAACTGGCGGGCATAGGCCGAGAATGTTTCAATATACCGCCTTTGTCCTTCCGCATAAATAGTATCAAATGCAAGAGATGATTTGCCACTTCCGCTGAGGCCGGTAATTACAACCAGCTCATTGCGGGGGATGGTTACGTCTATGTTTTGAAGATTATGAACCCTTGCTCCAAGAATATCAATTTGCTCAAGGTCTTTCTCTATGGGGGCTGTATTGTTATTCAATGACTTCACTTATAAGGTTTTTTAGAACCTACAAAGATAGCAAAAGTATATAAGCCCGGAAAAGAACCTTCTTTTCAAAATATGAAGATAGCTAATAATCACCGGCAGCCGAAACAGCTGTCAGAGAATCGGGTTCCGTTTCGGCATCCCTGCTAAATGAAGTATCTACCGGGAGTTTAATATGATATGGTTTTCCACGTGAATTGGTCAGTTTATTATCTCTGAGCCAGGGATTAAGGTCTTTCAATTCTTTATACGATATTCCATAAGAGATGGCAAAATCGGCGAAATTACTCACTGACGAATCAACTTGTACTGTGTAAGTCTCGGGCATGTAGTAGAGGTCTTCCTCTTTTACATGGAATCCGTATTTTTCGGGGTCTTCAATAATTTCTTTAATGGCAATGATGCGAAAAACATAGCGACCGGTTTCTTCATTGAGAAGGAGATCGTAATAATTATTGGTTTTCTGCCTGTCAAGTTCACTGAGTACGTGTGACCTGCCTGCGTTGTAAGCGGCAGCAGCTAACGTCCAGCTTCCAAATTTTTCGTAGCTGCTTTTAAGAAACCGGCAGGCTGCTTCGGTCGACTTTTCAAGGTGATAACGTTCATCGACTTCTCTGTTCACTTCCAGCCCGTAATCAATAGCGGCACCACGCATAAATTGCCATGGGCCTTTTGCTCCTGCAGGTGATGATGCACGCATGATCAGGGCACTTTCTGCAAGTGCCAGGTATTTAAAGTCATCGGGGACCCCTTCCTTTTTTAGGATAGGTTCGATTAACGGGAAATACTTGGCAGCTCGTTTGATAAAAAGCAATGTTTGTGATTGCCAATAAGTATTGACAAGTAGTTCTCTGTCTAAGCTTTCGCGGATGTACGACCGTTCTATGGGAACCGGTTCGCCGGCAAAAGTAGGATTTTGCGGTACAGGAAGCGAAAAAATATTGTATTCCTTTTGGAACATTTTGCTGTGCGTGGGCTGGCTTTCTTTTATTTCTGGTTCTGAAGAATATGTAAACAGACCCCATACAAGCATGCCTGCAATTAGAAGAATGGTTCCGGAAAAATATTTATAGGCCCTGAGTTGATTTTGTGTTGTCATTTATCTTCCCTTCAAATCGTTTCTGTTCTTAAAACAAATTTAATGATTTCATAGCAATAGTTGAAAGGGATTAGGGAAATTATAACATTTTGAGGTGCTGGTAAAAATTCTGGAGCGGGCTCATATCTTAAAAAAATACCTGCACGGTTTGTTTACGGTGCAGGCATTTCAGGGTTTCTGAAAAAGTGAAATATTTTTAGGTTTAAGAACAATTTTGAAAGGTCAAAACTACAATGCTCCGTTAAACTTTTACAAAGCGCTGCAAATTAATTGTTTGTGTAAAAGAATGTTTGTTTATTAAAATGCAGTATATCAATATTATATGAATCATCTTATATCTAACAAAACCATAAATCGCTTAAAATATGTCATTTATGCACTTTTGTCAGCTTCTGGAATATGTCAGTACCTCTAAAACATTGCTATTGACTATTGACTAAAAACTACTGACTAAATTACTTATATCTAAAAATCTAATGATCTATTGAACTATACCATCCCTGCAAAACCCATAAAGGCCATAGCGAGGATTCCTGCGACCACCAGTGCTACAGGTGCTCCCTGCATACCTTTGGGCAGATTTACAAGGTCGAGCTGTTCCCTGATACCGGCAAAAGTAACAAGTGCAAGTCCGAACCCGATAGCTGATGAAGCCGAAAAACCACTGCTTCAATCAGGTTGTAGTCGCGGCTTACGGTCATAATGGCAACCCCCAGGATTGCACAGTTGGTGGTTATCAGGGGAAGAAAAACGCCCAGTGCCTGATACAGTGGGGGACTGACCTTTTTTAGGACAATCTCTACCAGTTGAACCAGAGATGCAATGACCAGAATAAAGGAAATGGTTTGAAGAAATGTTATGCCAAACTTTACAAGAATTAATTCCTGGATGAAATAGGTCACAATGGTCGCTATAACCATTACGAACGTAACGGCACCGGTCATGCCAATGCCGGTGGATATTTTCTTTGAGACGCCAAGAAAAGGGCAAATTCCCAGGAACTGGCTCAAAACAATATTGTTAACAAATATTGCTGATATGACGATGATAAAATAAGTCATGATTTATATTTTTATCACATCTATTCTTAACAGATTGACTATCAACTAAAAACTATCAACTATCAACTAATATCTGACTATCCTACGCTTTACGCACTCTGTTGATAAATGCGGTAAGATATCCCAATGCAATAAATGCCCCAGGTGCCAGCACGAAAATGAGCATGCCGTAATCCTCGGGATAGAGGGTAAGACCAAATATCATACCGCTGCCTAAAAGTTCTCTTACGGCACCGAGCATGGTCAATGCCATTGAAAAGCCAAGGCCCATGCCCAGACCGTCGACAATTGATGAACCCAGCGTGTTTTTTGAGGCAAAAGCTTCAGCGCGGCCTAAAACAAGGCAGTTTACAACAATGAGCGGGATAAAAAGGCCCAACGCTTCGAACAATGCCGGAAGATAGGCTTGCATCACCATTTCCACTATGGTAACAAACGAGGCAATGATGACTATGAAAGACGGAATTCGCACTTTTTCAGGTATGAAATTTTTGACCAGTGCGACAACTATGTTCGACATGACCAGCACAAAAGTGGTGGCCAATCCCATCCCCAGTCCGTTCACAGCCGATGAGGTGACCCCCAGCGTGGGACACATTCCCAGAAGCATAACAAAGACCGGATTATCTTTAAAGAAGCCTTTTGTGAAATTTTTCCATTGATTCATCGGTATAAAATTAGTTTAAGTTGTTGGTCTGATGGAACTCGCATGATTGGGTTTATACATGTTCTCTTGTGACAAACCTTGTCATGCTCGTTTCATTCGTATATAATTTATTTATTAAGCTCGAATGCAATTCGCATGTAAGCATTTATAAATATTCTCGTTGTGGTAATCCATCTCTTATTCATTTCATCTTACATTTAATAAGTTGTTATGGTTGTTAGATTGTTAATGTTTTTATGGTTGTTAGGATTGTTATGGTTGTTAAATTGTTAGAATGTTATATGTTATTACTTTATCTAACAACCTAACAACCTAACAATCTGTTATGCCATTCTCGTTTTATTGGTCTTTTGTTTCGCGTTCAGAGCTATTGTTTTTAGTGGTTGCCGAACTGTACGAATCTGCATTTTTATTATAGGCATTCCATGCCTTCTGAACGGCATCAAGAAAAGCTCTGGAACTGATGGTGGCTGCTGTTATCGCATCAATATCACCACCGTCGGCAGATACTTTTAGTTCTGTTTCTGCGGGGTCAATGCCAACAATGCTGGTTGTTCCGCCGGTTCCCTCGCTTTTGATCCCAAACAACCAGTCAAAGAAAGTATTTCCGGAAGCTTTTGACATATCTTCTTCGCCTGAAGGTTTAAACCATGTTGCCATTTTTGTTCCAAGGCCGGGTGTTTCTTTGTGTTCAAGTACCTGATAATTGTAAATGGTACCGTCTGGCAGTATGCCAACCATTATTTTAACATCCCCGCCAAAACCTTTGTGACTGATACTTTCGATGGCTACGCCAACATTGATACCATCTTTTTTGGCCGGAAAAACTTTCAGTGAATCGCCATCAGGACCTGGAATTTTATACATTTCCTGTGCCGGGTTATTGTCAAAGTCAGGAACCACAAGCCGGATGGCTTCCTGTTGTTTTTGTTCTTTGGCCACAGCAATAGGTCCTTCGGTAAGTTTATAGATATATCCCAACGATGCTCCTGCCACCAAAGTGATGATTATCAGTGTCAGAGCCATATTGGAAAGCGATGAAACTGTTTTGCCCATTTCAATTCTATTTTGAGGTTTGCGCCCTTACTGTTTTTACCTTTTCTCCAAACCGTTTGGGTTTCATGTATCTGTCGATAAGAGGCGTGAAAGCGTTCATTATCAGGATAGCAAAAGAAACGCCTTCGGGATACGAACCAAATACCCTTATAAGAACCGTTATTACACCTATTCCCACTCCGTAAAGAAGCATTCCCTGTCGTGACATGGGTGAGGTAACATAGTCGGTGGCCATAAAGAAGGCACCGAGTAAGACACCACCTGCCAGCACATGGAACAATGGGTCTGCGTATGTTGAAGGATCGATAAGATGCAAAATGCCGGTAAAAATGATCACCGACCCGATTACACTAACCGGTATGTGCCAGGTAATGATTTTCTTCCACAAAAGATAGATTCCTCCCAGAATGAGCGCTATCCCTGCCATCTCCCCGGCACTTCCGCCAATGTTACCTATAAACATATTGATATAAGAGGGTATTTCGGACATTAGTTCCGGGATGGTTTGTCCGGCCGATACACCTTCTTTGATTACAGACAGGGGTGTTGCGGCTGTTTCTGCATCAATATAATGTAACCGTGAGGTTATTGGTACCGGCCAGCTGGTCATTTGTACGGGAAATGAGATTAGCAGAAAGACTCTGCCCACCAATGCCGGGTTAAACGGGTTGTTTCCCAACCCCCCGAAAGATAGCTTGCCGATTCCTATTGCCACCGCAGCGCCTATAATTATCAGTCCTAAAGGGATGTTTGTGGGTAAGTTAAAAGCGAGCAATAGTCCCGTAACGGCTGCTGAACCATCCGAAACAGACGGAGTTGTTTTAAGTAAATATTTCTGAATGAGCCACTCAAAGAAAACACAAGCTGCTATTGATGTGAGAGTAATAATGAGTGCCCCGATTCCAAAAAACCATAATGAGGCAACCAGTGCAGGAAGAAGCGCGATAATCACTCCATACATGTTCTTCGGGACAGAATCACCTCCGTGTACATGCGGTGATGGAGAAATGACTAACTTTTGGTTCATTGTATCTGGTACTTTGTTTTAGTTTCTGTTTCTAATTATTTGTCCTACTTTCCCCTTCCCTAAGCGGATGTAATCGAGAAGCGGCCTGTGCGCCGGACAGGTGAAACTGCACGAACCACATTCGATACAGTCCATTATGTTGTCGTTTTCAGCTCTGTCCCAGAGTTCCTTCTCCGCTTCGATCATTAACAGGTATGGTTCCAATCCCATAGGACATGCCGATATACATTTGCTGCAACGTATGCAATTCTCTACCGGAGCTCTGTGTGCTTCTTCGTGCGGCAAGACTAAAATCCCGGAACTTCCTTTGGTAACGGGAACATCCAGATTCACCAGCGCCTTCCCCATCATTGGTCCGCCCCCGATTACCTTGCCCATGTTGTCGGGTAAACCGCCGGCGGCCTCGATAAGCTGACCGACCGGTGTTCCTATTCTGACAAGGAAGTTGGAGGGTTGAGTTATGCCGGGCCCGGTTACGGTTACCACTCTTTCAATGAGCGGTTTATTTTTCTGGATGGCTTCGTAAACGGCAAAAGTGGTTCCGACATTATGAACAACTGCCCCTACTTCAATAGGCAATTTTCCTGATGGAACCTGACGACCAGTGATTGCATCGATAAGCTGTTTTTCACCACCCTGGGGATATTTCACCTTAAGAGGCTGCACTTCAATGCCATCTTCTTTGGCTGCAAGATTGGTCAACTTCCCTATGGCATCGGGTTTGTTATTCTCGATACCGATGACGGCTCTGTTGACTTTGAGCGCCTTCATGAGAATTCGAATGCCCACCATCAATTCTTCACTTTTTTCCAGCATAATTCGATGGTCGCTGGTCAGGTATGGCTCACATTCTACACCGTTGATCAGCAAAATCTCACATTTCTTTCCGGGAGGAGGAGACAGCTTTACATGTGTGGGAAAGGTAGCACCCCCCATTCCTACAATTCCCATCTCTCCGGTTTTTTTGATGATCTCTTCACCCGAAAGGGCTATTTCTTTGACGAGTTTGTCGGAGCGATCAATACTTTCGTCCCATTCATCACCTTCTGTGTCGATTATTATAGCAGGTTTGCGGTAGCCCGATGCATCCACCACTTCATCTGTTTTAAATACTTTTCCCGAGACGGGAGAATGGATATTGGCCGAGACAAATCCGCCTGATGCGGCGATCAGTTGACCGGTTTTAACAATATCGCCCTTCTTAACAAGCGGTTTTGCCGGTGCACCGATGTGCTGTGTTGTTGGTACCGCAACTCTCTTTGGGAGGGGAAGTATTTCAATGCTTTTCCCGGCAGATATTTTTCTTTCATCCGGGTGAACACCTCCTTTTTTGAATGTTTTAAGCACGGTTGTATATTGTTTTAAGTGATGATCAATAGATTATTTACTTTCTTCCTCAGTTTTTTCGGTGGCTGCTTCCTTCGCGGCAGGTTTGTTCTTGCGAGGTGGAAAATTTATTTCAAGAATGGAATTGGTCGGGCATTCGGCGACGCATTTCCTGCATAGCTTACATTTGTCGTCATGGATATATGCCAGGTTGTTTTCGAGGGTGATGGCATCAAAGGGACATACTTTAACACATTTCCCACATCCGATGCAAGCTACCTCGCATGCCTTTCTTGCTACTGCACCTTTGTCTTGGTTGACACAATTGACATATATGCGTCTGCTTTTCGGGCCTTTTTTGCGAAGTTCAATTATGTCCCTGGGACAGGCATCAACACAGGCACCGCAAGCTACGCAATTGTCTTCAATAACAACGGGAAGACCAGTTTCCTCATCCATATACATGGCATCAAAATCGCAGGCTTCAACGCAATCGCCAAGACCGTAACAACCGTAAGAACAACCTGTTTCGCCCCCATACAAGGCTGCAGCAACAACACATGATGATGCACCTTCGTATTGATTAATTCGTGGCCTGTGTTCACAGGTGCCGTTACAACGAACCACCGCTACCTGGGGAGCACTCTTGCCGGCCTCTTTCCCTAAAATTTCTGCAACTTTTGCCATGACGTCTGGTCCGCCAACAGGACAATTCAAATCGGAAATATCATCGGCTTTTACCAAAGCTTCGGCAAAAGCACGGCACCCTGGATATCCACACCCCCCGCAGTTGGCAGCCGGAAGAACTTCTTCCACCTGGTCGATGCGGGGATCTTCAAACACCTTGAATTTTTGTGATGCCAGATAAAGAATGACAGCTGCAAGGGCGCCAAGTCCCACGAGTGTCATTATGGTTATCAAAACAATACTCATAACACTATTCCGTAGATGGTTTTATGGTAAAAGAAAATGTCTTAAAAAACTTTTTATTGAGGAGCTTTATGGTCAAATAATAAGGAACTAAAATTCCAAGGGCTAAAAGGCCTGCCAGATTTTCATTGCTGGTGAGAGAAAAAGTTGTGATTAACGTGCCCAAAATCAGAAACAGAGGAAGAATATATGCCCACCATGCGGCCTGAAGACCTGATTTGCTGTTACCTGTAAGTGTTACTTTGTCGCCGGAGGCGTAAGGTCTGTCACAGGTAGCATCAATGATTTTTTCCTGAAGATCGGCGGCAGTACACACCCCTTTTGCATGGCACGAGGCGCAGGCTGACTGAGTCAGAATGCGTACCCGGGCATGGCCGCCTTCCGCTGTTTCTACTATGCCTTCGTGTTTTATCTGGTATTTGTCAGCCATGTTGGTTTTATTTCCCCTTTGTGGGCACAAATGTATATAATTGGGGAACATTGGCTGTTGAGGGCCTGTATTTTTTGTTTAGAACAAATTAAAATAACTTTTAACAAGTTGTTGGATTGTTAGATAGAGAAGTGTGAAATGGTTAATTTAGACGAATTTATATTAATGAAAAATTTCTGCATATAAAAATTGGTCAACTAATCATTGCCCAGTTCATTTTTTGTTGTGCCAGCTTTTTTAGTTGTCGCAGCAGAATGGCATTTTCAGACTTTTCCAGTAATGGATCGTCAGAAAGGATGTCTTGTGCTGCATTTCTGGCCATTTGCAAAATACGTGTATCCTTAGCCAGGTTGGCAATTTTGAGTTCAAAAGGCAGCCCCGATTGTTGTGTTCCTTCCAGATCGCCGGGCCCTCTGAGTTTCATATCGGCTTCTGCAATCTCGAAACCGTCGTTGGTTCGGGTCATTATTTCCATCCGTTTCCGGGTTTCGTTGGAGAGTTTGTAGCCGGTCATCAGGATGCAATAACTTTGTTCGGCACCTCTTCCAACTCTGCCCCGAAGTTGGTGCAATTGCGACAGCCCGAATCGTTCGGCACTTTCTATGACCATTACGGATGCGTTGGGTACATTTACTCCGACCTCAATGACGGTTGTTGAAACCAGTATTTTCGATTTTCCGGAAGCAAAATCCTGCATCGCGGCATCTTTTTCGGCCGGTTTCATTTTGCCGTGTACCATTGAGACTTTCTGATTCGGGAAGACTTCTTTTATATATTCATAACCCTCTGTGAGGTTTTTAAAATCCATGCTTTCAGATTCTTCAATTAAAGGATACACAATGTATATCTGTCTGCCGGCATTAATTTGCTCCTGAATGAACTTGTTTACACCGAGCCGTTTGTTGTGATAAACATGTGTGGTTTGCACTGGTTTTCGGCCCGGCGGAAGTTCATCAATAACCGATACATCCAGATCGCCATAAGTGGTCATGGCTAAAGTGCGGGGTATCGGGGTAGCAGTCATGACCAGAACGTGTGGCGGGGATATGTTTTTTTTCCAAAGCCTGGCACGCTGAGCTACTCCAAAGCGATGTTGCTCATCAATAACGACCAGGCCCAGATTCTTAAATTGCACGGTATCCTCGATAAGTGCATGCGTGCCAATCAGTATGTCAAGTGTCCCGTCCCGGAGCGATGCATGTATCCTGTCACGGTCAGACTTTCGGGTGGAACCTGTGAGCAATTCAATATTCACATTTATTCCCTGAAGCATTTCCGTTATGGTTTCAAAATGCTGGGAGGCCAGAATTTCAGTAGGTGCCATAAGACAGGTCTGGAACTTGTTATCAATGGCAATAAGCATGATCATCAATGCTACCAGTGTTTTTCCACTTCCCACATCTCCTTGTAAAAGGCGGTTCATTTGTTGCCCGCTTCCCATATCTTTTCTCATCTCTTTGATGACCCTCTTTTGGGCATCGGTGAGTTCAAACGGGAGATTCTGTTTATAAAACTGGTTAAAGATGGTACCTATCTTTTCGAATACATGTCCTTTAATATTATAAGTACGCTGGTTTCGCAACCTGAGGATATTAAGCTGAATATAGAAAAGTTCCTCAAATTTCAACCGGAAAGTAGCTTTCTGAAGTGTTTGAGCATCAGGTGGAAGGTGGATGTATCTCAGGGCTTCGTCCAGTTTCATGAGTTTCATCTTGTGGATTACCGAAGCGGGCAGTGTTTCCGGAATTGCAGACTGGTAATTGTGAAAAACATTTTGAACCAGCTTAAAAATGGTACGGGAAGTAAGATAATTGTTCTTCATCTTCTCCGTGGTGTTGTAGAAAGGCTGAAGACCCTGGAAAAAAGGGACTTTCCCGGGTTGTTCCTTTTCCAGCTCAGGGTGTACTACATTGATGGTATTGTTGAAAACTGTTGGCTTTCCGAAGAGTATGTATGGCTGACCCGGTTTAATTTGTTCTTTGAAATATTTGATGCCCTTGAACCAAACAAGGTCAAGTGTTCCGGTTCCATCCGAAAAAGTGCCGACCATTCTTTTTCCTCTGCCATCGCCAACCAGTCTGAGTGCGATTATTTTTCCTTTTACCTGGATGTAGGGCATTTCTCCATTTATTTCGCGGATTGAATAGATACGACTCCGGTCGACATATTTATAGGGGAAATGATACAAAAGGTCCTCAAAGGAAGTAATTTGAAGTTCCTTTTTCAGGATTTCGGCTTTTTTGGGGCCTACTCCCGGCAAATACATGATATTTCGTGTGGCCAAATCTGACATAAAGCAGCATCAAAAATAGGCCAATCCTTCATTCAAAACAAATAGCTTGATAAAAGTTTCGCTTCATTTTGTTGAAGGTAACTGTTAAAAAAAAGGCTGCCATATAGACAGCCTTTTTCACAGAATAAAGCTTAAAGAAGCTTATTCCTGCACTTCTTCAACTTCTTCTTCAACCTCTTCTTTTACTTCGCCGGCTGCTTCTTCTGCTTCTTCAGCAGCTTCTTCGCCTGCTGCTTCGGCTTCATCAACAGCCTCTTCGGCAGTTTCCTCAACTGCTTCAGCACTTTCTTCAACAGCTTCCTGAGTAGCTTCTATGGCCTCAGATTTTTCTTCTGATTGTTTGTCTTTTCCGGATTGACCGGCACAGGCCATAAGTCCTACAACCATTAATAACAAAAAAATTTTCTTCATAGTTTAAATGAATTTTGGGTTTTAAAAAAAATGATACATCTAAGACAGCGTTATGTCTAATAAACGGCAAGTTATAAAAAACTTCTTTGTATGATAAAGATCATTTGAAAAAAATTGATGCTTTTGGAAATTTAATTTAATGGCTATATAGTTTTCATGTCTTTTATTTGGTATTTGTGTGTATTAATATCGTCTGCCTTTCGGGTTTAAAAAGGTTGTTTTTGCTGTATTTCAGTGGTTTTCAAATTTTTGTCGTCAAAAAATATGCCATAA
>NZ_AHZV01000128.1 GCF_000250735.1 Anaerophaga thermohalophila str. Valhall
AACTGGCACTTTCTGAACAGACACACTTATTGTAAAATTTTTTTGCGAGTTTGTAGACACGCACTACCTAAACACAAAAAACTAATATTCATCGCCTTTCTCCAGAAAAAACTCGTTAAGTATTTCATAAATGTTTTCCGAGTTTACATGCTTATATATCTTATCATTGATTTTTAAAACAGGACCATGTTCACAAAGACCGTCACACAGATCACCATGAAAAAACACCTTGTTCTCCAGTCCGTGCTCTTTAAGATATCCTTTTATTAATTCAAGTGTATGCCGGTTACCCCTTGAAAAACAAGAGCTCCCGAGACATATCGTAATATTTGTTTCGTTACTCATGAATGCTTTCTTAAAATTTTAAATTGTCAGCATACTCAATAAATTTACATATTTTTGACCAAGGCAGTATGTCCGGCCAGTAATTTTTAAACATTCAAAACAAAGAGTCCGCTCTAAAAAGTCTCTTTTGAGGACAGACTCAATCAATACTATTTAATAAAAACTGAGTTTCAAATGCCAGCTCTACTAACCGTTATCTCAGCAGCCGACCAGTCGAAACAAATCATTGAACTGAGTTACAAGCTGGGAAGGCTATTAAACTATGAACCAATAATCACCACATGCAATGACCGCGAACTGTGCCTTAAAAAACAGCTCGAAAGCGAAAATTATGAAGTGTCGGGGTCAGAAAAGGATTTTTTTCAGGCGATATCTGCCTGGCTTGAAAAACCTTCGCTTGATATTTCGTTGATCACAGTTTCGCAAAAAGTTGTCAACATCAACAAAACATACAAGGCTACCCGTTTTTTTTCCGGTTGCCGCATGTTAAAAATCCCTTATCTCATACTGCCCGAAAAAGTTAATGTGTCATGGCATCCAAAACACATTTTTTTTCCTGTCTGCACCCGGGATGGCGAAAAGGAGGCTTCGGCATGGGTCGGTTCATGGACAAAGGCAAACAACAGTGAAATTACCATCCTGCATCCCGAGTTCAGAAGTAAAGAAAACCAGGGTAGATTATGGCGGTTGCTCGTCTTCATTCAACGGCTGTTCGACAATTCAAATGTCCCGTATAAGACCATAAAAGCCGGAGCCGGGAAAAAAGAAACCAACAACAAAGCCCTTGAAGAAGCAAAAAAAACGCCCGACAGTTTATTAATTGTTCCTGCCACACGGCTGAATTCTCCCGAATATATATTTACCGGTCCTCCCGAGATCAGATTATTAAAAAACCGGGGAAATACCCCGGTCCTTTTTGTTAATCCACGACATGATATGTACGTACCATGCAGTTAATGCTCCCTGAAGCCAATATTAATGAGTTCACCACTAATAAACCCGGTATATGGCAATCAGTATCTTTCGCGCGTTGTGTATGTCGTGTGTAACAATTCGTGCGATTTATGTCCGAGGGGTTCTATAAGAAATTCGTCATACAGTTGAATGATTTCGGGATTTTCATGTGATTTCCGAATTTTCTTTCCTGCATCTTCTCTGTATATAGCCTCGGCACGCTTTTGCCGTATTTCGGGAGAAGTGGGCAAGGGCTGACCGCCACCTCCCAGGCATCCTCCGGGACAAGCCATAATCTCGATAAAATGGTAATCGGCCTTACCATCTCTTACCGATTCCATCACTTTCTTTGCATTGGAAAGCCCGTGTGCAACACAGGTTTTCACCTCCACTCCGTCAAGAAAGTCCCATTCGGGTAAAGGGTCTTCGATTTTGATGGACGCTTCTCTTACATTTTCCATACCTCTGACAGGCATAATATTAAGTCCATCGAAAGGCACTTCCCGTCCTGTCACAACTTCATAGACGGTCCGCAGTGCAGCTTCCATAACACCACCGGTAGCACCAAAAATAACACCTGCTCCGGAACTTTCGCCCATAATGCTGTCATAGTCATCGTCAGGAAGGGAACCGAAGTCAATTCCTGCCTGTTTAACCATCAGTGCCAATTCACGGGTTGTTACTACATAATCAACATCCTGATATCCCGATGCTCTCATCTCCGGCCGGTTGGCTTCAAATTTTTTGGCGGTGCATAGCATCACCGAAACACTCACCATTTTTTCCGGATCGACACCTATCTTATTGGCATAAAATGTTTTGGCCAAGGCGCCAAACATCTGTTGCGGTGATTTGGCCGTTGACACATGTTCCAGGAAATTGGGGAACGTATGCTCAATAAATTTGACCCAGCCCGGAGAGCAGGAAGTTGTCATTGGCAATTTCACATTCGGGTCTTTGTCTTTCAATGCCTTTTTGAGGCGCTGAAGCAACTCGTTTCCTTCTTCAATAATTGTCAGGTCGGCCGAAAAATCTGTGTCCAGCACAGAATTAAATCCAATTCGTCGAAGCGCAGCGACCATTTTGCCGGTTACAATTTCCCCCGGCTCCATATCCAATGCTTCTCCAAGCGCTATTCTGACAGCCGGAGCTGTTTGTACAACTACAAATTTCTCCGGGTCATATATAGCATCCCAAACCTCATTGATGTAGGCCTTTTCGGTAAGTGCTCCGGTAGGACATCGGTTAACACACTGACCGCAATTGGTGCAGACCACTTCATAAATGGGCTTATCAAAGAAAGTTGAGACTTTCATTTCTCCACCCTTGTGAGCAACAGTCAATGCACCTACACTTTGAATCTGATCGCAGGTACGCACACAGCGCTGACAGCGAATACATTTTGAGTCGTCCTTTATTATAGAAGGAGAAAACTCATCCACGGTATATCCTTTTAGCGGAACAAGCGGAATATACCCGTTTTCACCTACAATATATTCAGTAGTCAGAGCCTGTAACTCGCAATTTCCATTTTTGTAACAGGTGGTACATTCTGCCCTGTGTTCAGAAATCAGCAGTTCAATAATTTGTTTCCTGGCAGTACGCACTTTGAGGCTGTTGGTGTAAATTTCCATTCCCTCACTAACTGGCGTTGCACAGGCCGGTAGCAGGCGATCGGCACCACTCTGTTCTACAACACACACCCTGCAGTTTCCGGCCACACACAAGTCTTCATGATGACAGAGGGTGGGAATGCGCACGTTGATCATCTTTGCTGCATCAAGAATAGTGGTCCCGGCATCTACCGAAACGCTGAGGTTATCTATTTTTAAATTAATTTTTTCCTTCATAATAAACCCGGATTTGGTATTAATAAATCATTTCTTCACGAAAATTTTCAACAATAGAACTGAAAGAATTGGCCACCGACTGACCTAAACCACATTTTGCCGTAATACGCATAGTTTCTGCCAGTGAAAGAAGCTCATCCAGATAACCCGAAGGCTTATCGCCCCGTTTCACAGCTTCAATACCCAGCAATAATTGCTGAGTCCCGACACGGCAAGGAGTACATTGACCACAACTCTCTTCTACAAAAAAATCGAGATAATTGTGAAGAACATTATACATCGAACGTGATGAATTAAATATCATCATAGAACCACCGGTAGGAAGTGAAATACCGGTTAATTTCCCCTTATAACCAATCTTGGTATTTTCAAAGCGCTTTCGTGGCACACAAAATCCTGCAGCTCCACCTACTTGTACTGCTTTGGCATCTCCGTCACCAAAATCGTCCACAAATTTCTGGAGAGTCATACCAAACTCAAGTTCATAAATACCAGGGATAGGAGTATCACCACTCACTGAAAATACTTTACTTCCACGGCTGTCCTTCACCCCAAGATCACGGAATTTTTCCGGTCCGTATTTAAAAATTGAATAGGTGTGAGCCAATGTCTCCACATTGTTAATCACAGTAGGACCACCCAGATAACCAGCATCTGTGGGATATGGTGGTTTATTGCGCGGTTCTCCCCGGTGTCCTTCCATACTTTCGAAAAGTGCAGTTTCTTCACCACAGATGTATGCACCACAACCCAGAAATATTTCAATACGGAACGGCAACTTCAACTTATCAAGCAAAGCATGAAATTCATCGATGGCTTTGTTCAGTTTCGGAACCAGAAATTTATATTCTCCCCGAAGATAGATGAACCCCTTTAGCGAACCGATAATTCTCGCACAAATGGCCATACCGGTCATCACCTTATGGGGGACGCTTGAAAGTATTTCACGATCTTTAAATGTACCCGGTTCACCCTCGTCGGCGTTGCAAATCACATATTTGTTCTCCCCTTTAGCTTCTGCCGTAAGCTTCCACTTCAACCCTGTTGGAAAACCGGCACCTCCGCGGCCTTTCAAGCCGGAACTAATTAAATCTTCAATCAACTCTTCGTTGGTTCGTGACAACGATTTGGAAAGAATGGTTTCGGCATCATGTTCATTCTTGAAGATCAGATCGAGACGTTTTAGACTTTTATTCATAACCTGGATGTTTTCATTCGTATAAAATTTACTTAAGTTATTGGCCTAACGGAACTCGCATGCAAAATTTTGTGCATGTTCCTGTTCCAGGATAATCCCCTAATTCGTGTCTGGCCATAAAGTACCATTTACTGTGTTACGCTTGCCACCAAAATACTCATTTACGAGTAGTAAACTCCGTTTTTGGCGGCTTCGCAAGCCTTGCGACTGGCACTTTCTGAACAGACACACACATTGTAAAAACTTTTTGCGAGTTTACAGGCACTTACTTATTACCGAGGCAGGCAGTAACAGGTATTAATAAAACTACCACACACAAATACAAATTGTTAATGCCTCCTCATGCAGAGGCCTGCTCCTGAAGACGGTATTCGTTGATAATATCTCTAACTTTCCCGGGGGTAAGTTCTGTATAAGGCACATCATTAATAAGCATGGCCGGGCCTTTATGACATTGTCCCAGACAATTGGTCTCTTTCAATGTAAATAACCCGTCAGGAGTTGTTTCTCCTACTTTTATCTTCAAAAGATTCTGAAGCGCTTCAAGAACCTGATTTTTACCGTGCATCATGCAGGTGATTGTTTTGCAAACCCGAATCACATATTTGCCGCATTTCTTCGTTTCAAGAAAAGAATAGAAAGTAGCGGTTCCATATACCCGGGCTGCTGAAATGTCTAACTCACGGGCAATTTCAATCATCACATCATCCGCAATCAAATGCTGGTCCTCATAGACACTTTCGAGTATGGGCAACAGATTTTCCTCCTTTCGGCCGTAGCGATCAGCAAGCTTTTTTACGTAATCTTTTGATGGAAGCATAACACTGATTTTTAATACAATAAACAAATTGAAGATTTTTTTCTTTATTAAAGTAGTGCTAATTGAATGAGTTATACTATGACTTATATCATATTTTTAACATATCGCTGTCAACAAAGCCAATTTTAATTTATTCTAAACACAAGTAATTCGATACTGTCATTTTAAAAAAGCCTAAGCGCAGAAACGCAATGAAGCAAAGTTTTTTATTATGAGAGAGTTGTGGTTTGTGTCATTAGTGTCTGTCCATAAA
>NZ_AHZV01000127.1 GCF_000250735.1 Anaerophaga thermohalophila str. Valhall
CAGGTTAAAAACTATTCTGAATTTTATAATAAAAACAATATAGTGATACAGTCTTAATAACCTATTCCTCCTGAATCAAAACAATCAATTCACGTGGCCCGTGCGCACCCATAACAAGGGTCTTTTCAATATCAGCCGTACGACTTGGGCCCGAAATCAAAGATATTTGAGAAGGCAGATGGTCATATTTTTCCTCAATCTTTATAAACCCATCCTTTATAGATTCCACAATCTGATTGCTATGTGCCAAAACCACATGAACGGGCGGGAAAACATTCATTTTCCGACCTGAGCCAATGCTGCTCACCATAACACTACCTGTCAGAGCAATTAAAGCTTCGCAGCCTGTCAAACCGGCTTCAAATACACCGGATTCCGGGTCAAAATCAGTGACTGCTATATTGTTTTTTATGCATTTCTCTTTTAATACCGGGTTTACTACCGCAACAGGTCCCCAGTTCCTTTGACTGGCAAGGTTTTGCAGCCTGCCCAGCGTTTCAGCTTCATTCCTTTCAACAAACACCTCACCACCAAGTCCTTCCAATTCCTCTTTAAAAGCATTTAACAGATCCGTTATCCGGGGAAAAACATCGCCCTCCGGAACTTCATCGGGCCAGTTCTGTTCCCAGTCTCGTGAAACGGTCCCGCGTAATTTTGAGAGAATGATCTCACGTGAATCACTATTCTTTTCCGGCAGTTTCATCGTTGGAAGGATTCGCTTTGCTGTTTTCTTTTTTATCCGTGTTCTCCGGGGTTGGCTTATTTTCATTACCGGACGAATTTTTTTCATTCTTATCATCCCCGTTGCCATTGGGGTTAGGAGAAATAACATGCTCAGGCCCCTTACGTTTCCCGAAAATCTTTTCAAGGTCTTCGCTGAAAATCACTTCCCTCTCCAATAAGAGTTCAGCCAGATAGGCGTGTTTATCTTTGTTTTCCGCAAGTATTTTTTTTGCACGTGCATACTGCTCTTCCACTATGTTCGAAGCTTCGCGGTCAATCAATTCGGCTGTTTTTTCGCTATAGGGCTTTTGGAAGCTATATTCATTCTGACCGGTAGAATCAAAATAACTGAGATTACCTAGTTTAGAACTCATCCCGAAATAGCTGACCATGGCATAAGCCTGACGTGTCACTTTTTCGAGATCGTTAAGCGCACCAGTGGAAATACGGTTGAAAATTAATTCTTCGGCTGCCCGTCCCCCCAGAGCCGAACACATTTCATCCAGTATCTGATCGGATGTTGTCAATTGTCTCTCCTCCGGAAGATACCAGGCAGCGCCCAGTGCCTTTCCACGGGGCACAATCGTCACTTTAACCAAAGGATGCGCATGTTCGAGCAGCCAGCTGATGACGGCATGACCTGCCTCATGATAGGCAATCCTGCGCTTTTCATCTTTGCTGATGATTTTGTTCTTCTTCTCGAGTCCTCCTACGATACGATCGACCGCATCGAGGAAATCGTCCTTTTCGATCAGTTTTTTATTACGACGAGCTGCAATCAGTGCCGCTTCATTACATACATTGGCAATATCGGCGCCGGAAAATCCGGGTGTCTGCTTGGCAAGAAAATCAGGATCAACGTCATCTTTAAGTCTCAGTGGTCTCAAATGGACTTTAAAAATATCTTTCCTTTCGTTCATGTCGGGCAATTCCACTGCAATCTGCCGGTCAAACCGCCCGGCCCGCATCAAGGCGCGATCCAGTACATCAGCCCGGTTGGTGGCTGCAAGAATAATAACGCCACTGTTGGAAGCAAAGCCGTCCATTTCGGTCAGTAACTGGTTGAGAGTATTCTCACGCTCATCGTTGCTGCTGAAACCGGCATTTTTACCCCGCGCTCTTCCTATTGCATCAATCTCATCAATAAACACAATACAGGGCGCCTTCTCTTTGGCCTTTCTGAATAAATCGCGAACACGTGAAGCGCCAACCCCTACAAACATCTCCACAAAATCGGAACCCGACATACTAAAAAACGGAACATTTGCCTCTCCTGCAACGGCTTTGGCCAGAAGTGTTTTCCCTGTCCCGGGAGGACCTATAAGTAAAGCGCCTTTGGGAATTTTACCGCCAAGCTCGGTAAACTTTTCCGGTTTCTTCAGGAACTCGACAATCTCTTCTACCTCCTGCTTAGCTTCAGCCAAACCCGCAACATCATCAAAGTTAACCTTGATGTTCGATTCACGATCAAACACACGAGCCTTCGATTTCCCGACGTTGAAGATATTTCCTGCACCACCTCCACCTGCCTGGGAGCTCATGCGGCGGAAAATAAATATCCAAATGACAATCAGCAGCAACAGGGGCCAAACCATCCCTATAAAATCACGAAAAAAGTTGATACGCTCTTCATACTCAACGGGAATTTTTATATTATTTTCATCTTCGGCCGCTTTTCGAGCCTCTTCGAAACGGTCGATTGTAGGAATTTTAACGGCAAAATGGGGTCCTATTCTCGTTGGTGTATACCCGTTCCTGAACAATTCACCATGTTTATCAAGCGCATCTTCACGAAGCGTAACTTCAGCCGTTCCCTCATTTGTCACAACAACAATCTTCTCTATATCGCCACTGGGAAGGAGTTGATCCTCAAACATACTGTAGGATAAATTCTGCGGCCCCTGTCCGAGGTTAAAAGTGCTCACAATAATCAGGGCAATAAGAATAAGCCCGTATATCCAGTAAGCATTAAACTTTGGCATTTTGGGACCCTGCGGTTTATCTCCTCCGTCTTCCCCCGATCCCTGATTCCTTAATGGCCGTTTGGAGTCCTCCTGGTTTTTTTGTTGCTTCCCCTGGTCTTGCAACCGACCATTTTGTTTCTTTTGTTCGTTTTCAGTCATATAATTGATAAAGAAAAAATCGATTTAAAATACATTTTCAACATCCGTCCTCAAAGCGTCGGCCCACAACTCTTCCAGACTATAATAGCGTCTCACCTGTTTCTGAAAAACATGGACAACCACATTCAGATAATCCAGCAATATCCATTCTGCATTTTGCTTCCCTTCTATATGAAACGGTTTCTCACCGGAATCTCTTCTGACGATCTCCTCAATAGATTCCGAAACAGCATCAACATGAACATTACTCTCACCTTCACAAATCACAAAATACTCTGCAATCATATTTTCAATGTTCCGAAGATCGAGAACGGTAATATTAACGCCTTTTTTCTCCTGAATTCCTTCTACAACCGCTTTTACAAGCTCTTCGGATGCAACAACATCAGAATAATTTTCTGTCATTCACTATACATTTTTTCAATTCTTAAAACACTGTTTTTACAAGAGTTACAAGGGACTACCTTGTGTCAATAAATCTTTTTTACAAAAATCGCCTGTCTGCTGTCTGTTCTTGAAAATATAAAATCTTCATGAACTATTGAAAAAACAATGCCACAATTAAATTTGCCCTCAAAGATAACATTTTAAAAGGACATAAATGCCTATTTTTGTACCTTCTGTGTCCATTACTATGACAAATTGACGCTTAATATTTTGACTCATGGATTTATTGCCCGAAATCATCCAGCCCGAGAGCACCTCATCGACCAGTCTGCATTTGAAAGAATTATTGAAACAGCAAAATCTGCCTGAATGTTCGGTAGTAATTACCAACCGGCAGACGGCAGGCCGCGGCCAACCGGGAAATACATGGGAAACCGAACCCGGAAAAAATCTCACCTTCTCAATCGTTTTCTTTCCGGAAATGGTTCCGGCCACATCTCAGTTTATCATCTCCAAAACTGTTGCCGTGGCCATTGTCACTTCCCTTGAAAAGTATATCCGGCCGGTAGAAATCAAATGGCCAAATGATATCTACTACAAAAATAAAAAACTCGGTGGCATTCTTATTGAAAACTCTTTACAGGGAAGCTCTATCAGTCAAACAATTGCAGGCATAGGCATCAATGTCAATCAAACTTCCTTTCCGGAAAACCTCCCCAATCCCGTATCGGTGAAAATGATAACCGGATATAATGTGGATTTACAAACCATATTTCATCAGGTTTACCAGTCACTGACCTCCACCTACCAAAAACTCACGGAAAACGATACCAGCGAAATTGAGAGAAATTATCTGTCTCACCTTTACAGGAGAGCGGGGTTTCACAAATACCGTGACAGCAAGGGAGAGTTTTTGGCCAGAATTTCAGATATCGCGCCTGCCGGACATATTTTTCTGACACGTCCCGACGGAACCACTTCAAAGTACGCCTTTAAAGAAGTAGAATTTGTTTTCTAATAAGTGTCTGTCCATAAAGTACCATTTGTTGTGTTACGCTCGCCGCCAAAATACTCATTTACGAGTAGTAAACTCCGTTTTTGGCGGCTTCGCAAGCCTTGCAACCGGCACTTTATTAACAGACACACATATTGTAAAAATTTTTTGCAAGTTTATAGACACGCACTAATAGGAATGAGAAGCAATGGCATCGGCAAGCAAGCCGACAAACTGCTCCAGGGGTCCTCTGGCAACCATTTTCATCATCGGGTTAAGATCGGCATCCAGAGTAACTTTTACTTTGCTGAAGGCTTCATCTTGTTTCAATTGTACCCATAGAAAAAAATTGAAAGGAACAGTACCGTCGGCAGTGTATTTAATGGTCTTTTCAGGTTCCTTGTCGATGATCTTTAGTTTGATCGGGCCAACGCCCGTTACTTCGAAACGGCAACTATCACCAAAACTTTGCCAGTTCTGAATTTTATCCGAAGGAAGTAACGATTCAAAATTGTCAAAATCGGAAAGTACTTCGTAAATCTTCGCTGCAGAATACGGAACTGTCTTTATATCGCTTTCAAATCTTGTCATAATTATTTTCTCCAGTTTGCCGGATTCTCTCTCCAGTCGGTCAAAGCATTCAGATCGTCAGCAGAAACATATCCGCTCTCGACCGCTACTTTTATCAGCACTTCATAATCACCAAGCGTTTCATATTCAACTCCAGCAGCATCAAAATTATCCTCTGCTACATGGAAACCGTAAGTAAAGATGGCAAGCATTCCCAACACATCGGCACCGTTATCTCGCAATGCCTCTACAGCTTTAAGACTGCTTCCTCCGGTTGAAATCAGGTCTTCAATAACCACTACTTTTTGCCCGGGCTTCAGGTCTCCTTCAATCAAATTCTCCAAACCATGCCCTTTAGGACTTGAACGAACATATACAAAAGGTTTTCCCAGAAGATCGGCTACGAGAGTTCCCTGGGCAATAGCCCCTGTTGCAACTCCTGCTATAACATCCACTTCGGGCCACCTTTCCATGATGCGCCGGGCAAACTGAATCTTAATAAAATTACGGATATCCGGATAAGATAGCGTCTTCCGGTTGTCACAATAAATGGGAGAAATCCACCCCGATGCCCAGGTAAAAGGGTTTGCAGGTTGCAGTTTAATTGCTTTTATTTGCAATAGTTGACCGGCAATTATTTCCTTTAAACTTTTCATACCACAAATGTACAAGATATTTTTCAAAGACCGAGCTCTCTTTTTAACGAACCAAATTGATTCTGTTCTTACCCCGGATTTCGGAGCCATTCATAAATTAGGAAGTGAAGGGGAGCTGAAAAAATTTCTCAGGGATTTTGAAAACAATGAAAAACGAAAAGAAGCGTTCATATATCATTACAATGAATTTGAATTGCTCCAACGGGTCAGGAAGTGTTATAAGAACCTCCCTGCAGCTGGCGGATTGGTCTGGAATCCTCCAAAAGATGCTTTTCTGGGAATGACACGTCGCGGACGAAATGACCTGCCCAAAGGGAAAGTCGAACCCGATGAAACTTTTGAGGCAACGGCTGTAAGAGAAGTTCAGGAAGAGTGTAATATTGAAAACCTTCGGATCAACAGGCCGCTCATATCCACATTTCATATTTATTATATTGATGAAGTGCCAATACTGAAAGAAACCAGATGGTTCGAAATGATTTACAACGGCAATAAAAAACCTTTTCCTCAGAAAGAAGAAGATATAACCGCTATAGAGTGGGTCAATCTCCAAAACATTGATAAATTTGTCAGGAATGCATTTCCATCTGTCAGGGATGTGATTGAAGCATCATTAAAAAGATCGTTAGATTGTTAGATTGTTAGTAATGTTAGTATTGTTAGTATTGTTAGTATTGTTAGAGGTTGGATGTTGGATGTTGGATTGTTGGATATTGGATTGTTGGATTTAAGAAGATTTAATTAACTTGAAATACCGGTTTTAACAGACAATACTTTTTGATTAGTATTCACCTGTAGATAAGCGGTTTGTAGTCTGTTAAAATTTTTGACCGGGCATTGAAATAAAGCGAGTACCCCAAATAACCCGAAAAATAAACTCAGATGACCGACCACGAAAAAGCATTTAACCGCTGGAAAGAAGAAACCAGACGTGAAGCATTGGAAAAAGAGCTTGCCCGTTTGCAAAAAGAAGACTTCAGAAAATCCCGTATACTCAAAAAAATGAGAAACGGTTTGATCATTTTATCCACCCTCCTGTTACTATCTTTTATATACATTGTGGTTTGGGGCACCTCTCCCACAAAACAAGAAGAGGCTTATAAAAAGAACAAACAAATTTTTGCTCAGAAGGTCGGCCAACCGAAACAAAATAAGCGTGACTCTCTTTCTGTAAAAAAAGACTCTTTGACAATAGAGCAATTAAACATTGTCGTTCCGGGATCAGATACCATTCGCTTCAACGTCCCCGATGACGGAATTTTTTTCAGTGTACAGGTCGGTGCATACATGGGCATAGATATGAGCAAATTCAAAAATTATATGGTTTCGCTTCATCAGGTTGAATATGGAGGACTTAATCAGTTCACACTTGGCATTTTGCCCACTTACGAGGATGCCGTTGAATTCAGGGATATAGTGAAAACCATTGGATTTGAACAAGCCTATATCACAGCTATCCAAAACGGGAAAAGAATTAACATACAGGAAGCCATTCAGCAAAGGGAAAAAACTAAATAGTGTTGTCCATAAAGTACCATTTGCAGTGTTACGCTGGTACTTTCTGAACAGACACACATATTGTAAAAATTTTTGCGGGTTTACAGACACGCACTAAATAACGACTACATCCGGTCTGTCAGTTTTTGAACCACCTCATATTTGTCAAAAAATTCACGTGCAATGACGCGAATTATTGTGTAAACAGGAATGGCAAAAAACATCCCCAAAATTCCCGCCAGATACCCGGCACTCAGGATAACGATAAAAATTTCCAATGGGTGCGCTTTCACACTGTTAGAAAAAATGAGGGGCTGAAACAACATATTGTCCATCAACTGGACAATAACATAAACCAGAATCATCCCGCCAAAAAATGAGAGAAAAGAATATTGCAAAGGCAACTGCAAGTAAACAAGGGTGCCGACACTAATGCCAAAAAATGCCCCGATGAGAGGCCCAAGATAAGGTATAATATTCATTAAACCACTGATAATACCAATTATAACAGCGTGATTAAATCCGACACCCAGTATAGAAAAACCTGTAGTTACGATGGTTCCGACAAGAGTTGTCTGAATGAGTATTCCAAGAAAATACCGCCTCAGCAGATACCTGATGGACAACAGGGCATGCCTGATGCCTGCTTCATGCTTTTGGGGAACGAAAAGCAAAATACCACCGATAAGTAATCCTTCTTCTTTCAGGAAAAAGAAGGTAATAAAGGTGATGGAAAAAGCAGCTATAAATACACCTCCAAAAAATTCGGCAATGGATGTAAAAAACTGACGAACCTGCTCAAAATCAAGAAATGTCAAAAGAGCCTGCTCAAACTGAGTTTCCATCCCATCCATAATAGTTTTGCCAAATTCTGAATTCCTTAACGGAGCAAAAATATCGGAAAGTAATCTCCCGGCTTTTTCCAATGCAAGCGGTACATCAATTCTTGAGAAAAACTGAATCTCTGAAGCTACCAGTGGAACAGTAAATCTGAAAAATAAGACTATAAAGACCCACAAGGTCAAAACCGTCAACAATGCCGACATGGTTCTGCCAACATGTACACTGCCAATCTTTATGCGACGATAAAGGTCACATATCGGCCGGGTAACCAGGGAAATAACTGCAGAAACTCCCACGAAAATAACAATGGAACGGAAATACCATAAAAGAAAAAACCACCAAAAATGGCAATAATGAAAAACAGATATTTCAGGAACAGCTTCATATCGACAAATCACAAAATTATAACATTATGTAAGGTTAGCAATTGACAGAATTATTCTGCTTCAAACAGAAAAATCTCTCAAAATCTTTGATCAGAAAACTTTGGCCCTGCGCTAAAAAAATGTTCGTCTCTGTAGCATATCAGGATAACTCAAAGATACAAATTTATATGCAAAATAATCCACTGAATACTTCAGGTCTTTACAAAGCCGGAAATAGAACCGAACAATTAATTGTCACAAAATCTGTGGTCCCGAACATACATAAAAGAAGCAGAAACAATATTTTTTAAGAAAAGTTTGTTTTTAGCGCAAAACTTATCATATTAGCCGTGCCAAATAAAACAATAATTGTAACGTACAAAACCTAAACTATGAAAGGTGCTATTATCGGCGACATCATTGGTTCCACATTTACCTCCGACAATGCTCCGGATACCGATTTTCAGCTTTTCAAACCTTCTTCGGCATACACAGATGATACGATATTGACTCTTGCCACCGCCGATTCAGTATTACACCATAAAGATTATGAAAAAACCCTGAAAGAGTGGGTCCGTCAATTTCCGAAAGCAGGTTATCGGCCCCAATTTCTGGAGTGGGCCTTATCCGACGATTCGAAACCCTATGTAAGCAAAGGAGAAGGAGCCGCACGAAGGATCAGTCCGATAGGGTTTGCCGCCAAAAGTGTTGAAGAAGCCTTAAACGAGGCCGAAAAAAGCACCAGAATTACCCACAATATCCCCGAGCGAATAAAAGCCGCCAAAGCAGTAGCCGCAACTATTTATATGTGCAGAGAAGCCGGGACCAAAAAAGAGGTAAAAACTTTCATCGGACAAGCTTTTGATTACGATTTTTCGTTGAAAGTGAGTGACTGGAAAACGAAGAAGATAACCCCCGATAGTGAAGTATCTCCGGTAGAGCCAGCCTTTGCAGCATTTATGGAAGCTTCTGATTACGAAGAAGCCATCCGTCTGGCTATTTCCATTGGCGGCCCAAGCAATACCATTGCATCAATCACCGGCGGATTGGCTGAAGCATATTTCGGACACATACCTAAATCGATAACACGACGGGCACTGGCTCGCATTACTCCTAAAATGCAGGCTCTTATAAACGCGTTCGAAGAAGAGTTTGTGACGCGCTCCAATCAGGAAGCATAAGAAATTGTACCCTGCATCGGAATTTATCAGCTACCGGGCGAGCTCGAAAATCGTTATTATGAACTTTTAAACGTTCGAAAAATTACGACTCCAACCCCGTTTCATTAGTAAGCGCCAGGTCAAGCACTTCCTTTATATTTTCAACGTAATGAAAGGTTAACCCCTCTATGTATATGGGTTTAATTTCATCAATGTCTTTCTTATTTTCTTTTGATAAAATAATCTCATTGATGCCGGCACGCTTGGCTGCAAGGATTTTTTCTTTGATGCCTCCTACAGCCAATACTTTGCCCCTGAGCGTTATCTCCCCGGTCATGGCGATTCTGGCTTTTACCTTGCGTCCCGTAAAAGATGATGCCAACGAGGTAACCATGGTGACCCCTGCAGAAGGGCCGTCTTTAGGGATTGCTCCTTCCGGCACATGAACATGAACATTTCGCTCACTGAAAACCGACTCTTCGACACCCAGGTAGCCGGCATGCGACTTGAGATATTCAAGAGCCAGCATGGCCGATTCTTTCATTACATCACCCAGATTTCCCGTGAGAGTAAGTTGCCCTTTCCCTTTACTAAGACTGCTTTCGACAAACAGTATCTCTCCTCCGGCTGCCGTCCATGCCAGCCCGGTAACAACTCCGGCAAACTTATTATCCTGCCAGGTATCTTTCGAAAATTTCTCAACCCCCAGATATTCCCTGACATCTGAAATAACAACCGATTTTTTTACCTGCTCATCAGTAGCAAGCTTAAGCGCAATTTTCCGGAACAATCGCGCCAGGGTTTTATTCAAATCTCTGACGCCCGACTCACGGGTATAATGATCAATAATATAGGCCAGTGTCCGCCTGGATATTGTTATAGTTCCCCTGGGAATTCCATGACTCTCGATCAGCTGAGGTATGAGATGCCGCCTGGCAATTTCAATCTTCTCTTCCAACACGTAACCACTGACATCGATCAATTCCATACGGTCGAGCAACGGAGGAGATATGGAGTTCAGTGTATTGGCCGTGGCAATAAAAATCACTTTCGACAGATCAAAATCCACTTCGAGGAAATTGTCGTGGAATGTATTATTCTGCTCCGGGTCTAATACTTCCAGCAAAGCCGAGGCAGGATCGCCATGGAAACTGTTACTGATCTTATCTATCTCATCAAGAATGAAAACCGGGTTAGCGGAACCTGCCTTCCTGATATTCTGAACAATTCGCCCGGGCATGGCACCGATATAAGTTTTCCGGTGTCCCCTGATCTCAGCCTCATCATGCAAACCGCCCAGTGACATTCTGACATATTTTCTCCCCAACGCCTCAGCCACAGATTTACCCAGAGAGGTTTTACCAACACCGGGAGGGCCATACAAACAGATAATCGGAGATTTTAAATCTTTCTTTAGCTTGAGAACGGCCAGGTGTTCAAGGATGCGCTCTTTCACATTCTCCAGACCATAGTGATCCCTGTCGAGGATGCGCTGCGTCCGTTTCAGATCAAAATTATCTCTCGTATATTCATTCCAGGGAAGTTCCAACAGTGTTTGCAGGTAATTATACTGAATGGAATACTCGCCCGAAGCCGGATTCAAACGGCGTAATTTGTCAAGTTCTTTTCGAAACAGTTCTGCAACCTCACCCGACCATTTTTTATCCGAAGCCTGCTTTTCCAGATCTTTAATCTCCTGCTCAACAGGACTTGAGCCTAACTCGTCCTGAATGGTTTTCATCTGCTGCTGGAGAAGATACTCCCGCTGTTGCTGATCCATATCCTGCTTTACCTTGGATTGGATGTCATTCTTGATCTCCATCAACTGAACTTCCCGAACAAGAAACTCAACCAACCTCATCCCCCGTTCTTTCAGGTCGTGAATCTCCAGAAGGCGTTGCTTCTCCTTAACCGGTATATCGGTGTTGGACGACACGTAATTAATGAGGAAAGCCGGACTTTCAATATTGCGGATGGCAAAAGAAGCTTCGGGCGGCACATTCGGACTTTGTTTTATCAACGTCAAAGACAAATCCTTGAGTGAAGAAATTACAGCTTCAAACTCACGGGTTTTGTCACCTTCGGGTTCCTTGTCCTCGAGCAACCTGATGCGACCGATAAAATAAGGGTCATCGTCCACCATCGCTTCCAGCTCAAAGCGTTTCTTCCCTTGTATTATGACCGTTGTGGAATTATCGGGCATTTGAAGTATCTTGATGATCCTTGCCACTGTACCGGTCTTGTAAAGATCGTTAACTCCCGGATCATCAACCTTATAATCAACTTGTGTCAATGCTCCGAAATACCCTTTTACCCTATCTACATCTTTAATAAGTTGGTGCGACTTTTCGCGACCGATGGCAATGGGGATAATAACACCCGGGAAAAGGATGGTGTTTCGAAGTGGCAATATCGGCAATTCTTCAGGTATCGGAGTATCATCGGTATCTTGTTCCATGTCATCCCCCATAATAGGAATAAATTCCGGATCACCATCTGCAAAATCACTCATTCCGAATGCATCTATCGATATTTTAAATTCTTCCATATCTGGTCTTATCTCCGTTCTCTTTATTTAAACGCGTGTCATTTTGACAGATAATATATTTATTTAGTGTCTGCCCATGCAGTGCCATTTGCTGTGTCACGCTTGTCGCCGAAATACTCATTTACGAAAAGTAAACTCCGTATTTTGGCGGCTTCGCAAGCCTTGCAACTGAAACTTTCTGAACAGACACACATATTATGAAAATTTTTGCAAGTTTATAGACATGCATTATTTATACTGTCGACGAATATAGCAATATGTATACCATTAAAAGAAAGCTGCTGAAAGATAAAGATAAATAGTAATAAAGGATTTATTTGAATTTTCAAAAAAAAAGCCCTGGAGACACCCAGGGCTTATATCATTTTTAGCCTAAAAGCCTATTTTTTCTTTCCTTCCAAATGCTTTTTATAGCGATTACGGAATTTATCGACACGTCCGGCGGTATCAACAAGTTTCATCTTACCTGTGTAGAAGGGATGAGATGAACTAGAAATTTCAAGTTTTACCAACGGATATTCGGTCCCGTCAATTTCAACCGTTTCACGGGTATTAACTGTAGAACGGGTGATAAAAGTATCGCCGTTGGACATATCCCTGAATGCAACCATGCGATAATTCTCCGGATGAATTCCCTTTTTCATTGTTCAAATATTTTTATTCTAAACCTTGTTTTCAAAAAGTCAACTATCAATAACTGAAATCCATTCATTCTAAACGGACTGCAAAAGTAATTATTCCGTTAGCAATCACCAAAACTTTTACTGAAAAAAATTTCATAGTGTCCTGTATCATGAATTTACCTGTTCTCTTGTATCCAAAGGAATAGCCGAAGCTCTCTGCTTCTCCCGGCGCTTTTCTTCATCAAACAAATACCTGTAAGTGATATGTTTTTTGCCAAACACTGCCCCAACCGAATCATGAAGTGCGCGCATTTTAGGATTAAAATCACCCACCCACGAAAGCTCCATCTCTTTGATCCATGGCTTTTTAGATACCACTTTCCGCAGATGCCAGAATATTCCGGATTCGATGCCGTTTCTCTGCCAACGCGGTCTGATGCCCATAATCACAACCCTTGTCCGGGTCATTACTTTCCTCCATTTCAGATAAACAAACCTGAGCTTATTAACAAAGTTCATTTTCCCGTGAAAATGCTTCAATATCTGATTGACATCCGGGAACTGGACGAAAAATCCGATAGGAGTATCTTCATAATAAGCAAACCAGATCAGTTCTTCGTCCATAAAATCTTTTGCCTCTTTCAAAGATTTGCGAAGCGTATCGGCTTTCATGGGCGTAAAATTCTCATGAAACTGCCAGGCATCATTATATATCTCAATAAAGTCCTGAATGAACTTTTCACTCTCCTGCCAGGTAAAGTGACGAAAATGATAACCGGGTTTTCGTCCCACCCATCCGGCTATTTTCCAGAATCTTTCAGGGAAAGGTTTCTGCAGGTCCAAATGATTGGTTACCTGCTCGAAATAATTTTCAAATCCATAGGCTTCAAAAAAGTCTTTATAGTAGGGCGGATTATACTGCATACCGAAAGCCGGCTGGGTAAATCCTTCCACCAAAAGCCCCCAAAAATTGTCGTTTTCTCCGAAATTGATCGGGCCGTCCATAGCTTCCATGCCTCTTTCCGATAACCAGTTTTTGGCAGCATCAAAAAGCATAAAAGCAGCATCCTTGTCATTAATACATTCAAAAAAGCCCATTCCGCCTGTGGGCTGCTGGAAGCCGTAGGCCTTTTTTTCATTGATAAAAGCAGCAACTCGTCCTATCGGCTTATTATCATCGTTCATGAGAAGGAACCGAACCGCGTTGCCATGTTGGAAAAAATCGTTGGCTTCAGGATCAAACACCTCTTCGATCATGATATCCAAAGGACGAACATAAGCGTCGTCATTCTTATAGATTTCATCAACGACATCGAGAAATTGCCGTTTTTCCTTATCTGATTTTACTTCAACAGTATACATAAGATTATTATTTTACTCCTTTTTTCAATTGCTGCTAATTAGTACGTGTCTATAAACTCGCAAAAATTTTTTCAATATGTGTGTCTGTTCAGAAAGTACCAGTTGCAAGGCTTGCGAAGACTCCAAAGCCGGAGTTTACTAATCGTAAATGAGGATTTTGGCGGCGAGCATAACACAGCAAATGGTACTTAATGGACAGACACTAATTATAAAACATTGAAATTAATTGTTGATTCCACTCATGTAAAGTCTCTTTTTTACAAATCTCATTATTTATATTTTCAGGATTTCCATCCTGACATTTTTCATTATCAGGCAAATTTTCAGAACAAACTGAAAAATTCCTTCTCACAAAATTTATTACTTCTGTCTTCTGCCAGTTAAACTTTTGCCTGTCGATTACTTATATCTAAAAAGTATAACCATCTATTGAGAATTGATATCGTATATAAGGTTCAAAGTTAATTATTTTGTATAAACGCCCTAACCTGCTTAAAACTGAAACCAGGAAAGATAATCTTCCATTGGTCTTGGGTTATATTCTTTATGTTTAAACTCATTAATACGCGGATGATACTCATAATCCTGACGCCATTCACCGGCATTTTCCGCCACCTGCTTAATGGCGTCTATTATGTAATCAATTTCCGCTTCCGACATTACGGGATGTACAGACAGCCTTACCCAACCGGGTTTTCCGGATAAATCTCCTTCATCAATTTTTCTGGTAATATTACTTGAAGTGAAATAATCGACATGCAGCAAATAGTGACCGTAAGTGCCGGCACAGGAACAACCGCCTCGTACCTGAATACCAAAACGGTCGTTAAGCAGACGTACCACCAGGTTAAAATGAACATTCATAATATAAAACGAAACTGCACCCAGTCGTTCTTCCTGCTGGCCGGCAAGTATGGTCAATCCGGGAATTTTGCCAAATGCTTTAAAAATTCTTTCAAGCATCGCCTTTTCCCGCTCTGCCATTTTCCGACAATTCATTTGTTCCTTCAGTCTGATACTCATTGCAGCCCTGATGGATTGCAGGAAGCCTGGTGTTCCGCCATCTTCTCTTGCCTCAATATCATCTATATAGCGATACTTTCCCCACCGGTTGGTCCAGTTTACTGTTCCACCCCCGGAGTTATCAGGCGCCGTGTTATGATATAATGCACGATTGAAAACAACTACACCGCAACTACCCGGGCCTCCCAAAAATTTATGCGGAGAAAAGAATATGGCATCCAATCGCTCTTTCGGATCGTCAGGATGCATATTAATGGGGACGTAGGGAGCTGATGCAGCAAAATCGACAAAACAAAATCCTCCATGCTCATGCATAATTCGAGCAAGACGATAATAAGGCGTCTCTATTCCGGTGACGTTTGAGCAGGCCGTAAAACTCCCGATTTTCAGAGGACGGTCTGCATACTTTCTGATCTCCTTTTCAAGCGAGGAAGGATCAACCAGCATGTTTTCGTCAGGCTCCAATAGAACCACATCTGCGTTGGTTTCCAACCAGGAAGTATGATTGGAATGGTGTTCCATATGAGTCAGAAATACAACAGGCCGCTCTTGTGGCGGGATTGAACAATAACGCTGTGCCTGTTCGGGAACCCTCATCCCCAGAATTCGTTGGAGCTTGTTCACCACCGCGGTCATACCAAAGCCGGAAGTAATGATTATATCATCTTTTCCGGCCCCCACATGGTCTTTTATCATTTTATGAGAAAGACGATAAACGTTAGTCATTATGCGTCCGCTATCGCTCGACTCGGAATGGGTGTTGGCAACCATAGGCCCGATAACCTTTGTAATCTGATCTTCAATAGGCCTGTAAAGCCTTCCCGAGGCAATCCAATCGGCATAAATCAACGGTTTTTCACCATATGGAGTCTCAATGGTTGACCCCTCCCCGATGATATTCTTTCTGAACTCTGCAAAATGCTTTTCGTGTGGCAGCATAAAACGGGATTTGTTCTGGAAATAAATTCAACAAAGCAAAAATAGCGAGGGAAACACATATAAAAGATGACTAATGACATCCGCGTAGTGTCCTTGTCAGGAAGTAAAAGCATCCAGCTCATACCTGACATCTTCTGCCACTTTTCGCTCCCACATTTCTCCTTTATCAGACCAATCATCAATGGCTTTGTAAACAACCGGTCTGTAATCGGCACAAAAGCGTCCGCCCATTTTCAAAGCAAATGCGACAGCCCGATGCATGCGTTGATCAGTGGTCAGATTCCGCAAATCAGAAATAATTCCCGGGAACTTTCTGAAGCCGGCCTCACCATTCATTCTGAGCCGCCATCCAATACTCATAGCCGAAGCATACCTTTGAAACACATTGTCTTTTTCCAGCCAGGATACCAGAAAATCTTCAGAAATATTCGTACTAACCAGGAGATTTCGTCCCATCTGTTCCGACAATTCAATGGTATTCAGTATTTCACCCCATTCTTCAAGTTCACCATTGTCCATTGTGCCGGCATCTACAACCATGGTAGCCATAATCATCGTTTCCCTGATACCCCTGTACCACAGCCGCCGAGCCAGTTCGTTATCTGGTTCAAGCATTTGGGCCATTGCTTTTAAATGAACCACCGAAACACCGTAATTCACCCGGTAGCAGGCCCCCGATTTTTTCATTAACCCTGCAGTTTCACCGTCTTTCAGATGTCTGATTTTTTTCAGAATTTCTTCAATCTGAAGGTCCACATTTTCATTAACAGGAAAGAACTTCATTGCAATAGATCGTTAGATTTTTAAATGTAAGATGATTCATCCGTATAAAATTTATTTTTTAAGGTCGTATGGAACTCGCATGCAAGCAATTATAAATATTCTTGTTGTGATAAACTTTGCCATGCTCGTTTCATTCGTATATTAGTTTGTCCGATTTATTGGAGTAATATTTCCCGCTTTATTCTTCATGCTACCATCCTGCCCTTTTACCTTATCACCTTTCCATCTTTCCTCCATGCCCTGTCATCTGCCTGTTGGTAACTTTTATCTTATATCTAAAAATATAATGATCTAATTATGGCAAACTTTGCCATGCTCGTTTCATCCAAAAAAATTCCATTGTGCTCTTACAAATGGATGGTAATCAATTATTTGTAAAACCAAAAACAGCGACTCTCTCATATTAAAAACTTTGCGTCATAGTGTCCTCTGCGTTTAAGCTTTTTTTTACGGACTATTGAATCCACGGCAAAGCAACAATAGTCGCTTTTTTGAAAAAACATTTGCAAAACTAACAGAAAAAATTTTACCTTTGCACCCGTGTAAAAATGGTGATTGTAGCTCAGCTGGTTAGAGCGCCAGATTGTGGCTCTGGAGGTCGCCGGTTCGAATCCGGTCTTTCACCCGTTCAGGCCCCAAATATCTATATAGATGTTTGGGGCTGTTTTTTTAAGAAAAAATTGAACACCACCTATTCTCCACAATGGTTCTTGAATTCAAGATACTTGAATCTGCTCCGGAAAGAGATGTTTTTGTTAAAGTCGGGGCGTACAGGTAATCTAAACCCGGAATTAACCAATTAGTGCCTGTCTATAAAGTCGAAATAGTTCTTTGCTTATCATGTGTCTGTTCAGAAAGTGTCATTTACAAGGCTTGTGAAGTCCGAAAACAGGGAGTTTACTCATCGTAAATGAGTAATTCTCGGACGAGCGTAACACGGTAAATGGCACTTTATGGACAGACACCAATTAGTGTTCCTCTATTAACTCGCGAAAGTATCTCAAACCTAACCTGGCATAGCCCAATAGATCGTTAGATTTTTAGATGTAAGATGATTTTTACAACCTTGATATACTGCATTTTAACAAACAAACCTCTTTATGCGCAAACAATTGGCTTGCAGTGTATTGCAAAAGTTTAACGTAGTATTGATAGACAGAATCAAACAAAAGAACAAAAAGCACAAGTCTCTGTTCGGAAAATCCCAATTGCGAGACAAATAAATACAATTAAAGAATTTTGTCGTTAATTTAACTTTCCGACAACCCTGCAGCAAATTTAATTGTTACCTTTGTGCAAAAATTAAAAAAAATACCATGGTAACATCCGAAATGATGAAAGAGCTAACCGGACGCGAGATTGCGTTAAGGAGGTATCTTTGACATCGATCGTAAAAAGATTGAGATAGAAGAAGAAGAAATGCGTACCCAGGCACCTGATTTTTGGGATGACCCCAAAAAAGCCGAACAAAAAATGAAAAATCTCAAAGAGCTTAAAAGTTGGGTAAATGCATACGAAGATGTTAAAACCGCCATCGAAGAAACCTCTGTACTCCTTGAATTTTTTAAGGAAGGAGAAGCTGAAGAGGCTGATGTGGACCTCCAGTACAAGAAGACGGTAAAACTGATTGAAGACCTGGAGTTAAGAAACATGCTCCAAAAGGAAGAAGACAAAATGGGGGCCATCCTGAAAATAAATGCAGGAGCAGGAGGTACCGAAAGCCAGGACTGGGCCGAGATGCTCATGCGGATGTATGTAAGATGGGGCGAACGCCACGGTTACAAGGTAACGGAAACCAATTTCCAGGAAGGAGATGAGGCAGGCATCAAATCGGTAACCCTTCAGTTTGAAGGCGATTATGCCTATGGTTACCTCAAAAGTGAAAACGGCGTACACCGGCTGGTAAGACTGTCCCCCTTTAATGCCGCCAATAAACGCATGACTTCTTTCACTTCTGTTTTTGTTATTCCACTTATTGATGATACCATTGAGATAGAAATTAACCCGGCTGATATCACGTGGGAAACCTTCCGTTCGAGTGGTGCCGGCGGACAAAACGTCAACAAGGTGGAAACCGGTGTAAGATTAAGACATGCCCCGACAGGTATCGTTATAGAAAATACCGAATCGCGTTCACAGGGGGGCAATAAAGAGAATGCCCTTCGTATGCTGAAATCGCAACTCTATGAACTGGAGCTGCGAAAGAAATTGGAAGAACAAAACAAGATAGAGTCACAAAAGAAAAAAATTGAATGGGGTTCTCAAATCCGTTCGTATGTTCTTCAGCCCTACAAACTGGTCAAGGATGTTCGTACCAATCATGAAACCAGCAATGTTCAGGCCGTACTTGACGGTGAAATCGATGATTTTATCAAAGCTTACCTGATGCAATTTGGTGCTGAAGATGTTTTTAAGAAAAACTAATTGTTTCAACTGCAACATAAAAAACACAAAAAATGGAATACCGAATAGAAAAAGACACAATGGGGGAGGTAAAAGTGCCTGCCGACAAATATTGGGCAGCGCAAACCCAGCGTTCAGTCATGAATTTTCCCATAGGACCTGCTGCTTCTATGCCCATACAAATTATCAGGGCTTTTGGTTATCTGAAAAAGGCGGCTGCTTATGCCAATGAGGAACATGGAGTCCTTCCCAAAGAAAAAAGAGTCTTGATTGAAAAAGCCTGTGACGAAATAATCGAGGGTAAACTCGACGACCAGTTCCCTCTGGTTGTCTGGCAGACCGGAAGCGGAACGCAATCGAACATGAACTGCAACGAGGTGATAGCCAACCGTGCGCATGTTCTCAACGGCGGAAAACTGGGAGAAGGAGAAAGACCCATTCACCCAAACGATGATGTCAATAAATCGCAATCATCCAACGATACTTTCCCCACGGCCATGCACATTGCAGCTTACAAAATGCTGATCGAAAAAACCATCCCCGGCATTAAAAAGCTGCGTGACACCCTGAAAACAAAATCGGAAGAAATGATGGAGGTGGTAAAAATCGGAAGAACACACCTGATGGATGCTACTCCGCTTACTTTGGGACAGGAGTTTTCGGGATACGTGTCTCAACTTGACCATGGGCTCAAAGCGCTTAAAGCAACCCTGGAACATCTTTCCGAACTTGCACTGGGTGGAACAGCAGTAGGAACAGGCCTTAACACCCCAAAAGGTTACGATGTTACGGTAGCAAAGTACATCGCCAGGTTTACCGGCATGCCTTTCAAGACAGCCGCAAACAAATTCGAATCACTGGCAGCACACGATGCCATTGTCGAAAGTCATGGTGCTCTGAAACAAATCGCCGTGAGCCTGATGAAAATCGCCAACGACATTCGCCTCCTTGCATCGGGGCCCCGTTCGGGAATCGGAGAAATATTGATACCCGAAAATGAACCCGGCTCATCAATTATGCCAGGTAAGGTTAATCCTACCCAGGCCGAAGCTATGACAATGGTATGTGCTCAGGTTATGGGTAACGATGTTACCGTATCGGTAGGTGGCTCCAACGGTCATTTTGAACTGAACGTTTTCAAACCGGTAATGATATATAACTTCCTGCAGAGTGCTGAGCTTCTGGGAGATGCCTGCGTTGCATTTAATGACAAATGTGCGGTAGGTATAAAACCCAACCATCAGCGTATCAAAATGCACCTCGATAATTCTCTTATGCTCGTGACTGCACTGAATACACATATCGGGTATTACAAGGCTGCCGAAATAGCTAAAAAAGCTCACAAAGAAGGCACAACACTGAAAGAAGCCGCTCTTGAGCTTGGTTACCTTACGGCAGATGAATTTGACAAATGGGTAGACCCTTCCAAAATGACCGGTTCGCTCGATTAATTTATTCTCAATACAAATAATCATTAACCGTCTCTTTAACAGGGACGGTTTTTTTATAACTTTGGGCCAAATAAAGTTTGTAGTATTTTACAATTTTATTGCCATTTTATCGTTACACCCTTATTATTGAAATCTTTACAGGCCATGAAAAATTGCACTATCTTTCTGATTGTAATCTTATCCTTTACAGGAATACTATCATTAACAGCTCAGGAAAACGAAGAAGCTACACTGGACAGAGGCCCTTTGTCCGGCCAGTTCGATTATACCATTGAAAAATCAAGCAAGTATGAAGAGTTCAGGGTGGTCAGAACAGCATGGCTCTATAAATTGAAAAGCAATGTGATTGATACGTTGGAGCATCTTCAAGGCGAAATAAATACACGACAGGCGGAAATAGATTCTCTTGGCAATCAAATTGTCCTCTTGAATGAAAAACTGACAACCACACAAGACAAGCTGGAACAAGCCATTCTCTCAAAAAACAGCATCCCATTCTTCGGTGCAGAAATACAAAAAGGAAAATACAATACCATTATGTGGGCATTAGTCCTTATTCTGGCCGGAGGAGTAGCATTTCTTTTTTTGCTTTTCAAACGAAGCCATTTCATTACAAAACAGATGCAGGAAAAATATGAAGACCTTGAGAACGAATATGAAGCACACAGAAAACGTGCGCTTGAAAAAGAAAAAACAATGGCCCGCCAGCATCTTAATGAGCTGAATAAGCTCAGGGGAAGACAGTAGATAGTGTCTGTCCATAAAGGACCATTTGCTGTGTTACGCTCGCCGCCAAAATATTCATTTACGAAAAGTAAACTCCCTGTTTTCGAACTTCGCAAGCCCTGCAACTGGCACTTTCTGAACAGACACACATATTGTAAAAATTTTTTCGAGTTTATAGACACGCAATAGATAAGAGCAGAGAGCAAGGTGCAAGGGTAGAAAGATAGAAGGGCAGAAGAAAGTGCATTTCCAGGCTCAGAGTACAGGAAATGCGGTGGAAAGTGGAATCTTATCAATTCAGTAGATCATTATTTCGCTGTCAGGTTCATTTAGCATCCCCGCAAGGTTTACACTCTATCCAAAATAACCTTCCAGCTTATTCTGTCATCTTCCTACTGTATCACATAATTCCTTAACTTTGTATTTCTGAAGACTACGCTTTAACAGACGTAATTTTCGTTTCACGGCAAAGCAAATCTTTCATCATTCATTCAGCATGTTTCTGCCTGGTTTGACACTTCCAGGACAGTTGCTGATAAACCGCATCAGTATATCATGAGTAAAACAGAACAATTAAGAGAACTGGTACAGCAGAGAGTTTTACTTCTCGACGGGGCTATGGGAAGCCTTATCCAACAATACAAACTGACGGAAGAAGATTTCAGAGGAGAAGATTTTAAAGACCATTCCTTTTCTCAGAAGGGCAATAATGACTTATTATCAATAACCCGCCCCGACATTATCAGCCGGATTCATGAACAGTATCTCGAGGCCGGAGCCGATATAATAGAGACAAACACTTTCAATTCCAACCGTATTTCGCAAGCCGATTACGGGATGGAAGACAAAGTCTATGACCTGAATAAACGCTCCGCTCTCCTTGCTTCGGAGGCTGCAAAAAAATATACTACATCCGACAAACCGCGTTTTGTTGCCGGATCGATGGGACCAACGAATAAAACCGCCTCACTCAGTCCCGATGTTAACAACCCTGGCTACAGAGCCGTTACATTTGATGATTTGGCAGAGGTTTATGCCGAACAAGCTTCAGGATTAATCGATGGCGGCGTGGACATACTTTTGCTCGAAACCATTTTTGACACGCTGAATGCAAAGGCTGCCCTTTTTGGTATCGGAGAAGAGCTCCAAAAGCGAAATCTTACCGATTTTCCTGTTATGGTATCAGTTACGGTAGCCGACGCCAGTGGCAGAACCCTTTCCGGGCAAACTCTGGATGCTTTCATTATTTCGGTTTCGCATTTCCCTTTATTTTCGATTGGTCTTAATTGCTCTTTCGGAGCAGAAGATTTACGTTCGTATGTAAAACAAATCGGAGACAAAACACCTCTTTTTATCAGCGCTTATCCCAATGCCGGTCTGCCCAATCAGTTTGGTGAATACGACGAAACACCGGACGAAATGGCGCCCAAAATATTTGAGTACCTGAACCAGGGGCTCGTCAACATTATCGGCGGTTGCTGCGGAACCACACCCGAGCATATTAAAGCTTTCGGGCAATACATTAAAGATGCAAAACCCCACATCCCTTCAAAAATTGAGCAAAAAACAAGGTTAAGCGGGCTGGACGCATTGGTTATTGATGAACACACAAACTTCGTGAACATCGGAGAACGAACCAACGTGGCAGGCTCCAAAAAATTTGCCAGGCTCATACGGGAAGAAAAATATGAAGAAGCGCTCTCTGTAGCCCACGATCAGGTAGAAGGCGGAGCACAAATTATTGATGTCAACATGGATGATGCCATGCTTGATGCAAAAAAGGAGATGGTTACCTTTCTGAACCTGATGGCTTCGGAACCGGACATTGCTGCGCTGCCGGTTATGGTAGACTCTTCCAAATGGGAAGTTCTGGAAGCCGGGCTCAAATGTCTTCAGGGTAAAGCCATTGTCAACTCCATCAGCCTGAAAGAAGGAGAAGATGCTTTTATAAAGCAGGCCTCCAGAATTAAACAATACGGAGCTGCAGTTGTGGTTATGGCCTTCGATGAAAAAGGCCAGGCAGACACTTTTGAAAGACGCATAGAAATATGCAGCAGAGCTTATCATCTCCTGACCGAAAAAATCAATTTTCCTCCTGAAGATATCATCTTTGACCCGAACATCCTGGCCATTGGCACCGGTATTGAAGAACATAACAATTATGCGGCCGACTTTATCAAGGCTACAAAATGGATAAAAGAAAATCTGCCCTATGCCAAAGTCAGCGGGGGAGTAAGCAACCTGTCCTTTTCGTTCCGCGGAAACAACCAGGTACGCGAAGCCATGCATGCTGTGTTTCTCTATCATGCCATCAGGGCAGGAATGGATATGGGCATTGTTAACCCGGGAATGCTCCAGATTTACGATGAGATACAACCTCATTTACTGGAGCTGGTAGAAGACGTTGTCCTGAACCGGCGACCTAATGCCACGGAACGTTTAATAGAGGCAGCCGAAAAAATTAAAGAAGAAGGAACCGGCGAAGCTGCAAATTCCAAAAAAAATGCGTGGCGTGAGTTACCGCTCGAAGAAAGGCTTCACCATTGTCTTATCAAGGGGATTCCCGATTACCTGGAAGAGGACCTCCGGGAAGCGCGTCAAAAATATGAATTTGCACTCGACATCATAGAACAACCGCTCATGGACGGGATGAACATTGTGGGCGATCTGTTTGGCTCGGGTAAGATGTTCCTCCCTCAGGTTGTAAAAACAGCCCGCGTTATGAAGAAGGCAGTAGCCTGGCTGGAGCCTTTCATCGAAGAAGAAAAGCGTGTTTCGGGAAATGCTCAATCCAAAAAGGGGAAAATCCTGATGGCTACCGTTAAAGGCGATGTACATGACATTGGAAAAAACATCGTAGGTGTAATTCTGGCCTGCAACAATTACGATGTCATCGATCTGGGAGTAATGGTTCCGGCCGAAAAAATATTAAGTGAAGCAGAAAAGCAGGAAGCCGATATTATCGGATTGAGCGGTCTGATAACTCCATCGCTTGAGGAAATGAGTAATGTTGCCAGAGAGATGGAGCAAAGAGGAATGAAACAACCTCTTCTGATTGGGGGGGCTACAACCTCAAAAGTACATACAGCCGTAAAGATCGACCCTTTCTACAACGGACCAGTAGTTTACGTAAAGGATGCCTCGATGAGTGCACAGGTAGTAGGAGCTTTACTTTCTGCTAAAGAACGGGAAAATTATGAAGCTGCGGTAAAAGAAGAATACGAAAAATTAAGGAAAGCCAATCAATCAAAAAAAGCAAAAGAATATTTAAGTATCGGAGAAGCCAGGGATAAAAGATGGACGACAAACTGGAACAAAGCGCCAATAAAAAAACCCGGGTTTACAGGTACAAAATCCTTCAAAGATTACCCGGTTGATGAGATTATTCCTTTCATTGACTGGACTTTCTTTTTCCACGCCTGGCGGTTAACCGGGAACTATCGCGGCATTGAGAAAGTGACAGATAAGGCGTCGGAGGAAATGTGGTTTGAAAACTTTTCGTCCGACACGGCAAGGGAAAAAGGGAAAGAAGCACTCAAACTTTGGAGGGATGCCCAAAAAATGCTGCGTCGTATCAGCGATGAAAAAATGCTGAAGCCCAACGCGGTAATCGGTTTTTATCCTGCCAACAGTGTGGGTGACGATATAGAAATATATGAAGATGAAGACCGTAAAAAGGTTAAAACCACCTTTCACTTTTTAAGGGAACAACAAAAGAAACAGGGAAAAGAAACTTACTATTCACTATCCGATTTTGTAGCCCCTAAGTCTTCCGGAATCAACGATTACATTGGCGGATTTGCCGTAAGTGCGGGCCAGGGCATTGAAGAGTGGATAAAACACTTTGAGGAACAACACGATGATTACAATGCCATCCTGTTAAAATCACTTGCCGACAGGCTGGCTGAGGCTTTTGCAGAATTGATGCATTTCAGGGTACGCAAAGAATTCTGGGGCTATAACCCGGATGAAGAATTCAACTACGACGACCTGGTTCGCGAAAGATACAGAGGCATCCGGCCTGCATTGGGATATCCCGCCTGCCCCGACCACAGCGAAAAAAGAATTCTTTTCGATCTTCTTAATGCTGAAGAAAATGCCGGCATCGAACTGACCGAACATTTTAGCATGTACCCCAATGCATCGGTGAGTGGCATCTATTTGGCACACCCCGAGGCCGTTTATTTCGGTGTTGGAAAAATAAAAGACGACCAGGTCGAAGACGTGGCACGACGAAAAGGAATGAGTCCCGATGAATTAAAGAAGTGGATTCCGACAAATTTGGCGGATTAACGATCATATTTTAAACACTGAATTATGGACTATAAAGCATTTCAAACAGGATAGAATCCGAACTGGAAAATCTTTTTTATGAGACGCGTTCTGGTATTTCCGAGCGAGAAGATAGTCGTGCTTTTGGAGCTATGATTGAAAAAAGAATTACAGAGAATTGGGACGATATTTGCAGCAGACTTGGTTACGAAGCAATAGATATCCCTGGAAGAAGGACTATTTTTGATTTTGCTTGTAAAATTGATAATATTCTTTTTGGATTTGATGTAAAAACAAAGGACCTTGATAAGTCAAAATATTCGGACGGAGGAGTTTGCGCTGTTGGTAATTTATTAAAATATATGGCTAATGATAAAGGGGTCTTTGTTATTGTTGAATTTGGTCATGATAAATCAACCACAAAGAATAATTCAAGAGATATAGAATATATTCGTGTTGCCCCTTTTCACACACTTCCAACTGATATTTTTCGAATTGAAAATCTGGGGACAGGGCAGGTTAGACTTGATTATACTTTAAACCAAGTTTGGGATGAGATTAATTGGGGAAGAACTTACCATGAATTCTTTGAAAAATTCTGTAATTTGGCCATCACTCACTATAAAAGAGTAAAATCTGATGCTGAAAAGAGAATTACTTCAATCGTAAAATTTAAAGAAACCGGATATAATGAATTTAAATTCATCAAATAAGACCATTAAAATTGGAGACATTTTCACTCCTACTCAATGGGGGGAATTTGCGATTAAAGAATTTTGCATTTTTGATGACTGGTTAAAAGGCGCAACTGTCTTTGATCCTACCATGGGAGAAGGGCACTTACTTGAAGCCCTAATCCTTTATGGGCTAAAAAAGAATTACACTGTCAGCCGGTTACCAACTCATAATCTCTTTGGTAATGAAATAAATTCTAAATACCATCAAACGTCAATCGCCAAATTCAAAGACCAATTTGGCTTAAATATGTCAAACAATTTCACAAATGAAGATATTCTGAAATTGAAGCCTCAACAATATGATATTATATTGGGGAATCCACCTTGGCAGAACTTTGTTGATTTACCAATTACATACAAGGAAGATGTTAAAGACTACTTCATCAGATATGACTTAGTTGAGAATAAAAAAGATCTTTTATTAGGAGGTTCAAGAATTGATATTGCAGCCTTAGTAATTCAGGTTTCTATACACAATTTTCTTAAAGATAATGGTAATTCCTTCTTTTTTATGCCACTATCTTTACTCTTAAATGACGGTGCGAACCAACATTTTAGGAAATATAAAATTGATTCGACCGTATTTGCCCCAAAAAAAATTTTCGACTTTAATTCCACAAAAGTTTTTAAAAACGTTTCGACCAGGTATGGGTTAGTTCATTTCAAAAAAAATGAATCACCTGAATTCCCTCTCTCCTATTTTAGATTAGAAAATGAAAAATGGACTTCCTATTTTGCATATCCTGCTTTCAATAAAACAGATCCGTTAAGCATTTCTAAAGAAAAAGAGGTGGACTCTTTAAAGAACTTTTCCCCCATCGTTATTAATAAGGAATCAACCCCAAGGCAGGGAATCAATACTTGTGGAGCAAACTCTGTTTTCTTTTTTGATCACAAAGAAGATATTTCTGAAGACAATTGCTTATTAAACGGTAAGTTTGAATTACCAAACAGATTTGTTTATCCATTGCTGACTTCAAAAAATTTCAAAGAAAATGGTCTTATTCCCTATAAGTGGGTACTTCTCCCTTATAGAAAAGATGGAAAACCACTAGAACAAATGGAAATTGATCAGTACCCAACTTTAAAGAATTATTTATTAAGCCATAAAGAAGCGCTTGAGAAGCGCAAAGGTACTATGATTTCATCATGGATAAATAAAGGGTATTGGTGGGTTATGTTAGGAGTAGGACCATATAATTTTTTCCCATATAAGATTGTTTGGGAAGCATATGGAAAAAAGACATTTAATCCAATAATCGTTTCAAATAAATGGCAAGCAAATCAATCACTTCAAGCTTTTATTCCTTTAAAAGATATGACTGAAGCCGAAACCGTAATTCATCAACTAAAAAACCCTTTAATTGAAAATTACCTGTTATCATTGAAGATGGAAGGAACCATGAACTGGGCCCAACCTGGTAAAATAAAAAAGTTCATAAAATTCAGGGAACCTAGTTTAACTTTATTTGGATAGAATTCATACATTTATGCCAACTGTAGCCGAAATAATCAGAAACATTGACAAACCGTCTTTCTCTTTCGAACTGTTACCCCCGTTAAAAGGCAACAGCATTCAAAAAGTTTTCAGAACCATTGATAAACTCAAAGAATTCAACCCTCAATATATCAATATCACTTCTCATCGCGACGAAGTGGTTTACAAAACCAATGAAAAAGGGTTTACCGAACGCCGGGTATATCGAAAAAGACCGGGAACAGTTGCCGTTGCCGCCTCTATTCAGCACAAGTATCAGATACCGGTGGTTCCGCACATGATCTGCAGCGGCTTCACCAGGAGCGAAACCGAATATGCTCTTATCGACCTGAATTTTCTTGGTATTCACGATCTGTTATTGCTCAGGGGAGACAGCTCGTCCCGGCATCAGTTTTATAAACCCGAGGAACAGGGAAATGCTAATGCCATAGACCTTATCCATCAGGTTAATAATCTGAACAAAGGACAATTTCTCGACGGAACACTGATGGAGCCTTTTGAAACACCTTTTAGTTATGGTGTGGCCGGATACCCCGAAAAACATGAAGAAGCACCAAATCTGGATTCCGATATTTACTGGCTGAAACAAAAGGTGGATGCAGGAGCGGAATATGTTATTACCCAGATGTTTTTCGACAACGAAAAGTTTTTCAATTTTGTGAAAAAATGCCGCGAAGCAGGAATAAAGGTGCCAATAGTTCCCGGTATTAAGCCCATTAACATCAAAAACCAGCTCACTATTCTGCCCAAAGTTTTCCATACCGAAATACCAGAATCACTGGCCGGAGAACTCCGAAAATGCAAAAACAACGATGATACTGCCAAAGTTGGAACAGAATGGGCTATTATGCAATCAAAAGAATTACTTTCACACGGGTTCAATTTACTGCATTTCTATACAATGATGGCCACACAAAGCGTCTATGACATAGCCGGAGCAATTTACTAAAAAGGCGACAGCAAAAACCGCATCCCGAGGAATTCGGCCACTTTCCCATGAGCTTTTAAACCTGTCCCGATTGCAATTTTTTCACTCACCTCAAAATCAAGTGTATAATACTGATACCAGGGTGCATGAGTAGCATGCCCGCTCCAGACATAAATACCGGCTTTTTGTCCAAAAGCAAACCGTCCTAAAAGAAAGGTATGCCCAACCATAAAACTCAGACGTGATTTGCTACCCAAATCTGAATAATCACGGCTATTGTCGAACTCTGCCATGACGCCGGCCGTCCAGGCGTTGATGCGTGCAAACTGTGACATATATTCGCTCGCTGCAGACAATACCAAAGCTTTGTCCTCACTTCCTTCAGGCTCTTTCAGTCCGGCAATTATATTAAAATACCATTTTTTTTCTCCGCTTACCCGATCATAAGGCTGAAGCTCTATTTTGGACGGAAGAGAACGAGAATCAAGCTTCCGCTGAACACCTATACCCAGGGCAGTATAATTTATGCCAAGATTCGGTTGATTGGTCCCTCCGTTCGAAATATGCTGAAATGTGCCTGCCAGACGTAATGCCCACCGGTCACCAACTGGATATTTAAAGGACAATCCCGCCAACAAGGGAAAAGAAAAATGAGTGCTGTACGCCACATTTTCAGGGTTATTGCTTTCATCATAGGGATTGCTCAAATAACTGATCCCCAAACCCGCTTTGAAAGAGATATCAATATTTAACGGGGAAAACAAAACCGGTTCAACATAGAACAATCCCGACAATGCATGCCCGAGAGAGCTATCTCCGAAATCCCGGAAATTCAAAGATGCACCTATCGATGGATAACACTGACACAAGGAATAAGCCTTTTCGGAAACAAATTTCCATTCATAATCTATTCCGATGCCCCTTGGAGATACATTACGGAAATGTTCCATCCTGGAGGAATGAACAACAATTTTCCCCCCATAAAACCAGGTATTCAGATAACGGATTGGCAGCTTAGCTTCCTTCTCCTGAGCTTTGGCGACAATTGAAAAAAGTAACCCGATTATAGTAAAAAATATGTAACAGCGTTTTTCCATCCGTATAAAATTACAAAAGTCAGTACAAAAATCTAAACGCGAAGACGCAAAGTTTTTATTGCAATATTCCGTTAAACTTTTACAGATGTCTGGTAATTAATTGTTTACACAATTAATGGCGAAAATCACAACTCTCTCATAATAAAAACTTTGCGTCATTGCGTCTATGCGTTTAGGCTTTTTTTAACTGACTATTGTCTATAAACTCGCAAAAAAAATTTTTCAGTATGTATGTCTGTTCAGAAAGTGCCGGTTGCAAGGCTTACGAAGTCCGAAAATACGGAGTTGACTCATCGTAAATGAGTAATTTTCGGACGAACGTAACACAGTAAATGGCACTTTATGCACAGATACTAATTAGTGCTTGTCTATAAATTACGCAAAACTTGTTTCTGGTCATGTGTCTGTTCAGAAAGTACCAGTTGCAAGGCTTGCGAAGCCGCCAAAACCGTAGTTTACTAATCGTAAATGAGGATTTTGGCGGCAAGCGTAACACAGCAAATGGCACTATATGAACAGACACTAATTACAAAAATCATTATTTTAGCGATAGACACCAGGTTATTGGAGGCATCAATTTTTCGGATATATCGCATTATCTCATGGATTACAAAACAGCACTTCATAAAGCGTCATCGTTATGCTCCAGGCAGGAATACTGTCGGTCGGACATTCGTAAGAAACTCGAAAAATGGGACATTCAGCCGGAACAATCTGAAAAAATATTAGCCGAACTGGTTAAAGAACAATTTATTGATGAGTCAAGGTTTGCTTCGTTTTATGTTCGCGACAAATTCAGGTTCAACAGGTGGGGCAGGCAAAAAATACGCTGGCAGCTAAAGCAAAAAGGGATTTCTGACGATGATGTCAACAGCGCTCTAAATCAAATTGATGAAAATGACTATCGCCAGACGCTCAAAAACCTCATGAAAGAAAAACTAAGACAAGTTAAAGACAGAGAGCCCTTTAAACAGAAGGCTGCTCTGATTAGAAATGCAGTTTCGAAAGGTTACGAATACGAGGAGATCATTCCCATTGTGGAACAATTATTGTTAAAGAATTAAAAAAATAAAAATATGAACAGGCTCTACACTCTCTTTCTGATAGTTATTTTTAGCTTATCTCATCTTCCGGCCGAAGCTGCCAAACCCAAATGGGTAAAAAAACGCCCTTCGGACAGAGAATACTTTATTGGTATAGGGATGGCATATAAAAACGAATCATCCGGACTGGATTATGCAAAAAAAGCACGAGCCGATGCACTGAGGGAAATGGCATCGGAAATTGAAGTAAACGTGTCTGCCAACTCTCTGCTGCGCCAATTTGAAAATAATTATGCTTTCCGCGAAACTTTCGAATCGGAGATTGCAACATCTGCTGCAGAAAACCTGACCGGTTATGAAGTGCAGACATGGGAAAACAAAAAAGAGTATTGGGTGATGATGCGCCTGAATAAAGAACAATATCAGCGTCGCAAACAACTCGATCTGGAAATGGCCAAAAAGAAGGCCGCCTCATTTCTTCTTGAAGCCCGTCAACATTTGAAGAATATTGAAATAACAGCTGCTCTGGGCGCATATTTCAAAGCCATTGAATCGCTGGAAAACCACCTCAAAGAGGACCTGACCTACAGAACTATTGACGGTAACATCAATTTCGGAACGGATATCATGAACGACCTGCGGCAATTGTTCTCAAAAATATCAGTCACACCGGTTAATCCAATTTATAAGGTATCGTTCTCAAAAACGATGGAAGCACCGTTAACCGCTAAGGTTGAATATTTTTCACCTGCCGGACGAAAAGTTCCTGTTCATAATTTTCCGGTTTGTTTCCATTTTACACAGGGCAAAGGAATTTTACAGGAAAAGGCGGTTTCGAACCCCGGAGGAGAAGTGAAAAGTTATATCCAAAAGCTTGAATCGTCACTAAAAAAACAAAAGGTTACAGCTAAATTCGACCATACAGCACTTCTTCAGGAAGAGAACATCAACAGCCCTCTGGTCAGCTTTTTCCTGCCCGAAGGTACTGTACCCGCTGCAACCTTCGACATTGAACTCCAAAAATCGGATGCGTGGTTTACCGCTGTAGAACAGATTTTTGGAAGCCCTGAAATCAGGCAACCCTTTGCCAATCAGCTTAAGTCAGAACTAAACGAAACCTTTTTCAACTTCACACCATCCGCCGAATCGGCATCCTACATCGTTGAAACGGATGTTAATTTCAGGAAAGGTGAAATAAAAGAAGGCACCGGTTACACCGTTTACCTGGTTTTTGCCGACCTCTACTTTTCAATCATTTCAGCCGAAACAGGAACCGAAATATTCAGTGACACGGTGACCGGAATAAAGGGGATGCGTCCCGGAAGTTATCAGTATGCTTTAAAAGAAGCAAGGGAAAAACTTTTGAAAAAATTCAGGGAAGAAATATACCCGCAACTCGAATCTCTGAACCTTTAAGTGCTCGCATTCATAAAGTCAGGCAAGAATCTTTCGCGGTTTTATGGTATACCATAATCCGGGCAACGCAGAAACAGCCGAGACCGAAAAAAACAACAAACTTAAAGCCACTGCAAGGTCCTGCTGCAAGTTCAGATATTCAGCCCCCATCAGGAAAGTAAATTCGCGGGCACCTATACCTCCCAGTGTCACAGGCACAGACGCCATGATTGCAGAGAGGAAAAAGAGGAACAAATAATCATCATAACTGCCTGAATTTTCTACTCCGAGAGCATGTAGTATGCTTACGGCTGCCAGCATTTGAACGCCCTGAACCAAAACAGACCACAAACTAATATAAACAAAGGCTTTTCGGAACCGTGGCAATAGCCATTTCAGGAAAAATAAAACGCGATTAAGGGAACCGGAATAGCAAAATACAACCACGACTTATACGGAAAAGAATAATCGACTAGATGCAAAAGTATCAGTATAAATGTGACAATAATCGTTAAGCCCGAAAGCCGGTCGGCAAAAATAGCACCCAGCGACCTCTTAACAGGCACTTTCAGATAGTGATTGAGCATATAAACCTTAAAGCCGTCACCACCAACACCTCCGGGCAGAAAAAGATTATAAAACAAGCCCAGCCAGTAAAGCTTTATGTTGGTCTTTTCGGAAATATTAACCGGCATTAACCGGAATAAAGTATTGAGACGGAAGGCGGCTGCCACCTGCGAAATCACATAAATCATCAACGCAACAAAAAGCAACAGAATATTGGCTCTTACAATGGCCTTTTCAATTTCTTCAATATCGATCTTTGAGGTAATGTACCATAAAATACCAGCGCTAATAAAAATCTTAGCAATTAGTTTTATGGTTTTTATGTGTTTTTGGTTTTTATTATTCATCAGTATAAAACTAGTCTAGTGTCTGTCCATAAAGTGCCATTTGCTGTGTTACGCTTGCCGCCAAAATCCTCATTTACGATTA
>NZ_AHZV01000126.1 GCF_000250735.1 Anaerophaga thermohalophila str. Valhall
TTTTCGTAAATGAGTATTTTGGCGGCGAGCGTAACACAGCAAATGGTACTTTATGGACAGACACTGGTTAAATTTTTGTTTTGTAAATAAATTGATTGTTAGTTGCATGTGCTCAAAAGATTAAATCTGCTAAAATGCAGTAAGCCAAAGTTTTGAGAATAATCTTGTAGCTGATATCTAAAACTCTAAAGGTCTATTGAGATATTGAATATGGATTTAAAAAAGTTGAAAGAAGAAGTATTTCAGGCAAATCTGGATTTGGTTCGTCACAACCTTGTTATTTTCACCTGGGGCAATGTAAGTGCCATCGACAGGGAAAACGGTTTGGTTGTGATCAAACCCAGCGGAGTGGCCTATGATGATATGAAAGCCGACGATATGGTGGTTGTCGATCTTGACGGCAATGTGGTGGAAGGTGATCTGAAACCTTCTTCAGACACACCTACGCATATTGAGTTGTACAGACATTTTGCAGAAATAGGCGGAGTGGTTCATACCCACTCTGCCTACGCTACTGCATGGGCTCAGGCAGGAGTGGATATTCCAATTTTAGGTACCACGCATGCCGACTATTTTGCCAGTGACATCCCGTGTACAAGAGATATGTCTAAGGAAGAAGTAGAATCAGAATACGAAAAGAAAACCGGAACGATCATAGTGGAAGCATTCAAAGGTAAAAATCCAAATCATGTTCCGGGGGTTATTGTGAAAAATCACGGCCCCTTTTCCTGGGGGAAAGATGCTCACGAAGCTGTCCATAATAGTGTAGTTATGGAGCAGGTTGCGAAAATGGCTTTTATCAGTCTCTCAGTGAATCCGCAGGCATCAATGAATCCTTTGCTAACGAGAAAGCATTTCGACCGGAAGCACGGTGCCAATGCCTATTACGGGCAACGATAGTTCATAAAATCAATGACTAAAAACTACTGACTACAGAACTAAAAACTAAAATTATGCATTCAAAAAAATATGTTATCGGGCTTGATTACGGTTCTGACTCGGCTCGGGCCGTGGTGGTGGATACTGAAACCGGCGAGGAAGTAGCCCAGTCGGTAAAGTATTACCCGCGATGGATGGAAGGAAAATACTGCAATCCGGCTGCCAATCAGTACAGACAGCATCCGCTCGACTACATCGAAGTGCTTGAATATACAGTAAAGAATGCTTTAAAAGAAGCCGGGAGCGATGTTGCCCAAAATGTGGTCGGATTATCGTTTGACACTACCGGAAGTACGCCTGCTTTTGTAGATAAGGATGGCATTCCGCTGGCTTTGAAACCCGGGTTTTCAGAGAATCCCAATGCAATGTTTATTCTCTGGAAGGACCATACCGCAGTGAAGGAGGCCGCGGAAATCAATGCTCTGGCAAAAAAGTGGGAGGAAGATTATACAAAATATGAAGGTGGTGTTTATTCATCGGAATGGGTTTGGGCTAAAGTATTACACGTGCTGCGTGAAGACACGTCTGTTCGCGAAGCCGCCTGGTCGTGGATAGAACATGCCGACTGGATGCCGGCTTTAATTACCGGAACAGAAAAACCCGACCAGGTGGTTCGTAGTCGCTGCGCTGCCGGACATAAAGCGATGTGGCACGAAACCTGGGACGGATTACCACCCGAAGATTTTTTAACTACGCTTGATCCATTACTGAAGGGGTATCGTGACAGATTGTATCGTTATACCTATCCGAGTGATAAGAAAGTTGGCAATCTGACCCCGGAATGGGCAGAGCGATTGGGACTTTCAACCGATGTTGTTGTTGGTGTCAGCGCATTTGATTGTCACATGGGTGCTGTTGGCGGGGGAGCTACTCCTAACGTTTTGGCAAGAGCTATCGGGACATCCACATGCGACATTATGATTGCCGATTACGAACAAATTGGTGACAAGCTGGTGCGCGGAATTTGCGGGCAGGTAGATGGATCGGTAGTCCCCGGCTATATTGGTCTCGAAGCCGGACAATCGGGGTTTGGTGATGTTTATGCATGGTTTAAAAATGTGGTAGCATGGCCGTTGAATAATATTCTTGCCGATAGTAAACTACTTGATAACGAAACCAAACAAAAACTGATTGACGAAACCATAGACCAGATTATTCCGCGCTTAAGCGAAGAAGCCATGAAAATTCCTGTTGAAGAGTCGACTATTCTTGCAACAGACTGGATGAACGGAAGAAGAACACCCGATGCCAGTCAGGAAGTCACCGGCTCCATCACCGGACTGACACTTGGTTCTTCAGCTCCACGAATTTTCAGAGCACTGGTTGAGGCTACTGCTTTTGGTTCCAAAGCCATAGTTGAACGTTTTCGGGAAGAAGGTGTCGAATTGAAAGGTGTTATCGGGTTGGGTGGCGTAGCCCGCAAATCTCCCTTTGTTATGCAAACCCTGGCCGATGTACTTAATATGCCTATAAAGGTTGCTGCAACCGAACAGACCTGTGCTGTGGGAGCCGGAATGTTTGCTGCTGTTGTAGCGGGCATTTATCCTAATGTAGAAGAAGCCCAGAAGAAAATGGGACAGGGATTCGAAAAGGAATATAAACCCGATCCCGAAAATGCCCGGAAATATGAGGCCATTTATGAAAAGTATGTAAAATTAGGCCATTTTACTGAAAACGAACTGTAGTGCTTTGATGACAGCCGGGTAAGGTATATGGGGAGAAGGGGGAAGAGGGGAAGTTGGGTTAAATAGCCGCAGAGCGGCAATAGAACGGTAGAATAAATTTGATGGAAAAGTATAAAGCTGCGGAGCTGCGACAGAAACAGGACAAATGTTTGGCTTTGGCTTGTCGGGGTAAGGCGGCACATGCATAAATCCGTGTTTGCGAGTTCTATCAGACCAATAACTTAGACTAATTTTATACTGATGAAACGAGCATGGAGCTTTGATTTCTCCTTCGGCTTTGCCGCTTTGTTTACAAAGAAAACTGCCACAAAAGGGCATGTATAAAGAAATCGCGAGTTCCATCCGACCTAAATAAATAAATTTTATACGGATGAATAAAGAACTAATTGGAATTGCTTCCGACCATGCCGGTTATGAAATGAAAGAGATGGCTAAAAAATATCTTGAAGAAAAAGGGTATGAAGTTAAAGACTTTGGAACCAATTCTTCGGAAAGTTCCGATTATTCCGATTTTGCACATCCGCTGGGAGAAGCAATTTCAAACGGAAAAATAAAAAGAGCAGTAGCCTTTTGTGGGAGCGGTAATGGCATAAACATCACATTGAACCGTCATAAAGGAGTAAGATCGGCTTATAGCTGGAATCCCGAAATAGCCCGGTTGGGAAGAGCTCATAACGATGCCAACGTTTGCGCCATGCCTGCACGTTTCCTGGAGCCCGCCCAGGTTCGTGAGATCATTGATGCCTTTCTTTCCACAGATTTTGAAGGGGGGCGTCATCAAAAACGGATAGAAAAAATTGAGCTTTGATAAAAAGTTAGTTAGTGCTTGTCTGCAATACTCCGTTAAACTTTTACAATACACTGCAAGCCAATTGTTTATGCCTTTTAATATTGGTTTATTAAGATGCAGTGTATCAATATTTACGGATTATCTTACATCTTGTATCACTACTGACCGACTAAAATGAAATGGATTTAATGACGACTTGTGTTTATGTGCTCTCTGAATACTTTTGCACAGTTCAGGGGTAGGTTCGCATCAAAGAAATTCCGTTAAGAAAATCAGATTGTTTTTCGTTAAGAAACGAGCTTGCGAGTTCACCGAATGCCTTTGAAAGCAAACACGATAATGAGGTAAATCCGAATTGTTTGAGCGAAGCGAGTTTTCGGATTTTAGAAAAACAATCTGATTTTTAGGAATTTCTTTGTGCGACGG
>NZ_AHZV01000125.1 GCF_000250735.1 Anaerophaga thermohalophila str. Valhall
TGCTTTTTAGACCGGGCTCTTCAATGATTTTTGTATTTTTAAAGCATCAAGTCAGATAAAAAAGTGTCTTAGTCTATTGACACAATAGTTCTTGATTTTTTTACAATATGCTACAAATCAATTGCTTGTAATCGAATGGTTTTGTTTACTAAAATAAAGTATATCAAGATTATGTGGATTATCTTATATCTGGTAAATATTTGAAAATCTAACGATCTGTCGGATACAACTAATTGAAAATAATTATTTAAAAATCTGATAACTTAAGTTGAACTTTAATCTTTGTTTTATGAAATTAATACGAAAGAATCCCCTTGTTTTTTTGTTCTTCACCCTTTTTTCTGTTTTATTCGTGGCCTGTGGTAGTGATGATGATAACAATAACGAGGAACCTAAGGATACAGAAGCGCCACAGATTCAATTGACATCACCTGCAGAGGGAGATGAATATGTTCGTGAGGTTGAGAGTATTTTAATAAACGGAACTCTGACAGACAATCAGACGTTGGATACGTGCTATGTGTCGGTATCATATACTGAGAAAAGTGCTTCCGGCTCGTTGAAAAGTATCGATGATCCTGTTCCTTTCGACAGGGGTCCTGTTGGGTTTTCCCTTTCAGGAAAGGAGCATACTTTTAATAATGAAGACCCATTTGGTACCATTATTTACGATGCTACCCCCGGAGAATATACTTTTTCCATAACAGTTGAGGATGCTGCCGGGAATGAGGCATCTGAGGATATTACAATAAGCATCATTGAGCAACAATAAGCTTCAGGTTTGCTTTTTACTTGTGGGTTTATGATTAGGTTAAACAAAGAAGGCATCCGGGACAATTGTTCCGGATGTTTTTTATTTTCTTATCTTAATTAGTGT
>NZ_AHZV01000124.1 GCF_000250735.1 Anaerophaga thermohalophila str. Valhall
CAGGTTAAATCAAAATGAATAATTCAACACTTCGTTGAATTATTGTAATACACTGTAAAATAAATATTTAAAGGCTACTGAAAAAAGTCAGCAGCCTGTTTCAAATTTATTTTCTTTTGTTCTTTTTCAGCAGTCCGTTAAACTTTTACAATACGTTGCAAACCAATTGCTGGTAATTGTCTGTCCATAAAGTACCATTTGCTGTGTTACGCTCGCCGCCAAAATCCTCATTTACGATTAGTAAAAATTTTTGCGAGTTTATAGACACGCACTAATTAAAAGGTTGTATTTATTAGAATACAGTATATCAAGATTATATGAATCATCTTATATCTTATATCTAAAAATCTAACAATCTATTATAATTCGGACTTAAACATTATTTTTGCAGTTAAAAATCAGCCAATGGAAATCAAACAAATTAATCAACCCGTCAGTATTCTCAGCACATTTGTTGCCGAAATGCGGGATGTGGAAATTCAAAACGATCCCCTTCGCTTTCGTCGTAACCTGGAACGAATTGGAGAAATTTTCGCCTACGAAATCAGTAAAACACTTACTTACAAGCCTAGAGAAATTACTACTCCGCTCGGAACAGCAACCGAATGGCTCCCCCAGGAAAAACTTGTGGTAACCTCGATTCTAAGAGCGGGTGTTCCTCTTCATAACGGACTCCTGAACTACTTCGACAGGGCAGAAAACGGTTTCGTATCGGCATTCAGAAAATACACTGAAGACGGTGAATTCGACATCCACATCGAATACATTTCGGCCCCTGATCTCAACGGAAAAACGGTAATTATGGCCGATCCCATGCTGGCAACCGGTTCTTCGCTCGAACTGGCCTACAAAGCCATCCTTGCCAACGGACAACCGGAACACGTCCACCTCGTCAGTATTGTAGCCAGCCAGGCCGGTGTAGACTACATCTCGGAAATTTTTGAAGACGAACCTATAACCCTGTGGCTGGCAGTTGTCGATGAAGAGCTCAACGCCAAATCCTACATCGTCCCGGGAATCGGTGATGCCGGTGATCTGGCATACGGCCCGAAGCTTTAGTCGACTCGCCTTACATCACCGGTATCACGGCACTCCTGAAGGAGGACATGAATTGTTTTCTTTAAAACCGGATGAATAAAACCGGGCATCAGCTCATCGAGTGGCAGCAAGGTAAAACGCCGGAGATGCAAACGCGGATGCGGAATTTGCAGATCAGGCTTATCAATAATCAGATGATCAATAAATAAAATGTCAATATCTATCAGACGGGCTTCATAGCGATCTTTGGTCTTGATTTTGCGCCCCAGTTCCTGCTCAATCAAACGGGTTTGCTGCAATATTTGCACCGGCGGCAATGAGCTTTCCACCTCCAGCACCTGATTCAGGAACCAATTGGGATGATCAAACCCCCAGGGAGGACTTGTATAAAGACCCGACCGGTTGTCAACAGTACCAATTTTTTGCCCTATTCTTTCAATCGTCGTTTTGAATGCTTCACTGGTATTGTTTTCGTTTCCGCCAAGCAATAGAATAATTTTTGCCATCAATTTCAAATTAATCAATCCGCTTAAAGATTTTTTTCGCAAATTTGTATGAATTGAAAAACAACACAAAATATTATTTTTCCAAATATTAACCCTGTAATTGTTCAAAAAATGAAGAAATTTCTAAAGTACACGCTGGCTGTCATAGTCGGTTCTTTTGTCACCATCGGCATCCTTATGATAGCTTTCTTTATCATGGTTGGAATTCTGGCTGCTTCCAGTCAGAAAGAGATCACCGTAAAAGACAATTCTCTCCTTGTTATGAAACTCGACGGCCCCATCGTTGAGAGAAAAACTTCCGACCCCATCTCCGAGGCCTTCTCCGAACTTTTGGGAGAAGCTGCTCCCATCGGTCTGAACCAGATTCTTTCAAGCATCGAAAAAGCCGGGCGCGACGATCGCATAAAAGGTATTTATCTGGAATCAGGGATGGTTATGGCCGGGCATGCCACCGTTGAAGAAATTAGAGATGCCCTCGTTGAATTCAGGGAGACCGGAAAGTTCATTATCAGCAATGCCCCTGTTTATTCACAAAAATCTTACTACCTGGCAACAGCAGCCGACAAGGTTTACCTGACACCCGGGGGGATGCTCGAATTTCAGGGCATCAGTGCCCAGCGTACCTTTTTCAAGAATACGCTGGAGAAGCTGGGCATTGAAATGCAGGTATTCCGGCATGGCGAATTCAAATCGGCGGTAGAACCTTTCACCCGTACCGACATGAGTGAAGCGGCCCGCTTGCAAACGATCACTTATACACAATCTATCTGGGATCATCTTACTGCCAATGTCAGCGAATCAAGAGGATTAACAACAGAAATATTAAATCAGACCGTCGACCAGGTACCTATGCTCAGGGATGGAGAATTTTTGTTACAGTCGGGACTTATAGACGGGTTGAAATATAAAGACCAGGTGATTAACGAACTTAAAGATTCGACCAATACCGATTACGAAAAGGATCTGAACAGCATTGACATACGAAAATATGCCGGTGTTTATGTGGCCGATGAGAAAAAAGGCATTTCCAAAAACAAGCTGGCGGTTATTTATGCCGAGGGTGAAATTGATGGTTCGGACACCGAAGGAATCATTTCGGAAGACCTGTCGCGTACCATCCGTGAAGCCCGACGCGATTCCACAATTAAAGCGGTGGTTTTGCGCATCAATTCTCCCGGAGGATCCGCCTTAGGTTCAGAAATCATCTGGAGAGAAGTAAAATTAACCACCGAAAAGAAACCTTTGATCGTTTCTATGGGCGATTTGGCCGCCTCGGGCGGATACTACATTGCTTGTCCGGCCGATACCATTGTTGCCCAGCCTAATACACTCACCGGCTCCATTGGCGTTTTTGGACTCATTCCTAATGTCAAAGGGCTTTTCAACAAAATAGGGATCACCACCGATCGTGTCAAAACCAATAAATTCTCCGATATACCAGCCATCGATCGCCCCTTTACCCCTGAGGAGAAGGAACTAATGCAGGCTTATGTGGAAAAGACCTACGATATTTTTGTAGAACATTGTGCCGACGGAAGAAATACAACCAAAACGGCCATTGATGAAATAGGACAGGGTCGTGTATGGAGCGGTAAAAATGCACTGCATATTAACCTGGTTGATGTGTTGGGTGGTATCGATGTCGCGATAGACCTGGCAGCAGAAAAAGCCGGCATTGCAGAAGATTACAGGATTGTCGAGCTGCCGGAAGTATTGCCCCCGTTCGAACAATTTATGAAGGACTTAACAGGCGACGCGAAAGCCTATATGAAGAACCTTTTCTGGGGTAATTCTGAATATGGCAAAACACTTCGAACCATCGAAAACCTGCAGAATGCTTATCCAATTCAGGCACGCATGCCCTACGAATTAAATCTTAACTAAAACACAACATATCGGGAAAAGGCGCATAAAGCAGAATCTGTTTTATGCGCCTTTTTAATATAACCAAATAAACCATCCGGATGATACGGTCCCTCCGCACCCTGCTTTTTCCATTCTCGGCATTGTTTTGCGCCATTGCCGCGATAAGAAATTTCCTTTACAACAAGGGTATTATCAGATCGTATTCCTTCCCGGTGCCCGTTGTATCAATCGGCAATCTTACGGTTGGAGGTACAGGGAAAACACCTCTTACAGAGTTGCTCATCAACCATTTTTCTGACTCCAATTGTGCGCTCCTAAGCAGAGGATATGGTCGAAAGACTAAAGGCCCGATCGTCGCTTCCTCGCATAGCACTCCCGAAGCCATTGGTGATGAGCCTGTACAGATGAAACTTAAATTCCCGGAGCTGAAAGTTGTTGTAGCTGAAAAACGCGTTTCAGGGATGAACATATTGCTGAAATCGAAACCAGTACCCGATATAGTATTCTTGGACGATGCCTTTCAACACCGGTCAGTCAAACCCCGACTATCCATCGTGGTAACCGACTATTACCGGCCGGTATACAATGACCTGTGTCTGCCTGCCGGAAATCTCAGGGAATCGCGAAAAGGAATGAACCGTGCACACGTGATCCTGGTCAACAAATGTCCTGTCAATATGTCGTCGGACGAAGCAAATGAAATCCAAAAAAAGCTTGCACCCCTTCCATCCCAGAAGCTGTTTTTCAGCAGTATTGCCTATCAATCACCAAAATCCCTTTTAGGGCTTGGGGATAACCAAAACACACATCCTGAGATTTTTCCCGAAAATCCAAACATTATAGCTCTTGCCGGTATTGGAAATCCAAAGCCTTTTTTTTAGAAGTGAAAAAATATGGCCATGTCATTACATCCATTTCCTATCCTGACCATCATGATTACACATCTAAAGACATCGAAAAACTGTGGAATATTTTAAATGAATCAACTCCGGAAACCATTATTCTGACCACCGAAAAAGATGCCGTCAGACTGAAACAGAAAGTTGCAATTCAGGGCTTAAAGGTAAAAATATGGTATATTCCCATCGAACTTAAGATACTATTCAACAAAAAGAACACCTTTTTTAAAACCGTAAACAATTATGTTAGAACAAACTAAAGAGACAGCCGATTATCTCAGGAAACACTACTCGCCCAATACCCGCACCGGGATAATCCTTGGGACGGGGCTCGGCGGACTGGTCAACGAAATCGACATCCGGGATACCGCTGCTTATGTTGATATTCCCAATTTCCCCGTGTCAACGGTTGAAGGACATGAAGGGAGACTTATCTTTGGAAGCATCAGTGGCACTGAAATAATTGCCATGCAAGGCCGTTTTCATTACTATGAGGGATATTCGATGCAACAGGTCACTTTCCCCGTTCGCGTAATGCAGGCGCTCGGAATAACAAATTTATTTGTTTCGAATGCAAGCGGGGGACTCAACCCCGACTTCAATGTCGGCGATATTATGGTCATTACCGACCATATCAACATGTTTGGTGACAATCCGCTTATCGGAAAAAACATTAATGAGTTTGGCCCCCGTTTCCCCGACATGAGCGAACCATACAGCAGGACGCTTACCAACAGAGCTTTCGAAATAGCAAAAAAGTATGGTATTGAACTCCGAAAAGGTGTATATGTAGGAACAGCAGGCCCCACCTTTGAAACACCGGCTGAATATAAATTTTTTCGGGTAATTGGTGGCGATGCGGTTGGAATGTCAACAGTCCCCGAAGTAATAGTCGCCTGTCATGCAGGCATCACCTGCTTTGGAATAAGTATTATTACCGATTCCGGGGTACCGGGACAAATTGTTGAAATATCGCATGAAGAAGTGCAGGAAGTTGCAGCTAAAGCAGAACCAAAAATGACAAAGATTATAGCAGAACTCGTCGCTTCTGTTTGAACTGAAAAGTCAGAGTAATCCTTCGCTATGGCAAAGGGTTACTCTGACTTTTTTAAAAAATAAAACCTACTCTGCTTCCTCGATGTCGGGATAGAGAAAATCATTGAAAGGGAAACGCGTAACATGTATTTTTACCACTTCACGATATAACAGTTCCCTGAACTCTTCAAAATTGGTTTTCTCTTTAGCCGATATAAAAATGCTTTTTGAGTCTTTAGCCATCCAGCTCTTCTTCAGATCATCCAATGAATAATTCTCACGGGTGGCAGGTGTCAGATCATCATCCTCCTTTTTTGTATAAGTAAACGCATCCACCTTGTTAAAAACCATGATCATAGGCTTTTCGCGCTCATCTATTTCATGAAGGGTTTGGTTTACCACCTCAATTTGTTGCTCAAACCCGGGATGAGAAATATCCACAACATGTAGCAATATATCGGCTTCCCTTACCTCATCCAGTGTCGACTTGAACGACTCAACCAGGTGGTGCGGAAGCTTTCTGATAAAACCCACCGTATCGGCTAAAAGAAACGGCAAATTTCCGACTACAACCTTCCTCACCGTTGTATCGAGCGTGGCAAATAATTTATTCTCGGCAAAAACATCACTTTTGGTAAGAGTATTCATCAAAGTACTCTTCCCCACGTTGGTATAACCCACCAGGGCAACACGCACCAATTTACCACGATTCTTGCGTTGGGTGGCTTTCTGCCGGTCAATTTTCTGGAGTTCGGACTTCAGCCTGGCTATTTTGTCACGAATAATTCTGCGGTCTGTTTCAATCTCTTTTTCACCCGGCCCGCGCATACCGATACCGCCACGTTGTCTTTCCAGGTGTGTCCACATCCTTGTCAGCCTGGGCAAAAGATACTGATACTGGGCCAACTCGACCTGTGTTTTGGCATGCGCCGTTCTGGCTCTCTTTGCAAAGATATCGAGAATAAGATTGGTTCGGTCAAGAATACGTCTGCGAAAAGCCCCTTCAAGATTTTTTAGCTGCGAAGGGGTTAATTCGTCATCAAAGATTATGGCGTTCACATCTTCATGTACCTTTACATACCCGATTATCTCTTCCAGTTTTCCGCTACCCACATAATAGCGGTTATCGTGCATCGGTAACGATTGAATAAACCGTTTGACAGGCACAGCACCGGCAGTTTCGGTCAGAAAAGCCAGCTCGTCAAGATATTCGTTCACCTCCCGTTCGCTCACATCGGGGGTACGGACAGCCACCAAAACAACTTTTTCCAGTTCTTTTTCAGTAGATATTAAATCATTCATTAATTTGCCTGATTGATAAAAAAAGAAAATGAACCCAAAAACAAAGGGACTGTCTGCTTTGACAGCCCCTTGTGCTATTTCTGTTGTTATGACAATTCAGATTTTTACTGTAAAACAAAGTTAATCGGAACTGTATATGAAACTCTTACCGCTTTTCCCCGCTGCTTACCGGGTTTCCATTTCGGCATGTTCTTCACCACCCTCAGGGCTTCTTTATCAAGACTTGGATCAACGCCACGTGCAATCTCCACATCGGTGATGGAACCATCGGTATTCACCACAAATTTCACGTAAACACGTCCCTGAATTCCGTTTTCCTGAGCAATAACAGGATATTCAATTGAACTGGCAAGATATTGGTGAAGTGCCTTTTCTCCGCCGGGGAACTCGGGCATTTCCTCAACAATGAAAAATACCGGGGCATCTTCCTGTTCCTCTTCAGTGGTCATATCAGAAAAATCCACTTCGGTATCTTCTGTTGCCTCTGTGTCCTGAATAACCAACTCTTCCTCAAGTTCCACATCGTCTTCTACAATATTCAATACATCAGTAACTTTTGGTGGTGGCGGTGGTGGTGGCGGCTTCACTTCTTCCTGACGGGTGATCGGAATGATCTCCTCTTCTACTTCCTCTTCTTCAATTTTCAATCCCTCGTTAACATTTGTTTCTGTTGTTGTCCATTCGAAGGCAATGAAAACCAGAGAAAGCACCACAACAAGACCGATCTGCATAAAGACCGTCTTTTTGTTTTCCAAATCTGCTTTTGGCGACTTTTTTACTTCCATAATAAAAATCGAATTTTGGTGCCTAATTTAATAACTTTAATCTTTTCTCAATCGTAGATGTCTCACACGCTTGAGTAACTAATTCTCAAACGAGAGGTTAAAAATAGGATTTTATTATCAAACCGATGCATTTTTTACAACTCTTTTTAATCATTAAAAATTACAACTTCTCTGTTCTTGTGTCAATAAGAATTAAAAATCAAATTCTTAACACTTAATTTAAAGCAATAATCAAACCAAACTACTTTTTTCCCGAATTCCTTTTCCATATTCCGATTTTCAATTATATTTGCCTCGCGAAAAACGGGGGTGTAGCTCAGTTGGCTAGAGCGCATGACTGGCAGTCATGAGGTCAGGGGTTCGACTCCCCTCATCTCCACTGGCTTTATACCAATATACGAAAAACCGGACTAAATGTCCGGTTTTTTTGTTTTAATTAATATCATTTTCAGAAAGTTTAACATCAACCCTTTCTGTTATGAAAGGGATACTGTAAATTTGCTTTTTATAGAATAGCTCACCTGCAATGACTATTTAGTGTCTGCCCATAAAGTGCCATTTGCTGTGTTACGCGTGCCTTGCAACTGACACTTTCTGAACAGACACATGATAACCAGGAAACTTTTCCTACTTTAAAGACAGGTACTATTTATTAAAAACATTCTAACTCTAAAAAATCTCGAACAGATATCTGAATGACAGACAACTCAGGAAAAATAATACGCAGTATAAGGCCCGGAAGGATTTTGCTACCGATATTCATCGGGCTTTCGGTAACAGGATATCTGTTATACAGGGAATTTGAACCCGACAGTTTTGATTTCATCAGTTTTACGGGCTGGTCTGTTTTCTGGCTTATACTTTCTTTCGTCTTGATGGCCTTCAGGGACTTCGGCTATATGCTGAGAATACGTATTCTTACAAACAATGAACTGACCTGGCGGAAAGCTTTTAATGTAATCATGCTTTGGGAATTTACATCGTCTATTACACCATCTGCCATAGGAGGTACAAGTGTTGCCATTTTTTTCGTTAACAAAGAAGGTATCAGAGTTGGGCGAAGTACGGCCGTAGTCATGGTTACTTCCTTTCTTGATGAACTCTATTTTATCCTCACTTTCCCGATTATCTTACTACTGCTCGGACGTTCCGATATATTTGTTCTGGACAGTTCAGCAGCAGTAATACCATGGTATCAGAATGAATTTTTCCTTCTTGCGCTTGGGGGATATACCATCAAGCTTCTTTACACACTGGTGTTAAGCTATGGTTTATTCATCAACCCACGTGGCCTGAAGTGGTTACTTTTAATGATTTTCAAACTTCCCATAATTCGTAAATGGCGACCCCAGGCCAATGAATCGGGCACCGACCTGATACAAACATCACGGGAATTCAGCGGCTGGCCTTTCCGAAAATGGCTAAAAGCTTTTGGCGCTACTTTTTTTAGCTGGACAGCCCGGTACTGGGTGGTTAATACTCTAATTATTACATTTTTCGGCATCAAATGGCTGGGCTGGGAAGACCATCTTCACGTCTTTGCCAAACAGCTGGTGATGTGGATCATGATGCTCATTAGTCCTACACCAGGCGGAAGTGGCTTCGCCGAATATGTATTCAAAGAATTCCTGGCTGCTTTTATTCCTGCCGGAACCGGCATTGCCATGGCTTTTCTCTGGCGCATGATCAGCTATTATCCTTATCTCTTTATAGGTACTTTTCTTGTTCCCCGATGGATTAGAAAACATTTTGTAAGCCATAAACCAAAAAGAAAATAAAAGCAGCCAGTAGTTGTTAGTCAATAACCCGTAGTGGATTTGCAGGTACTGACATACTTTAACACCTAACAAAGCACATAAGTGTAATATTTTGATCCGTTTATGATTTAAATTAGATAAAAATAACTTTAAGGCAAAAGTTTAACAGGCAGAAGGCTGAGGAAATAAATTTTGTTGAAAAACTTTTTACCGTTTATCCCAAAATTAGCCTGATAAACAAACATCATACTATATGCACCAAATACCAGATATAGATATTTTAAAACTTTCATTTAGATAAAATATCGCTCGGGACAAGAAATTTCTTTGACCAAAGCAATTATTTTTATGACTAATTGCGTGAAGATATTTCCATTGCATCGTACCTTGCATTCACACTTTCAGACATGAGGGGTGTCTAAAAAGTGCCTGTCCGTAAAGTACCATTTGCTGTGTCACGCTCGCCGCCATGCAACAGGCACTTTCTGAGCAGACATATGATAAGTAAGAAATTTTCTCAATTTTATAGACCAGAACTAAAAAGACTAATTTTTATTCTGCGGGACTCTGTGCCAACTCCCTGTAATCTGTGAAACAACAAATATCACAGAGTTTTCAGACAGCCCCATTCGATCACTCTATCCACAAACCTTCAATTCGCTGATTTTGCATAGATGAAACGAGCATGACAAAGGTTATCACCAAAGTTCATTTATAAGCATCAATCGTGCGGGTTGCTGCGATAAATAAAGGCAGGCTGGCTATTCGACCTAAATTAGTGTCTGCTGAGTAACATTTAAATAATTAATAATAAATTATTTACATTTCATAATTCCTTTTAAGGTGCAAGGTTTTTCATGCAAATCTTTAAAAATGTTTGCACCTGTAAATTAATAGATGGTGAGATTTTTAGATATAAGATGTAAGATGATTTTTACAACATTAATATACTGCATTTTACCAAACAAACCTTTTTAGACACAAACAATTGAATTACGGTATATTACAAAATTTAACGGAGTATTGTGTAAGTTTTAATTGCGGTTCTGCCACGAATTTAATGGCAACTTACAATTTGTTTATATGTAGTTAAAATATAGTTTAACGTAGCTTATATGTTGTATTTTGTTTTTTTCAACAATATTTCAACAAATATTAACCACTAAAATAAGGGTAGTACCTTAATTGTCAAATATCACTGTTCAAAAGAAGGTCGTAATAATGAACGACTATAATAATTTAAAAGGCGCGGTGGCCTGTCCGCTTTCCGGGCCCGCGACTGACAGGAAGCCAAAATGGTCGACGTTCATGGTCCT
>NZ_AHZV01000123.1 GCF_000250735.1 Anaerophaga thermohalophila str. Valhall
TTAAGGTCGGATAGAACTCGCATGCAAGCATTTATACATATTTCTTATTGTGACAAACTTTGCCATACTTGTTTCATGAGAAGAATAAACTTTTTGCAAGTGTGTATTTTCGAATTAAAAGTCCGGAGAAGTATTTCTTCAGAGAAGCTGCCAAACAAAGAAATTTTTAGTTAGGAGCAAGTTATGTTTTTGTGGCCACAAAAACCACGAAAAACGCTAATCGCTATTTCGTGACTTGCCCTCTTTTCAATGGGGAATGAGGATACCGGCCCTTCGGTTGGATATCCTTTTAAATGACCGGATCGGAAAGCCTACGAGATAGTAATTCTTTCCCTTATGCCTTATAGGTGTTGAGCGATAACATGGTTATTGCTGATATATCGAACTAAATAGACAGATTCGCCACTGCTTTCGTAGATAGTGAAAAACACAAACCATTGGGTGTTCTTACTCTTCCTGAATGTAGCGTACAGCATTCCCTTTCCGTATTTGTCAAAAAACGGAGGAGCTTTTTTCTTGACTTTGGTGTGCAGTGAGTTTTTTATATCATCAATCAAGCTGTCCACATACGAAAGGGCGGATTCTTTAAATCCAAAATACTCCTTTTTGTACAGGATTGTAGTCAGTTCGTTGAAGTAATCGAGAGTTTCTGGAAGAAATATTATCCGCATTTATTTCTCGCTAAATAGGGTTTTGATATGTTCTTTAGCACCCTCTCTGAATTGCTCCAAGCTGATAGCCCTGTTAAAGTCCTCATCAGGCTCGAGATATTCTCTTTTTTTCAATACAAAGGTTTCTTTTCTGCCCCTCTGGATAATGATTTGTTCCTTTCCTGCCAAATCAAGATATTTTTTCATATTGTTGCGCAGCTCTGCCGAACTAATTACTCTCATGGCTTTAGATTTTGATGTGTACTATGATATACAAATGTATGAAAAATAAATAATACTATCTTTTTCCAGCAAGTCATAGGCTATTTCCTGTAGATTGATGTTCCAGCCTCTTTTAATAGCCCTTTTGTAATCTCGCTTAAACCTGGTAGTAAAGTTACAGGTAAACATTAACTATTGAGTTTTGAAAAGAAATCTTTTTTGCCTTTGGTCTTTGTAACTCTACCATTTTTTGAATCTTCTAATGCTTTCAAAGTTTTTGCAATCGGAGAATGTTCAACAGAGATGTATTTTTTTTCTGTTTTTGCTATTTCCCTGATAAGGCCTAAAAGATGTTTGGTCTTATTGGTCTTGTCTTTTATGGTAATTGTGTAAGTTGCCATAGTTTTTTATTTACAAAATTGCAAAAAATATTAACGAAAATATAGAACCATAAAGCATTGTAATTGAAATGATTCAGTATTAATCACTAATTTTGATAAAATGAATGCAGAAATACTCTTAACGACAGTTCGCAATTCACAACCAATTTCGGATATATCCTCCATTACCTCGCCGGACAGGTTTTGCAGATATTGTTCCAGGTCTTTAAATGTTTCCATAATCACAATTTATTCATACATTTGTAATAATTGGCGGTGCGGGCAAGAAGTGCCATGAACCACCGGGAGGAGGGACACAGACGGCTGAATAAGACCAGCGTATCGCCAATAATCCCGGGAAACAAGGAGGTGGTTATTCGCCTCCTTTTTCAAGAGCAATTCGCTACGCAACTGCATTTTTTTTGTTTTACATCTACCGGAAACCAGATGCGAATACGTTATATGTTGCATTGCCTGACTTAAATCGGTGGAGAATACCTATTTCAAAACACAGAAAGCAGAAATTGTGACTTGTAATTTTCATTCGTATAAAATTTACTTGAGTTATTGGCCTAATGGAACTCTCATGTAAGATTTATTCATATTTTTATTTCTATTTTCATTCCTTCTTACATCTTTTATCTAACTCAAATTACAAAACACTCTATATCAATCATTTGTTTTGCGGAGTTGGATTTTTGCATATCAGGCCAATTTTCGATACTAACGGTAAAATTCTTATCTGCAAAATTTAACACTTCTGCCTTCTGCCTGTCAAACTTCTGCCTGTCGATTACTTATATCTAAAAATCTAATGATCTATTGTGATAAACCCTGTCATGTTCGTTTCATCTCCCATGTCATCATTGCTGAATTTTAGTGAATTTAGATGGATTGACCACAAGCTAACTCTATGCATCAAAATGCTGTAATTACGTGTTGTCATTACAAGGGCTCGATTAAGATACATATTTCTGAATAGTGATTATTTTTAAAGGTTCTGAATAGCTTATTCTGTGCTCATTGTCATTGGAAATTAGTTGCCGAATGATTACTTTAATACTGTTATTTAATTGTAGAATTTTAAAACAAATGATGTTATGAGTAACTATTCAGATCAGGCACAAGCGGTATTTGATTTTATCGGAACACTTTCAAAAGAAAACTCAGGGATAGCAGAAGGTTTTGGAAAAATGCATCACACCGCAGGTGAAGACAAAGCTTTGTCAGGAAAGCAGAAAGAACTTATCGCTTTGGGGATTGCCATTGTGATACGATGCGAAGGATGCATAGCATGCCATGCAAAAGCTGCCGTTGAAGCCGGTGCAACGCAGGAAGAAATTGTTGAAACCATTGGTGTTGCTGTGGTTATGGGTGGCGGGCCTTCTATAGTTTACGGCGATAAGGCTTACAAAGCTATGAAGGAATTTATGAAATAGGTTTTTGGCTGTCAGCCTGCCACTGTTTCTGAAATCCTGGTTGGCTCGGGCAAAGAAGTTGTGGTAGATATTGAAATGAATGAACGTGTTTCTGAACTGGATGAGGTGGTGGTTCGTTCATCTTTTCGCAAAGACCGTCCCATCAACAGCATGGCTGTGATTAGTGCAAGAACCTTTTCTGTTGAGGAAGCCAGACAATATGCTGGTTCGATGGATGATCCCGGACGGATGGCGGGCTATTTTGCCGGAGTTACAACAGCTGGTATTAATGTCAATGCAATCGTGGTAAGGGGAAATGCTTCCAAAGGATTATTATGGCGTTTTGAGGGAGTGGATATTCCCGTGCCAGGTCATTTTTCCGGTTCGAACGTAGCCGGTGGAGGGGGACTTACAATGTTTAGCAGTCAGTTACTGGCCAACTCAGACTTTTATACAGGGGGTTTCCCTGCCGAATTCGGTAATGCTACTGCCGGCGTTTTTGACATGAGGCTGCGCAACGGAAACAACCGTAAGTATGAATTTGCAGCCCAGGCCGGGGTTCAGGGAATTGAGGCTGCGGCAGAGGGGCCTTTGAATAAAAGCGGGAATGGTTCCTTTCTGGTTAATTATCGTTATTCAACAATGGCATTGGTGTGTGATTTTTTTCCGGAAACCCGTGAAGGTGCTGAAGTGCCTGTCTATCAGGATTTGTCTTTTAAAATAAATCTGCCTGCCGGAGACCGGATCCTATGAGTGTTTTGTGGAAGGAAGCGGCCATAGGTGGCTACTATCTGCAAATGCCCAGGGAAAATACATGATTACTGATAATGTTTCAGTCTCAGCCGGTATGAATGCTTCATGGTTTGAAATGAGCAAAGAATTTCGTGCTGAACCGAGAGTTTCGTCAGCATGGCAGGTACATCCCAAACACCGGTTCTCTTTCGGGTAGGGAAATCACAGCCAGATTGAACCGCTATTTGTGTATTATACAACAAAACAGGATGGCGAGACAGGAATAATAAGCCGGCCAAACAGCAATCTTAAGCGAATGGGGGCTCATCATTTTGTTGTGGGATACGACTGGTCGCCTGTAAATAATTGCCGGATAAAGATTGAACCCTATTATCAGAAACTTTATGATGTACCGGTAGTGAAAGGAACGGCTTATTCCATGTTGAATTTCAGGAGTGACTGGACTTTTGATAATGCTCTTGTAAATGAAGGCTCTGGCAGAAATTTTGGTGTTGATGTGACTTTTGAACGGTTTCTGAAAGATGGATATTATTACATGTTCACCGGTTCTTTGTATGACAGTAAATATACCGGGGGTGATGGAATTGAGAGACGCTCCGTGTATGATGGAGGATACGTTGCTAATCTCCTTGGCGGAAAAGAATGGGACATCAGAAGTAAAAATCTTTTGGGCGTAAACTTTAAAGTTACTTTTATGGGGCCTTTCTGGTATCAACCGGTCGATTCTGAGGCTACACGTATTGCGGGGGAAATTGTTTATGACGAAAGTGCTCCTTTTACAGACCGCCATTCAAATATTGAAACGATTACCGACTTTACGCTGACCTATCGAATAAATGCAAAACGTTCTTCGTCAATATTTGCATTACAGGTAAAAAATCTGGCAGGTCGTCAATATCAGGGTAAACGTTACAATTTAAAAACAGAAGAAATCGAAAATGAGTTTTTCTACAGTGCGTTACCTTTTGTGAGCTACAAAATTGAGTTCTGACGAAACGAGCATGAAAAAGTTTTTCCTTATTTCCCAATCTCCCGATTCAGTTTGCCGGATATCAATCCTTCTTCATCCAGCTCAACATCACTAAAACCGATTTTTTTCAGATGATCTGAAATAACAGGCATCATTTCAGCCAGTCTGGAAACTTCATTCGAGGGAACTTCTATACTTGTTTTTCCGGAACGGTATCTGGCTCTTACTTCTTTAAATCCATGGCGGTTAATAATATCTTCTGCCTCTTCAACCATTTTCAATTTTTTTCTGGTAATACCTTCTCCATAAGGGAACCGACTGCTCAGGCAGGGACTTGCCGGCTTATCCCAGACTTTCAGATTAAAATAACGGGCCATTTCCCGTATGTCTTCTTTTCTGAAATTGCAATCAGCCAAAGGGTTGAGAACTTTATATTCATCAGCGGCTTTTAATCCCGGGCGGTAATCAGTCAAATCGCTTTTGTTGCTGCCATTGACCATGGTGTAGTCGCTATATTCTGTTCTGCGAAGGTGATTCATTGCAGTATAGAGTGAATTCTTACACCAGAAACAGCGGTCTTCGGGATTACTGTTATATCTCGGATCATCAATCTCCCCTGGCGAAACGGTACGATACTTTATATTGTTTTGCTGACAAAAATCCCTTGCCTGATAATAGTCGCTGCGCTTCAATGCAGGTGAATCACCTATGATGGCAACAACATTACCGTATCCAAGAAAATGTCTTGCCAGAAAGGCAACCAGACAGGAGTCTACCCCTCCCGAAAGAGCAACCAATATTCGCGGATGCCTGCTAAACCACTGTTTAGCAGCTTCATATTTCTGATTATCTAATGACGTTGTCGTTTTCATTTTTACTACTATTTTAGTAGTGCAAAATAGTAAAAAAAATAATTCTTCCCAATTGATACTTCCGTCAATAGTAACATCAAATACAAATGTTCTGTTGTGTTTGGAAAGCTTTACAAAACTTCTTTGAGAACAGGTAGTTAATTGATTATCAACAGGTTTTTTGAAGAATTATTATAAAAGGAAAAGGGCTGCCAGCAATGCCGACAACCCTCTAACCTTAACCCTAACCCGATACAAATATACGTCATTTTTTTATTCCGGCAATAAAATTCCAATTTTTTTTAAAAAATTTTTTCTTGTTTTGCTAAACTGTCTGGTAATAATTGTTTTGAAGGATTATTGAGTCCGGTCTAAAAAGCATCTTTATTACCAAACAATACCATACTCGTTTCATATAAATTTGGTATATTGCATTGGAGCAAGCAGAAACCTTTTGTGTTTTGTTGCAAACGATTAATTTACAATTTATTACTGAAACTTAACGAAGTATTGATGTCAGAAAATAAAGGAAAGGTAAAAATTTTACTTGCCGAAGACGATAAACTAAGTATAACCTATATCACTACGGTACTTACAAGTGAAGGTTTTGATGTGATTCATGCTGCAAATGGTGACGATGCTGTTCGTATTGTCCGCGAGATGCCTGACCTGTCACTTGTTTTGATGGATATTAAAATGCCTGATAAAAGCGGCATTGAAGCTACTCTCGAAATCCGAAAATTTAATAAGTCCATACCTGTTATTGCTCAAACGGCATTTGCTTTGGCCGGCGACAGAGAAAAACTCCTTGAAGCCGGTTGTACCGATTATATTTCAAAACCCATCAGCCGGAAAGACCTTGTTGCTTTAATAAACAAGTATCTTTGAATTCAATGAGCCCTGCCTAAAAAGCATCTTTATGGCCAAACTCTGTGTTGTTTTTAAATTTTTGTATCCTCATTAA
>NZ_AHZV01000122.1 GCF_000250735.1 Anaerophaga thermohalophila str. Valhall
AAACATTGATGCATAAGGATAAGCAGTAATAAAAAATAAAAAGCCTCTCTGATTAAAAATCTGAGAGGCTTTTTTTTATCCGGGTCTCTAACCCAGGTACGATTTCAATAATTTACTTCTGGAAGTGTGTCTCAAACGGCAAATGGCTTTTTCTTTTATCTGACGGACACGTTCGCGTGTCAAACCAAATCTTTCGCCAATTTCTTCGAGAGTCATTTCCTGGCATCCGATACCAAAGAAAAGTTTGATAATATCACTTTCTCTTTCGGTGAGTGTGGCCAGTGCTCGTTCAATTTCGCGCGACAATGATTCATTAATCAAAGTTTTGTCGGCATTTGGCGAATCATTATTGACCAGAACATCCAGCAGACTGTTATCTTCTCCTTCAACAAAGGGAGCATCAACAGAAATGTGGCGTCCTGAAACACGAAGCGTGTCTGCCACTTTATCGGCAGGAAGTTCCAGTTGATCTGCCAATTCTTCAGGCGAGGGTTTACGTTCGTGCTCCTGTTCAAACTTTGAGTATGCTTTATTGATTTTGTTCAGTGATCCTACCTGGTTGAGAGGCAGACGAACAATTCTTGATTGCTCGGCCAGAGCCTGCAGGATGGACTGACGAATCCACCACACAGCATACGAAATGAATTTAAACCCCCTTGTCTCATCAAACTTTTCGGCTGCTTTTATCAAGCCAAGGTTGCCTTCGTTGATGAGGTCGGGGAGACTTAATCCCTGATTTTGATATTGTTTTGCCACCGATACCACAAAGCGCAAATTGGCACGGGTCAACTTTTCAAGGGCTACCTGGTCTCCCTTTTTTATTCGTTGTGCCAATTCCACTTCTTCTTCAACGGAAATAAGATCTTCACGCCCGATTTCCTGAAGATATTTGTCCAACGACGCGCTTTCGCGGTTTGTAATGGATTTTGTTATTTTTAATTGTCTCATATATACTCCAAAAATTACGGCGCAAAAGTACAACAATTATTGAACTAATGCAAGTTTTATGCGGTCTACGCGAATGTTACAATCAATTCTCCAGGTTAATTGCATAATATGCTACCTGTCCGTTTGGATATATCCCTGACAGGAATAATCCTTCTTCTACCATTTCTACTACTTTTCTGAAATCTTCAACACTGTTAATGGGAACTCTGTTGGCTTTTGTAATAATATAGCCTTCCTGAATACCGGCTTCACGGAATTTCCCGGATGTAACACTGGAAACCTTTATGCCGTTGGAAATTCTGAGTCTCATTTTTTCTTCTTTGGAAACTTCTTCAAATGAAGCCCCCAACAAGTTGAAAGGTCTGTCTGCTTTTACAACGTCGGTCGACCCGTAAATGTTTCGTAAAGTAACATTAAATTCTTTCTTTTTTCCATCTCGTATAGCAGTTACCTCAACTTTATCTCCCGGTCTGTATCGACTGATCTTTTCCTGAAGCTCTGATACTTTTGTCACCGCTTCTCCATTTACGCTCACAATAACGTCCCCTTCCTTTATACCGGCGTCCTCTGCACCGCTTTCTTCAATTACCTCAACCACATAGGCTCCCTGGGTGGTGCCAAGCTCCATTTCTTTTGACAACTCGCTATTTACGTCTCTGATGCTCACTCCAAGAACGCCTCTTTGAACCTTACCGTACTCCATAAGATCGGCCACAACTTTCTTCACAATGCTCACGGGGACTGCGAACGAATAGCCTGTGTATGAGCCGGTTTGTGAAGCGATGGCTGTATTTATTCCTACCAGGTCGCCTGAAGTATTGACCAGTGCACCACCACTGTTTCCGGGATTAACAGCGGCATCGGTCTGGATAAACGATTCGATACCCAAAGTGCCTTGTTCACGGCGTAGGATGTTGATATTTCTGGATTTAGCACTGACAATACCGGCTGTAACTGTCGATGTGAGATTGAAAGGATTACCAACGGCCAACACCCATTCACCAATCTTCAGTTCGTCCGAATTCCCATATTCCAAATAGGGCAAATCTTCTGCATCTATCTTTATCAGAGCTATGTCCGTGGCAGGGTCGGTTCCTATCAGTTTTGCTTCGAAAGTCCTGTTATCATTCAGCGTTACTTCAATATTTGTGGCATTTTCTATGACGTGATTGTTGGTAACGATGTACCCGTCTTTTGTGATAATTACACCTGATCCGGCACCCATCACCGGCTGTTGCCTGGGCGTAGGAGTACCCGGACCGAAAAAGAATTCATACAGTGGATTTCCTGAATAATTAGATGCCTGACTTGATATTGTTTTTACGTGTACCACTGAATGTACCGATCTTTCTGCTGCCACTGTAAGGTCAGGTCCCACCTGCTGTGGCGCAGCTGGTAAGGATGTATATTGAGCAGCCGGAACTAATGGCTGTGCGATTTCAACTATTTTTTGCTCCGGTTTAAAGAAATGTGAATAAGTTATTACACTGATCAGTGCACTTAATACAGCAACAGAAAAGACATAAAACAATTTTTTTGTATTCATATTTATGGTTTTTCGTTCTACAATTTATCATGAAAATCTTTCAAATGATATGCCTTTCTTGCTGATGTAGCACAAGTTAACTTTTTTTAGGTGTAATTCACAGAAGCAGGAAAACTTTAGTTCTGTCCCTTCATATCAGACGATAGGAAAAGAAACCCCGATTGAGCCGTCCGTAACCCCGACCCTAAAAAACGGCAAGCTGAATAAATCGCAGCGGGTTTCAATATACGCTTTATAGCTGCTATCCGCAAGTTAATGATTGAGATATCTTATCCGTATACCTTTCGATAGTCAGTTAAAAAAAGCCTAAACGCAGAGACGCAATGACGCAAAGTTTTTATTATGAGAGAGTTGTGATTTGCATCATTGATTGTGTAAACAATTAATTACCAGATATTTGTAAAGGTTTAACGGAGTATTGCCTTTTAAACTCACAAATATTTCTTGTTTTATTCGTATATAATTAGGGCGTGTCTATAAACTCGCATAAAATTTTTACAGTATGTGTGTCTGTTCAGAAAGTGTCATTTACAAGGCTTGCGAAGTCCGAAAATACGGAGTTTACTCATCGTAAATGAGTAATTTTCGAACGAGCATAACACAGTAAATGGCACTTTATGAACAGACACTAATTAGAGGCTGTTGAAAAAGTCAGCAGCCTGTTTCAAATTTATTTTTATTGTTCTTTTTTCAACAATCCGTTAAACTACTACAATGCGTTGCAAACCAATTGCTTGTATTTATACATATTCTTGTTGTGGGAAACCTTACCATGCTCGTTTTATCAGTATAAAGTTTGTCTAAGTTATTGGTCTAATGAAACTCGTCCCTTCCTGCCCCGATTTATCGGGGAATAATCGGGACTCGTTTCAACCTTTAACCTCCAGCGACCAAAGGGGATTATTTATTTTATGGATTCGGAAGCAATTTGTAGTTTTGGATGTCAAAAAGTCAATGAATGAGTTTGCTCCTAAAAGAGCTGCTTTTGTCAATATCGAGGCGAAGGAAATATTTGAACCAGAGTTAACTAATTCTTAATGACGATTTAAAAATTTAATGCATCAATGAGATTGGCAAAAAGAGATTTTTAGGAGTCAACTTATGAATCTGGTTAACATTAGAGGTGTTGATTTGTTTCTTTGTATGGGCAAGTTTCAATTAAAATCTGCTATCATTAAACAATAGATCGTTAGATTTATAGATATAAGTAATCGACAGGCAGAAGTTTGCCAGGCAGAAGGCAGACGTGTTAAATTTTGCAGATAAGAATTTTACCGTTAGTAACGAAAATTGGCCTGATAAGCAAAAATCCAACTCCGCAAAACAAATGATTGATATAGAGTGTTTTTGTAGTTTGAGTTTGATAAAAGATGTAAGATGATTGTTACAACTTTAATCTACCTCATTTTAACAGCCAAACCCATTTTGATGCAAATAATTGTTTTGCAGCGTATTGCAAAAGTTTAACGGGTTGTTGATTAAAAGTAGATGCAATTGTCAATAGTCCGTTAAGCTTTTACAAACAATTTAAAATCAATTGTTTATATTTAAAAGTTTTTATGATTTAAAATACAAATTATTTGTGCCATAAGATTCATCTTGTATCTTAAATCTAATAATCTAATAATCTTTCAGTTAATGGATATCCAGTTTTTTAAATATCAGGGCACCGGAAATGATTTTGTGCTGATAGACAATCGTGACGGTAAATTCAACAGCGAGGATGCTAAGTTGATCGGTGCGATATGCCACAGGCGTTTTGGCGTAGGTGCCGACGGCTTGATGCTACTTGAACGGTCGGACAAGTCTGCTTTCAATATGCGTTATTTTAATAGTGACGGGAAAGAATCGACTATGTGTGGAAACGGAGGTCGGTGCATCGCTGCATTTGCAGTTGACATTGGAGTTGCCCCGAAAGGAGAATACTTCACTTTTTCAGCCGTAGACGGTGATCACGAAGCTTTGGTTGATGGAAACATGGTAAGTCTGAAGATGATTGATGTTGAAGGGTTCGAGGAAAGTGTTGATGGTTTGTTTCTGAATACAGGCTCGCCTCATTTTGTAATATTTGTTGACGATCCATTTTCGGTTGATGTTTTTAAAGAAGGTCGGTTTTGGAGAAATCATGAACGTTTTTCACCGGGAGGGACAAATGTAAACTTTGTTGGCCCTGTTAAGAATGGCGAAGTGGATATGCGTACCTTTGAGCGGGGCGTAGAGGATGAAACATGGTCGTGTGGAACCGGCGCGGTGGCTTCAGCAATTGCAACGCATATTCATAATAAAAGCGGAACCAATTTTGTTATGAAAGTTCCTGGCGGACATCTGAATGTAAGTTTTGTTCCCAAAGAAAGCAACCGGTTTGAGAATATCTGGCTGAAAGGGCCGGCAGAGTTTGTGTTTGAAGGGAGATTGAAGTAAAATATCGAATTATGGATTTTAAGATTGTTTCTGATTTTCGTCCTACAGGCGACCAGCCCGAAGCGATAAGTCAGCTAACAGAAGGAATCAACAGCGGAGTGCCTTTTCAGACTTTATTGGGCGTAACCGGTTCAGGTAAAACATTTAGCATCGCCAACGTCATCGAAAAAGTCCAAAAACCAACTTTGGTATTGAGTCATAACAAGACCCTGGCTGCTCAATTATATGGGGAGTTCAAAAATTTTTTCCCGGAAAATGCAGTGGAATATTTTGTGTCATATTATGATTACTATCAGCCTGAGGCTTATATTCCCGTGACTGATACATACATTGAAAAGGACCTTTCGATCAACGATGAAATCGAAAAATTAAGGCTCAGTGCAACTTCTGCTCTTTTGTCGGGCAGGAGGGATGTAATTGTTGTTTCTTCGGTGTCCTGCCTTTACGGAATTGGTAATCCTGAAGATTTTCATGCCAATGTTATACCCCTGGAAGCCGGACAGGAAATTGGTCGTAATAAATTTTTACGTCAACTGGTGGAAGCGCTTTATTCGAGAAATGAAGTAGAGTTTAACCGGGGAAATTTCAGAGTGAAAGGAGATACTGTAGAAATTTTTCTGGCTTATGCCGACCATGCATGTCGTGTTATTTTCTGGGGCGATGAAATTGAATCGATAGAAACTTTTGACCCTGTTAATAATGTAACCATTTCCTCAGTTGAGCAAATATTGATTTACCCGGCAAATATTTTTGTAACAACAAAGGAAAGAATAAATCAGGCCATCAGGGCTATTCAGGACGATCTGGTAAAACAGGTGGCCTTTTTTAAAGAAACAGGAAAACATCTTGAGGCCAAACGACTGGAGGAGCGTGTCAATTACGATCTGGAAATGATAAGAGAACTTGGCCATTGTCCCGGAATTGAAAATTACAGCCGTTACTTTGATGGCAGGGCTGAAGGAACCCGCCCGTTCTGCCTTCTTGATTATTTTCCGAATGATTATCTGACGATTGTTGATGAAAGCCATGTTACATTGCCCCAGATTCGAGCTATGTATGGTGGCGATTACAGCCGGAAACAAAATCTAGTGGAATATGGCTTCAGGCTGCCGGCTGCGCTGGATAACAGACCTCTGAAGTTTGAGGAATTTGAGAGTATGACCAATCAGGCCATTTTTGTAAGCGCAACACCGGCTGATTATGAAATTGAAAAAAGCGAAGGTGTAATTGTTGAACAGGTGATCAGACCAACCGGACTTTTGGATCCGCAAATTGAAGTAAGACCCAGTCTGAACCAGATAGATGATCTTTTACATGAGATACAGATGCGGGTTAAAGCAAATGAAAGGGTGCTTGTTACCACGTTAACCAAACGAATGGCCGAGGAACTCACTAAATATCTTCAAAGACTTGATGTTAGAAGTGAATATATTCATTCTGATGTGGACACCCTTGAACGTGTCAAAATAATGGGAAGTTTACGAAATGGTAAGATTGATGTGTTGGTGGGCGTTAATCTTTTAAGAGAAGGGTTGGATTTGCCGGAAGTTTCACTGGTTGCCATTCTGGATGCGGACAAGGAAGGGTTTTTACGCTCATCGAGGTCATTGACACAAACAGCAGGAAGGGCTGCCAGGAATTTAAACGGTCTGGTGATAATGTATGCTGATACCATTACCAGATCTATGCAGGAAACAATTGATGCCACAAACTACAGAAGAGAAAAGCAATTGGCATACAACGAGGAACACGGAATAACGCCGGCAGCTATTGTCAAAAAGTTAGGAAGTGCTTTTGCCGATAGTCAGGGCAAGGTTAAAAAGGCCGAATCTTATGCTTACTCCGGACCTGAAGATCAAGGGGTGGATGTAGCAGCGGACCCGGTACTTTCTTATATGACGACTGACAAGCTGGAAAAAGCCATTGCGCAAACCAAAGAAGCCATGCAAAAAGCAGCAAAAGAACTTGACTTTATTCAGGCTGCACAATACAGAGATGAAATGTTTCGCCTTGAAAAATTGATGAAAAAGAAAAAGTGAGTAAAGTTGTGCGACGGCATTTATTGCATAGTTAGTGTCTGTCCATAAAGTACCATTTGCTGTGTTACGCTTGCCGCCAAAATCCTCATTTACGAAAAGTAAACTCCGGTTTTGGCGGCTTCGCAAGCCTTGCAACTGGTACTTTCTGAACAGACACATGATAAGTAGAAATATTATCCTACTTTATAGACAGGCACTAATTATAACCTGCATGCAAGGCTTTATACATATCCTTGTGGTAAACCTTACCATGATTATCTCATCTTAAATCTAATAATCTGCCGATCTGTTATGGCAATCTTTGCCATGCTTGTTTCATTAAAAGAAAAGAAATCCTTTCTTATTTCTTTTGCGGGCAGGACTCCTTTTTGATTTGGACTGATAGTAGCTTCGTGTTTTGATATAACTTCTGCGGTTGAATTTCGGATCGTTGGAAAATTTGCTGTCCTGAATGATAAAAGTAATCCCCAAAGTGAAGGTGTAATAGAAATCGTGGGGTTTAGTTGAGTTAGGATTTACACGGTTTTCCCAGTCTTCATAAGTGTTATACCAGACATCATGAGCGTCTATTTGATCCGAGAAAGGAAGCGTTCCATCCAGTTCAACATTGAGGCTTAAGACCGGATTGATCCAAATAGTTGCTCCTCCGCCCATCGAGACCATTGGTGCAATACCTGAAGCAGTTCTCCATTCATTCCCGGGTGTTCCCTGGCTGGCAGGTCCCCAATATTCGGTAGCACTGAAGTATACAATCCCTGTATTCAGATGTGCATAAGGTTGAAATGTTCGTTCTTTAAAATAACCTAAAAGATGGTTTAGTGGTCTGTAAGCACCACCGACACTGAATTCTGCATAAACATTGTCAAACTCGGCATACATAAGTCCGGAAGATGGATAGACCTGCTTTCCCTGCATTTTTCCGCCAATCAATTGGGTGCGAACAGACAGAAATTCGTTCATTTCACGATCGGCAAGTACTCCAAAGGAATAGCTGCCGCGTGATTCATCTACAAGATCGCCAAAAAACATATTATAACCTCCCCTTGGAGTAATGGTTAACCCCTCCAGGATATTAATACCACTTCTTCTTTGAGCAGTTAAAGGAATTGATGATAGTATTAATGCAAGGATTAATAATACTGTTTTCTGGCCTATATTCATGTAACAAGTTAAAGTTTGGCGTTATATCGCGACCGTAAAAATGGGAAAAACTTTATTAATACAAAAACAGGACACGTTGATTTCGGGTTTATTGTGTCAAATTTAGGCGCTTTTTTTACAAATTGCCGAAAAAGTTATTTAACTGGTAACAATTTTTACATGTAACGGCAATTTGGATACCTTATTGTGGTTGGTCAGGATGTTTGCTTATTAATATACTTCATCAGGTTGCTTTTATTTCTGTCGGAAATAAATTCGCGGCCTTGCGGCGTGTACAGGTACTCTATTTCGTTACTGAAATGTTCTTCCACCTTACGTCGTACTATTTTCATTGTGCTGTTTAACATTTTATTAGCTTCAGTGAATGGTTCGGGAAGAATGATTCCGGCTGCCGGCAGCCATCTTTGAGGAAACATATTGTCAAGTTTTCCGCCTTTTTTAAACTGCGCCAGTTGATTTTCAACAGCTTTTAAAGTTTCTTCAAGTTTTTGATCTTCTGTGAGGTTTTCGTTCAGTCCTTTAAAAAGCTGAATAACTTTTTCCTGATTTGGAACAATTAATCCCACGGTATAAGGATTCTGGTTATTATGCAATACAAACTGATCGATTAACGGGCAATGATCGATAACCGCCTCTTCGATCCCTTCTGGGCTGTATTTTTCCCCATCCGACCCTATTAAAAGGCTCTTAAAGCGGCCCAAAACGTAAAGATAACCTTCATGGTCAAGATAGCCCAGGTCGCCCGTATAAAGCCATCCATCTTTTATGGTTTCTTTTGTGGCTTCTTGGTTTTTCCAGTAACCCAGCATCACGTTTTCACCTTTGATGACAATTTCTCCTGATTTTTCGTTGGGTAATTCGTTACCCTCTTCGTCACAGATTTTTATTTCAAGATTATTTACCACCCGGCCGGAAGATCCCATTTTATGGTGATCGGGGGTGTTGGCCGATATGATTGGAGCGGCCTCGCTCAGTCCGTAGCCCTGATACATAGGAATACCGATGGCATAGAAAAATTTTTGCAGATCGATATCAAGAAGCGCACCGCCGCCTATAAAAAACTGTAAATTACCGCCGAACCTTGTCCGAATGGTTTTGAACAGAATATTGTCAAATAATTGATAAATAGGGTATGTTAGTTTTTTCAATCCTTTTCCTCTGTTATTGCCTGTTCCGTTATACCACATAGCATATTTCATGGCAATTTTGAAAAGTGCCTTGGCCGTTTTGCCTTTTGCCATCACGCCTTTTTCGATGTTTTTTCTGAAATTTTTAGCAATGGCCGGTACACTCATTAAAACGTGCGGTTGTATTTCAAGGATGTTACTCGCGAAGTTTTTCAGAGTTTCAATTTGTGTCTTCCCGGCTTCTACTGACGCAATAGATGCTCCCCGATACATAAAAGCATACAGAGCTGCGGTATGCGCAAAGGCATGATCCCATGGGAGAACAACCAGGGTACGATAGTGTGCCGGGATATCTATATAACTGAAAGCCTGCTCTACGTTGGCTGTATAGTTTCGGTGGCTAAGCATAATGCCTTTGGGCTGGGCTGTGGTTCCGGATGTGTACGAAATATTGGCTACGTCATTGTAGTGTACTTCTTTTCTCCGGGATTCTGTTTTTTCCCTGTTTATTTTCAAAAAATCGTTCCCGGCTGTATAAACATCACTGAGAAGAACTTCTTTGGGAGACAATTCGGCGACTTCGTCGAAGACGATGATCTTTTCAACGTTGGGTAGCTCATCAATAATTTGCCTTATTTTATGCAATTGATAGCCGGAAACAAGTATCATTTTGCTTTCAGAATGCACGAGGCGAAAGATCATATCCTGATCGGCTTCCAGCTTAGTAGACAATGGTACATTAATTGCGCCACAACGCAGAATGGCTAACTCTGATATTAACCAGTCATTTCGGCCTTCTGAGAGCAGAGCAATTCTGTCTCCTTTTTCGACTCCCAAGGCCAATAATCCTGAAGTTAGCGTAACAACTCTTTCATGCGTTTCTTTATAGGTCAGGGATTGAAACCTGCCATCCCTTTTTTCCCATAAGAGGGGGTGGTCGCCATATTTATCTACCTTTTCTTCGAAATAGTCGATTATGCTGATCATGATAAATTTAAGTTTTATTGGTTTTTTCCACCTAGCCTTTTCCTTTTCTAACCTGCTTTTAATACAAAAGTAAAAAAATCAACCAAAATTCCTATTTAGTGTCCGTTATCGGACATCTAATGTAGCATACCGAACATGATGACTTCCTTGTGATCGTGATTAATAGCTGATAACCAGTAGTTAAAATTAGTTGGCAAACTTATTGAATTATAAGAATTCAGTTGTGAGTTTCTTTAATTAGTGTTTGTCCATAAAGTGCCGTTTACTGTGTTACGCTCGTCCGGAAATTACTCATTTACGATGAGTAAACTCCGTATTTTCGGACTTCGCAAGCCTTGTAAATGACACTTTCTGAACAGACACACAGACTGCAAAAATTTTTGCGAGTTAATAGACACGCACTAATTAGTGAATGTTCATAAAGCACCATTTGCCTCGCAGACATTGCAACTGGCACTTTTTGAACAGACACATGATAAGTAAGAAACTTTACCTACTTTATTAGATACGCATTAATTAAATTAAAACTAAATTTTTTCATCAGATGAGATATTTTATTTCTGTTTTAGCTGGTTTGCTCATTATTGCGTCAGGCGTCTATGGCATGCAGCGTGAAGAAATCCTGAGGAGGACTCCTCAGGATAGTTTGAAATGTTTGGAAAATCTGTCGGTCGCTTCTCTGGCCCTTGAAAAAAAGATGCATGAGCATGCGAAAGGAGCATGGATGCAGCTTTTTGATGAATGTCCGGATTTAAGCCTCAGGATTTACTCTGATGGCATCAAGTTGTGGGAGCATTTTGTCGAAAATGCTGAAAATACAACCAGAAAAGAAGAGTGTTTGGATACACTTTTGCTGATTTACGACAGAAGGGCAGAGTATTTCGGGGAACATGAGAAGTATCCTGTCGGTTGGATAATTGGTCGAAAAGGACTAACCATTCTGAAATACAAGAAAGAAAACAGTGAATCGGTAGAAGAGGCTTACGATTGTTTTACAAAGTCGTTCAATCTGATGCAGGATGAAACCGAACCTGCCGTTTTGATTGCCTGGCTGCAGGCCTCTAAGGTTTTAGCATCTGTGCAGAAGATTTCAGGGGAGACCTTTCTTGACAATTTTTTGTCAGTGTATTCATTGGTCTATTCACCTGAGTTTGTCAGGAAGTATAAAGGTCATCTGGCAGACCGGGCAAGAAATGCTGTAGTAAAAATTTATGAGAATTCGGGCATTACAGATTGTTCAGATTTTGAGAAATTAATTGAACGTCAATCGGGTATAGATGAACTTTCATCAAAACAGATTGGTGTTTATATTGATTTATTGAAAATAAGTGATTGTAAGGACACGAAATTATTCGCGAGACTTATAGAAAAAGACTACCAGCTCAATCCTACAGCTGTTGGTGCTTCTGAACTGGCGAGATTGTTCATCCGTCGGGGACAGTATAATAAAGCCGTAAACTACTATAAGGATGCGATAGAGATGAGCAGTAGTGATAGTTTGAAAGCCATCAATTATTATGAACTTGGGGTTATAATGGACTCGCATTTTAATCAGCATGTTGAGGCGAGACAATATGCCAAACGTGCTTCGTCGCTACTTCCGTCCTGGGGCGAACCACATTTATTATTGGGACGTATTTACGCACGTTCGGCAGACCTACTCGAAGGAAATGAACTTGAAAAAAGTGCGGTTTATTGGGCTGCTGTGGATCAGTTTAAGACAGCGATGCAAAAAGATAATTCCTGTGCAGAGGAAGCCAGGAAGCAAATCGAGGTTTATTCAAACTATTTTCCGGATAAACAAACTTGCTTTTTTCATGGATTAAGCGAAGGTCAGACATTTGTAGTAGGAGATTGGATAAATGAACCCACTGTTGTTCGATTTCGGTAAGATATAAGAGATTTAGCCGGTAGTTTTAGTGCAATAGTCAGTTAAAAAAAGCCTAAACGTAGAGGCATTGACGCAAAATTTTTATTATGAGAGGTAGTGACGCCCAAATTGGGCGTCTTTACCTTACCAGACATCTATTTTATATGCCAAGTGGTTGATATAAAAAACCTTGTATCTTGAGTTAGATAAAACTTTTGAGTGGATGCAGCAGAGCCCGGGTTTTGATTTTACATCCGGGCTCTGTTTTTTTATTCAGTTAGCTTATTCGGTTCCGAATTTAAAAATCGTGGTATGTGAATAGGGCCTGTCGGGACCAAAAATGCAGGACGGAAAAGAAGGATGATTGGGTGAATCCGGGAAATACTGAGTTTCGAAACACATTCCGGCAAACTTTCCGAAACGGCGGAAAGAGTTTCCATAGCTGCCGTCCAGATGGCCTCCGGTGTAAAATTGTAGTCCCGGCATGGTTGTATAGATTTCGAGGATTCGGCCCGATTCTCGTTCTTTTATTACAGCCGCCCTTCTCAAATCTCCTTCCTCGCCGTTGATAACCAGGTTGTGATCATATCCGCTTTTTGGAAGAGAGGCTAAGCGCTCGCCAACCTTGTGGAACGATTTAAAATCAAAGGGGGTTTTTTGGGTCGGGATAATATCTCCGGTTGGTAAATCTCCATTTTTCGGGGTGTATTCATCGGCAAATATCATCACCTCATGATCAAGTACATCAATATCTTTTCCGCTAAGGTTGAAATAGCTGTGATTGGTCAGATTAACCGGTGTTTTTGCATCGCTTTCGGCATTGTAATCAATAATTAATTCATTATCATCACTCAGGAAAAATCTTACTTCCACTTGCAGATTACCGGGGTATCCTTCATCACCGTCCGGACTATTCAGTTTCATGACCAGAACCTCGCCTGCATCGGTGTTGTCGATTTGAGGATTCCATATTCTGGAATGAAAACCTGATGAACCGCCATGAAGGTGATTATGGCCGTTATTGATTTCCAATTTGCAGGTTTTTCCGTCAAGATTGAATTTTCCTTTTGCTATACGATTTGCAAATCTTCCGATTGTTGAGCCGATAAAAATACAGTTATCAAGATAATTCTGATTAATATATTCTTCCGGACGGTCAAAACCAAGGACAATGTCTGAAAAATTTGCATTTTTGTCTTTGGTTTTTATGCTTGTAACAGAGGCTCCGGCATTAGTTATGCGAACAATGGTTCCCGCTTTGTTGGTGAGTTCGAAGAGTTTGATGTCTTTATTTTTAGTGTCGGAGAGTGGAATTTCGTGGATTTTCATTTTCGTCTGTTTTTTATTATTTATGCTTACTGTTTGATTTAGAGTTCGCCTCTATAAATACGTAAATAGATAAATAGTGTCTGTCCATAAAGTCCCATTTACTGTGTTACAATCGTCCGAAAATTCCTCATTTACGATGAGTAAACTCCGTATTTTCGGACTTCGCAAGCCTTGTAAATGACACTTTCTGAACAGAAACATGATAAGTAGGAAACTTTTCCTACTTTATCGACATGCACAAAATAGCATTGAACCTATATGAAAACGATGACAAAGGTAAATTTTGAAATGAAATAAACCTAAAAATGCGGTTAAAGTGTATTAATTACACCCAAAATTAGTTAAAACCAATAATCAATAACCCTTTAAAGTTAGGCAAAGGACTTGAGATTTTTTCTATGAGTGCGGTATAAAAAGCATATTTTTGTCAAAATCAAGGCGTTTTAAATTTTTGTACCGGAGTTAACTCATTGTTAATGAGGATGCAAAAATTTAAAACAACACAGAGTTTGGCAACAAAGATGCTTTTTAGACCGGACTCTTCTATTTTAACCTGCTTTATTCATAAGTTTTC
>NZ_AHZV01000121.1 GCF_000250735.1 Anaerophaga thermohalophila str. Valhall
TTTATATAGTATTGAATTATGAAAACTAAGATTTATTCAGTTATCACAGGAACAGGTTCTTACATTCCTCCCAGGGTGGTGAAGAATGAAGATTTCATGCAAAACAAATTTTTTTCTCCTTCAGGAGAACCGATAAAAAAGGATAATAGTGAGGTAATTGAAAAATTTAAAGAGATAACAGAGATTGAGGAGAGGCGCTATGTGGATGATGAATATGTTGCCTCAGATATAGGCTCATTTGCGGCTCAGCAGGCTATCGAAGCTGCCGGTGTTGATCCCGAAACACTTGATCAGATTATTGTAGCTCATAATTTTGGAGATGTTAGCAAGGAGACTTTGCAGACAGATATACTTCCTTCTCTGGCTTCAAAAGTAAAGTATAAGCTGCGAATCCAAAATCCTTTTTGTGTGGCTTACGATATTTTATATGGATGTCCCGGCTGGATACAGGCGCTTATTCAGGCTGATTTTCATATTAAATCAGGTGCTGCCAGGCGGGTACTTGTTATTGGTACCGAAACTTTATCAAGGGTGTCCGATCCACATGATGTAGACAGCATGATTTATTCTGATGGAGCCGGTGCCGTTGTTCTTGAGGCTCGTGAAAGCGAAAATCCGGTCGGGATAATTTCACATATTTCCAGGACCGATACCTTCGATAATGCATGGCTTTTGCATATGGGGCCTTCATATAACCCTGATGTAGAAAGAAGTAAGCAATTCCTTAAGATGAACGGGCGAAAAGTATATGAATATGCTTTGCATACAGTTCCTCCTACAGTGAAGAAAGTGATCGAAGATGCTGGAATTGATATTTCTGATGTTAAAAAAGTTCTGATTCATCAGGCTAATGCAAAAATGGATCATGCTATTTTGGCACGCTTGTTCAAACTATTTGGGTTGAGGCATGTTCCGGATTATACAATGCCGTTGACCATAGGCGATTTTGGCAATAACTCGGTAGCCACTGTCCCGGTGCTTTTTGATTTGGTTATAAAAAAAGAACTTCAGAATCACCGCCTTCGCAACGGTGATCATTTTGTTTTTACTTCCGTAGGAGCAGGGATGAATATTAATGCGATAGTTTACCGAATGCCTTAGTAAAGCGAGCGTAACACAGTAAATAGCAGTTCATGGACAGACACTCATGTATTGTTAGATTTTTAAATATAAGTAATTCACAATTAGAAGTTTGACAGGCCGAAGATAGAGCATGGGGCATGGATCACGGAGAATAAAGCGGGAAATATTACTTCAGTAAATCGGACAAACTAATATACTAATGAAACGATCATGACAAGGTTTGTCACAAAAGAACCTATATAAACCCAATCATGCGAGTTCTATCAGACCAATAACTTAGACTAATTTTATACTGATGAATCTTTGTATTTGTCTCTGATGCTTTGAATCAGTTCCTTTCAGAATGGCTCGGTTTTTGTGGTATTAATGTCCGAAAATTCTCGGTGAAAGTTGCCTTCAACCTTTGGAAAGGTTAAGGCTTTTTCTTTTCTTTGACGCATCGAAAAATGTATATATTTAGAAGTGAGGTGTATTTGAATTTGTGTCGAACAGAAACACCTTTAGGTATGTTTTTATTGAAATTGTAATCAGTAATCTGACGATCGATCTATTGTATGAGAAAATACTATAATCCAAATTTTTGCAATCAAGTGGCTGCTTGGTTGCAAAAACTTAGGTATAATTAGTGCGTGTCTATAAATTACGCAAAAGTTGTTTCTGGTTATGTGTCTGTTCAGAAAGTGGCTATTGCAAGGCTGGTGAAGCCGCCAAAAACGGAGTTTACTTTTCGTAAATGAGTATTTTGGCAGCAAGCGTAACATAGCAAATGGAACTTTATGTACCGACACTAATTAGTGGTTGTCAATAAACACCAAAAAGTTTTTACAAGATGTGTGGCTGTTTAGGCAGTGTCATTTACATAGAAAGGATAACGCGGCAAGCGGCACTTCTGTGACAGTCACGATTTAGTTTCGTATTGTTATGAGAAAACAAAATTTATTACTCCTTTTTGCTTTTATTCTGGGCATTTTTTCATTGAAGTCCCAGGTACTGGAGCCTGTTAAATGGCAATTTTTTTTAAATTCAGTTTCAGACACGGAAGTTGAAATCGTTGCAGAAGCTGCTATTGATGAAGGCTGGCATCTTTATTCAGCAAACCTTCCTGAGGGTGGTCCTGTGCCGACCTCTATCAATCTCATTGAATCCGAAGAATATGAAGCTGCCGGAGAAATAAAGCAGGAACCGCAACCGGAGAAACAATACGATCAGGCCTTCGACATGGAGTTGTCATGGTTTTCCAAATCAGCTACATTAACGCTTCCGGTGCGAATAAAATCACCCGATGTAGTGGTTGTTGAAGGATATGTGGAATTTATGGTTTGCGATGATGAACAATGCTTACCACCTGATCGGGTTGATTTTTCTTTGTCTTTAGGAGATGATGTAGTTGCTGGTAAAGATGAGGCAACTAAAGCAAAAGAAAAGGAAACTGCAGAACCGGTAGAAGTTGTACCGCAGCAGGATGAAAAAAAGAAAAATCCGTAGCAGATGGCTCTGAAACCAACGATGATGAGAAGCGGGGAAACTGGGGTATTTTCTGGATGTCCTTTCTTGGTGGCTTTGCAGCATTGCTTACTCCCTGTGTGTTTCCTATGATACCAATGACCGTCAGTTTTTTTACCAAGCAAAGCAAAACAAAAGCTACGGGTATAAGGAATGCCTTTTTTTATGGAATTTCCATTATTGTAATTTACGTTGTGCTTGGAACCGTAGTTACCGCAATTTTTGGTGCCGATGTTCTGAACAAGCTGTCTACCAATCCCTGGTTTAATCTGGTCTTTGCTGCTCTTTTGATCACCTTTGCCGTTTCATTCTTTGGCGCTTTTGAAATTGTTTTGCCAAACTCCTGGATTAGTGCAGCTGATAAAGGTGCAGATAAGGGGGGATTGCTGGGAATATTTTTTATTGGCATTTACACTTGCGTTGGTTTCTTTTTCATGCACCGGGCCTATTGTGGGAACGCTCATCGTTCAGGCAGCATCGGTTGGTGGTATGGCCCCGGTTATTGGGATGTTGGGGTTTTCCCTTGCGTTAGCACTGCCATTTGCCCTGTTCGCTGCTTTTCCAGGATGGCTTAATTCTCTTCCCAAATCGGGAGGCTGGCTTAATTCGGTCAAGGTTTTTCTGGGTTTTCTGGAACTTGCTTTTGCTTTCAAGTTTCTGAGTATAACCGACATGGTATGGGGATTGCATGTACTTGAGCGTGAAGTATTTATCGCTATCTGGATTACTATTTTCGGGGCACTCGGCTTTTATTTGATGGGAAAAATCAGATTGCCACACGACTCTCCAATGGAATACCTTCCGGTATCGAGGATGATGTTGGGATTGCTTGTTTTTGCTTTTACAATTTATATGATTCCCGGCCTGTGGGGTGCACCGGTCAATTTGATAAGCGGATTTCCGCCACCGAGCAACTATGCTGAATCGCCTCATGGTGTTGGAAACCGGGCTTCCGGGGCCGGGGGAGCTGGCACGGCCTCTCTTTCGGAAGATATGCATCTGGGACCACAGGGTATTCCGGCATTCGATGATTATGATAAGGCCCTGGCCTATGCAAAACAGGTTAATAAACCGTTACTGCTTGATTTTACCGGGAAAGGCTGTACCAATTGCCGCAAGATGGAGGATGCCGTATGGTCTGATCCCACTGTAAGGGAAATGTTGGCGAACGATTTTGTGCTGACTTCATTGTATGTTGATTTCAGACAGGAGTTACCAGAGGATGAAAAATATGTTTCGCCGGTTACCGGAAAGAAGATCAGAACTGTTGGAAACAAATGGAGCGATTTTCAAATTTCCCGGTTTCAGCGAAACAGCCAGCCTCATTACGTCATACTGGGGCATGATGAAGAAAAATTGGTTGAGGATCGTGGGTATAATACCGATATCGAAGCTTATATCGATTGGCTCAAAAGAGGCTTGAAAGCCTTTGAAGAACGAGGGGAATAGTAATTTCTCTCTTTTCTGGAAATCGCCGGGCCCCCAAAGGTGCTCCTTTATGGAATTTTAGAGGCCCTAAATTGTTTTCCGCTTCCGGGAGCTAAGTCCACCTGAAAGTGCACTTCTTGCTGTTTCCTGGTTGCCAGGTTATGTTGCAATTACATACTACTACTGAGAGAAGCTTTTGCTTTGCTGCCTGAAAACAATCAAATTACTTGTATTTTTCACGGATTATAAACTATCGGCAGAGCAAGGCTTTTTTTATTTTTCCCCCCGTTTGTCTAAGCTAATCATTAGTTGGTAAAAATTTTCTTTACGCTGGTTGTTTTTAATTTTAGATTTGGTTGACATTCGGATATAGGTTATTAGTTCAACAGGTTATTAGGTTTTTAGATATAATATGCAATTCCCGTTTAATGAGTCTTTGTAGTAACTTAACCAAATCAGAAGCATGAGACACTATATACCGGTTTTGATCGTAATTTTTTTACATGCAGGAAGTTCAGCATTAACGGCCCAGCAAATTGATTTTTATAATCTCGAAGAGGAGCAGCTCTATAATCCGGACAGGAAATATAACACCTGGTCGGTCACTGCAGGTATCGGGCCGGTCATTTATTATACCGATGTCAATGATTATACATTGTTGCCCTCATCACATTGGCGTTTCGGCCCGTCGGTTCTGGTCAGTAAACAGTTTGGGAGGCCATGGTCGCTGGATGCTCAATTACTTACTGCTGATATGTACGGCGAGAAAAACACCCGCTATTTCTCCGGAAATTTTTACGATCTGACTTTAAATCTGAATTTCAGTATTAATCAGTTGGTATTGTTTGGGCCTATTCGTGATAAGCTTAATATTTTCGGGAAGCTTGGACTGGGTGTGAATTATTTCAGGTCGCGACAACGAAGTCTTGAAACCGGGGATTGGATAACGGTGGGAGATGTTCACAATGGGACTCCCGGTTATCCTCGTCCCTATGGATGGGATGATACCGACTACCTGGCCATTGGATATGACAGGCAAAATCCTGAAGAAAAGACCAGCAGGGGAAGTGAGGTAATCGTACCCATTGGTGCAGGTATTGATTACAGGATCAATAAAAATTTTGATGTCGGTTTTGAACTGACCTTGAGAAATGTTACCCAGGACAATCTTGATGTCAACCTGACAGGTGCCGATAATGACTCCTACATGGCAGCCTTATTTACACTTACCTATAAAATCGGGAAGAAAAATAAACGCCACTCCTTATGGACCTATAAAGATTTCAATCTGGCTTATCAGCGTGAAAGACAAACCGATCCGCTGGCACAGGAACTTGATTCCTTGCGCCGTCGGTTGGATTACATTGCGGCCAATGATTCTTCTGTTACTGACACCACCTATGTTTACAAGGAAAGTGTTATACGAAGGGATGATCTTACAGCTTCTGTATTTTTTGAGTTTGACAAAGCAAGGATAACAGCTGCTTCCCACAAAACTCTTGCGGTAGTTGCCCGGTTTATGAAAGAAAATGAGGATGAGAGAGTACTTGTTCAGGGGTATTGCGATGAAAGAGGTTCTGATGATTATAATGTAAAGTTAAGTCAGCGAAGGTGCGATGCCGTTATTGATGTTCTGGTCAATGATTATGGCATTGACAGGAACAGGTTTGAAACCGAACCAAGGGGAGAAACAGATTTATTGTCGGATACTAAAGAGTTGGCTCCGGGAGGGGTTCATATGGTCAACCGCCGTGTCGATATTTTTCTTTTGAAAGATCAAAAAACTGAGGAATGAGATTTTCGATTATAGTAATCACGTTACTAATTCTCACTATACCGGTTCGTGGACAAATGAGGGAGGGATCGCCATTTGTCAAAACCCCGGAAATGATCTATTCTTTCGGACAGAAATATAATTCCTGGTCGGTTGCAGCGGGAATCGGCCCTGTTTTTATGTATTCCGATCTGAGAGGGTACACACTTTTCCCTGACCAGGATGTTCATTTCGGGCCATCGGTTTGGATAACAAAGCATTTGGTACCTGCCTTTGCCGTGGAACTTCAATATCTGCAAAGCGATATGTCGGGCGTAGAAGGAAGATACGGTTTTGAAGGCGACATGATGGATATTTCTATCAACGGCATTGCCATCATTAATCAGATGTTACCAGATCCTGGGCCTGTTAACGATCACTGGAATTATTATCTGAAAATCGGTGTTGGCTCTACCTTGTTTCGCAGTCGTTTACTACACCGGGAAACAGGCGATGTGGTTCGGAGGAACGAAATATACGATACGGAAAGTTCCGATTATGTTGTTCTTGGTTATGATAAGAGTGCTCCCGGGCAGACAAGAGCCCGTCAAAAGGAGATTGTTATTCCGTTTGGTGTTGGAATAATGTACAGAATCAATGACAACTTTGATGTCGGACTTGAAAGCATACTTCGTTTTTCTGCTTCAGACAACCTTGACAATATCCTGACAGGGGCAACAAACGACCGTTACTTATTTACCGCTCTAAACGTGAGCTATAAGTTTGGTGATAAGCAACGTCGCCATATGCGCTGGACATACCGGGCCGAGGGGATGGATATGTTTGGGCGTAGGCAAAAGAGCAGAATTGAAGAAGAAGTTCGGCGCCTTTCCGAGGATATTGCCGAATATGAGGCCAACCGGCCTGTTCACAAAGATTCTGTAGTAATAACGGAGACACTGAAGGTTGTTTACGACAATTATAACGTTAGAACCATATTTTTCTCTCCCGGAACGCCACGTGCTTTTAGTCCGGCCGACCAGCTTTTGATGGGAGAGGTGGCAATAGAGTTACATCAGGATGCTGAAAAGAAAGTTTGGCTTTATGGTTATTCTGATAGCGACGGAAATGAAGATGATAATTTTGAACTGAGCAGACAGCGATGTCTTGCAGTAAAAAAATTCCTGGTCAGGGAACTGGGTATTGAATCTTCCAGAATTGAGATTTTCCCTAAAGGAGAAATAGACCCGCTTTCTCCGGTTGACGAATTGTCCCCACATGGTTTGCAGATGGTTAACCGAAGGGTGGACCTGGTGGTAAAATAGTGCGTGTTTATAAACCCACAAAAACTTTTACAATATATGTGTCTGTTCAGAAAGTGCCAGTTGCAAGCCAAACACAACAAATATTACTTTACAATACTCCGTTAAACTTTTACAGATGTCTGGTAAGGTAAAGACGCCCAATTTGGGCGTCTCTACTTTACGTCATTGCGTCTCTGCGTTCAGGCTTTTTCAACAGACTATTGATTTTATGGACAGACACTAAACAGGCAGGTCTGAACTTTTCATTATACTACGTTGTTTTATTCAAACCCCTTCCTCAAGTAATGCTCAGATGCCCCTGGAAAAAGCAAGTTGTGCTTCGGCATGTCTGAGAAAATTGTTGAACCCTGAAAAACTTTTTGCCTATGGAAAGAAAGGTAAAGGTGTATTGTAAGAAAAGGCTGAGTGACAGGGATTTTCTTTTTGGAATATTTCGTGAGAACGGAGTAGGTAAAAGAGCAGAGGAACTCGGTAATATTCCTGAGGAATTTCCTTTCAGGGAGCAGGATGCAGACGAGATTGGAAGTGACGGCCCGGCAGAAGACGGGCCTTCTTTTTGTGTTTAAGCACGGATAAGATGTTATGAATAAGGCTACGGTGCTTTTTGACGGTTATTGTGTGTTATGTAGCGGCTTTGCCAGATGGCTTAAGAGAAAGGCAGGAAACTCTTTAGAATTGATCTCAGCGCAGTCCGAAAAGGGCGCTCATGTTTTAGAAAGGACAGGATATACTTTAGACACTTTTGATGAGGTGGTTGTAATTACCGAAGAAGAGAATTTTCTTACGGGCCCTTCTGCTATTTTATTTGTCCTGGCTCATGCCGGAAAACCCGGTCGTTTTTATTTTCATATCTTGAATGCACTTCCTTCCTCAGCGGTGAGATGGTGTTACAGAATTATTGCTGACAATCGCTACCGTTGGTTCGGGAAACGCGATACCTGTACAATTATTCAGGATTGAGACCTCCTTTCTGTTCTTCACGGTACTTTGCGGATAACAGCGAAAGCGTCTTTCCAAAGATTTTCAATGCTTCATTGGTATCCTTCGAAATCTGCCGGCCTTTCAGTTTCAGGACAAAAGCATTATACATAGCAGCCAGCATGAGTTCGATGTCGTGTTTCGGAGCGGGTTTCATTTTTGGCTCCAGTTCTTTAATGAGGGGAACAGCCTTCATAAACTGATGCTGATAGGCAACCTCTTTGGGTTCATGCATTAACCTGATATGAAGACTGTTCATGTCATTCACCGTGTTGGTGATGACTTGCAGATGACCTGCTTCCTTCTTTTTTTTCGTTCTTCATCATGGCCACCAGGTTTCCGTACCAATCGCGAAGTTCCTGTTTTACATCCCCGGGTTGTTCATATTGCGAAATCACGGTTTTTTCAATTTTGGCCATATCAAGATCATTGGCCCGTATGAGGTCTTCTATCTGCCACATGTAAAGAACATATCCGGCAATGTCGTTTTGTTTTTTATGTTTGGAAACAATCATTTTTTCTGAATAAAACTGAGTTTGATTTAAGTTCCGTCACGATTCAGTCAAAAAAGTCCCACCCCTGGCTGTTCAGGTTGTCCAGGTCTCGTCGGTCTTTTTTTGTAGGCCGTCCGGAGCCTTTGGGACGGTTCATTTTTTGTGTCATGCGCGCCATCTCCAGCAAATCCTGCTCTTCGCGGGGTGTAATATCTTCTATAAATCCGGGGACAAGTTTTGCACCCATTCGTTTTTCTGAAAGATCAAGCACCTTATAGGTTTTTATTGCAGGAGGAACTTTAATGGATATCTCGTCTCCACGTCTGACAAGGCGTGACGACTTCACAGGCTGTCCGTCAATGGCAACCCGTCCTTTCTTACAGGCTTCGGCTGCTACGCTTCTGGTTTTGAAGAGCCTGACTGCCCATAAAAACTTATCGATGCGTACGCTTTCATCTGTATTCATCAGTATTTTATTATTTAGGTTCTGCCACGAATTTAATGAAAACTCGCAATTTGTTTATATGTAGTTGAAATATAGTTTAATGTAATTTATATGTTGTATTTTACTTTTTAGAAATTAAAAATTTATAAGATGAGTGCGGTATAAAAAGCATATTTTTGTCAAAATCAAGGCGTTTTAAATTTTTGTACCGGAGTTAACTCGTTGTTAATAAGGATGCAAAAATTTAAAACAACACAGAGTTTGGCAACAAAGATGCTTTTTAGACCGGACTCATAAGATTTCAAAAGAGTTGATAAATAATGGTTATAAATTAAGCAGTTCTTTTTCCTAATATAAAACGAGCATGGCAAGGATTATAGCAATAAGAACATGTATTAATTCTTGCATGCAAGTTCCATTCGATCTTAAAAAATCAATTTTATACGAATGAAAAGTATGTCTCTTGTACAGCAAATAAACAGAGCAGCAGTATCAGTTGCATCAATCAAAAAAAGCAATATTTCAACCACATTATAGACAGACACTAAATAGTATCTTTGTTGCCAAACGCTAACTGACTTATCTGTTATTGTATCGGCTCATGGTTTGTGCCAGTCCAATGGTTCCGAATCCCCTGATGATGTCGATGGCCATATCGATGCGTTCGGGAAGAGAAGCCTGTTCCTCTGGCGACCATTTACCCAAAACATATTCAACCTGTCTGCCTCTGGGAAAGTTATCTCCGATTCCAAATCTCAAACGTGCGTACTGATTATGTCCCAGTATCTGATTGATGCTTTTCAGTCCGTTATGGCCGGCATCACTCCCCCTGGCTCTCAGACGCAAGGTACCAAAAGGAAGTGCCAGATCATCAACAATAACCAGAAGACGCTCTGCCGGTATTTTTTCTTTCTTCATCCAGTAATTGACTGCCCTTCCACTTAGATTTACATAGGTTGATGGTTTCAGTAAAACAAAGTTACGACCTTTAAATTTGTATTCCGCAACCGAGCCGTATCTTCTGTCGTCAAATTCAATGCCTTCTTTTTCGGCCAGTGAGTCAAGAATATCGAAACCAATGTTGTGACGGGTATGCTCGTATTCTTTTCCGATGTTTCCCAGTCCTGCAACTAAATATTTCACGGTGTTGTCTGGTTGTTGATCTGCAAGACGCAGAGCTTTCTTTATTATTTTGAATATATTGGTCATAAAAGATAAATCGCAAAAACAGACACTAAATAGTGCGTGCCTATAAACTCGCAAAAAATTTTTACTGTATGTGTGTCTGTTCAGAAAGTGTCATTTACAAGGCTTGCGAAGTCCGAAAATACGGAGTTTACTCATGGTAAATGAGTAATTTTCGGACGAGCGTAACACAGTAAATGGCACTTTATGGACAGACACTAATTAGTTGCTGCTAATAAACACAAAAACTTCCATATAACGAAAATATGGAGGTTTTAAATACATTATTAAAAGGCTATTCTTCTCCTTCTTCTTCACCGGTTTGGCCTGCAGCACGTGCACCCCTGGTAAGTTTAACCGAAACAACAACCTGATTTTTGTTATTAAGAAGCTCTAAATTGTCGAAATTAAGTTGTCCAACCTGAATACCTTTACCCAGGCCAAGATTGGTGATGTCAACTTCAAGTGTGTCGGGCATATCTTTAGCCAGTCCTTTGACTTTAAGTTTTCTTTTCTCGAGACTTAACTTACCACCAGCCTTTACTCCGGCAGCCAGACCTTTGAGTTTTACGGGGATTTCCATGGTAATGGGTTTGTCATCAAATACCTGAAGGAAATCTACGTGAATAGCGTCATCTGATACCGGATGATACTGTATATCCTGAATGACAACATTATATTTTTTGCCATCAACATTCAGGTTAACAAGGTGTACTTTTGGCGTATAAACCAGTTTGTTGAAGTCTTTCAGGAGAGCAGAAGCATGAATGGTTTCTTTGCCACCATAAATAACACAGGGTACTCTGCCCTCTCTCCTTAGTTGTTTTGTGGCTGTTTTTCCAAGATTGTCACGCCTGGACGCTTTCAGTTCAATTGTTTGCATTTTGATAGTTTTAAATGTGTTACTCAAAATTAAGATCGTAATGTGAAACCTTAATTTCCCATCACACGATGCCGTTTTTGGCGGCCGCAAATATAATAATTTAAATTACAAATTGTGTACTTATTGACTGGTAATTATAAACTTTGTCGATGGTGTCGGCAAACAACTGAGCTGCAGAGAGAACTTTGATTTTGTCTGATTTTTCACGGAGAGGAATGGAATCTGTGACGTAAACTTCAGAAATTTTTGATTTTTCAATATTCTCGTATGCCGGTCCGCTAAGTACAGGGTGTGTTGCAAAAGCTCTGACACTTTTTGCTCCTTGTTCAATCATCATATCTGCTGCTTTGGTGAGTGTTCCCGCTGTGTCTACCATGTCATCGAGTACCACCACGTTTTTCCCGGCTACATCTCCGATGATACGCATCTCATCCACAATGTTGGCTTTGGAGCGATGCTTATGGCAGATAACCATTGGTGCATCAAGAAATTTGGCGTAAGTATTTGCCCTTTTAGTGCCCCCCACATCGGGTGATGCCACGACCAGATTGTCCAGATTCAATTTTCGGATATGGGGAACAAAGATACTGGATGCGTAGAGATGGTCAACCGGAATATCAAAAAAGCCCTGTATTTGATCGGCATGAAGATCCATGGTAATTATTCTGTCCACTCCGGCTGTTGTAAGAAGATCGGCCACCAGCTTTGCTCCAATAGCTACCCTGGGCTTGTCCTTGCGATCCTGTCGTGCAAAACCAAAATACGGAATAACGGCTACCAGTTTATAGGCAGATGCTCTTTTGGCAGCATCGATCATCATTAGCAATTCAAAAAGATTGTCCGACGGGGGAAAGGTTGACTGGATAAGGAAAACATGTGCTCCCCTGATAGTTTCTTCGTAGGCGGTTGTGAATTCGCCGTCACTGAAGCGCGTCAGGTTTATGTTTCCAAGTTCTCTTCCATTGCAAAGGCTTATTTTTTCGGCCAGATACCGGGTGTTTGTTCCCGAAAAAAGTTTGATTGGTGCTTTGGGTGGCATTTAATATCCTGTTTATCAGTTATTTTATTAGGATTGTCTGCTTGCAAATATAAGAAAAATCAGGTTTTGTTAAAAGGTCGGGTTATGAATTGTTTAGATTTTCAATATAATTCAGTAGTTCTTCACGTCCTCTTTTATTCGCTGCTGAAGTGAAAAATATAGGTGGCAGAATTTCCCAGTCCTGAAGCAGCCGCTCTTTATAGATGTTGGTGTTTTTTTCCAGAACCCCGGGTTTAAGTTTGTCCGTTTTTGTAAATACTATTGAAAAAGGAATATTATTTGTTCCCAGGTTGAAAATAAAATCCAGATCCTGCTTCATGGGTGAGTGTCGGCTATCGATCAATACAAATAGATTAACAAGATTTGGTCGACCGAATAAATAGCTGTCGATCATTTTTGTGAATTTTTCCCTTTCGGCTTTTGGGCGTTTTGCATAGCCATACCCGGGCAAGTCAACCATATACCACGTATTATTGATAAGAAAGTGGTTAATAAGCCTGGTTTTTCCCGGTGTACCCGATGTTTTGGCCAGTTTGTGTCGATTGCAAAGCATGTTCAGAAGCGAAGATTTGCCCACATTTGAACGTCCGATAAAAGCATATTCGGGTTTATCCGGTGCAGGACAATCATTGGGATGTGTGCTGCTTGTTACAAAGTGTGCATCGGTAATTATCATGCGTATAAAAATTGATTTTAAGGTATAATGGCATTCGTTCCAGGTAATCGGGATTCGTTTCATTTTTATTTGTTTGCAAAAATAGGTCGTTTAAACGGATTACCGGTAAGGACAAACACAAAGAATTTCAAATTTATTTGCCCGGCAAAAACAAGGAGAGGATTAAAAGGAAGTCCTTATCTTTGTGTTTTTGTTTAAAGCAGGTTAAATAGTGTCTGTCCATAAAGTACCATTTGCTGTGTTACGCTCGCCGCCAAAATACTCATTTACGAAAAGTAAACTCCGTTTTTGGCGGCTTCGCAAGCCTTGCCTGGCATTTTATAGACAGAAAAAAACTAACAAGTTAATGTTATGGAAAGAAAGTTATACCCCTTGAAGTTCGAACCCATCCTGAAACAAAGAATTTGGGGAGGTGAAAAATTGCACTCAGTATTAAATAAAAACACAGGAGCTGCTAAAGATATAGGAGAGAGCTGGGAACTGAGCGGTGTGCCCGGTGATGTATCTGTAGTAAGCAACGGCTTTTTGAAGGGGAACTCTTTGAATGAGTTGTTGGAGATATATATGTCGGAACTTGTTGGTGATAAGGTGTTTGAAAAATACGGAACAGAGTTCCCGCTGTTAATTAAATTTATAGATGCCAACGATGTTCTGTCAATTCAGGTACATCCTGATGATGAGCTGGCGCGAAAACGTCACAATTCCTTCGGGAAAACAGAAATGTGGTATGTAATGCAAGCTGACCAGGGCGCCCGTCTGATTAGCGGGTTTAAAAAAGATACCAGCAAGGAGGAGTATCTGAAAGCTTTGAAGGAAAAAAGGCTTGAAGATTTGCTGGCAAGTCATGAAGTGTCGCCGGGCGATGTGTTTTTTATTCCCGCAGGCAGAGTTCATGCCATTGGAAAAGGTATTCTGCTTGCCGAAATTCAACAAACATCGGATGTAACATACCGGATTTATGATTTCGATCGTCGTGATGCGAAGGGTAATGCACGGGAATTACACACAGAACTGGCTCTGGATGCCATTGATTTTTCCGGTGGCGATAATTATAAAACCGTCTATGATGTCAGACCGAACGATGTAAACCGTATCGTTGAATCGCCCTACTTCGTGACCAGCCTCATTTATTTAGAGGGTCATGAACTACAAAAAGATTTTTACAACCTGGATTCTTTCATCATACTGATGTGTGTTGAGGGAAATGCTGAGATTACATATTATGGAAATCAAAGAGAGCCTATTTCGATGGGCGAAACGGTTCTGATACCGGCGGAGTTGAAGGAGTTTACCATTAAATCAGAAGGAAAGTGCAAATTATTGGAAGTTCACATGCCCGATGTTGAAAACAAAAATTAAGAATTATAGCAGTTTAGTTTAAATTTATAACTTTGCAGGCTGCAAAATGCGTCAAATTATTATTTTTTGAGGTGTATTGCATGGCAATAGTCAGTTAAAAAGCCTAAACGCAGAGGCGCAATGACATAAAGTTTA
>NZ_AHZV01000120.1 GCF_000250735.1 Anaerophaga thermohalophila str. Valhall
CAGTAGTGAAAGATTTTAATATATTCTTTTTGTGGCAATCCCTGCCATGCTCATTTCATCATATCAATCATTATTTTATTTTTATTATGTCCGTTTTCTCAGAAATCCCATTCTCATTAAAGGCTTCGATAGAGAAATAATATTCTGTGTCCCGGTCCAGATTACGCATAAAATGCTCATTTACATCATAAACAAGCCATGACTGGTACAGTTTGTCTGGCGCAATGCCCCAGCGGATGTTGTAGCCCTGGGCGCCTTCTACCGGCTCCCAGGAGAAGGAAGCATTTCTCCTGTCTTCCTGGCGGTTCACTTTAAAATTCTTCACTTGTGCAGGTTTTTCACCGTAACCTTTACCAAATACCCGAATCTCGGAGAGGCCGAGGTTTTTCCCCGGAACTTTTACATTGTTGTAGCGAACAAACTTTGCCCGAACCGGCTGATTGAGGACAATATAGGCATTGGGAGCATCCTTGTAACTGTCGCTCCGGTCGACCACCGTTTCCCAGTTCTCCCCGTCTTCCGACACTTCGATGGTAAAACGGTGCCGCAAACCATTTACACGTGTGTAGATACCTGTGTTATGGTCGTGAAAATTCACCTGAAACGCGTATATCTTCCCGGGCGAGAGCATTTCAATTTCCACCCATTGCTCATCATCATTGGCTTCGGCTACCCAAAAAGACTTTGGACTTTCATCGGTCAGAACTACCGAAATTATTTCACCTTCATCATTTGTTTTCAAAGGCATTTCCGTGATGTCATATTCCCCGTCAGTAGAGGTGCTTTTCCGGATCTGCTCTTTCGATGAAGAAACCGTGGTCTTTCCTTTGTAGGAAAGTAACATCCACCCGGTATGCTGACCGGCCCTGGTAGGATGATTGGGTGCATAACGCGGATAATCGCCATAATGGGTATTGGAATACATCAGGCCATCCTCGTCAAAATAGGTGGGAAACATACAAAGCCGGCGTTCCCAATGAGAATTGGACGCCAGTGCCATGGTGGCAAAATGCCAGTACTGCCCGTTGGTTTGTTGCATGGTCATGCCATGACCGGCACCGTTGGTAAATCCGCCAGGCTTGAAACTCATCGGGTTATTCTTCATATACTCAAACGGTCCGAGCGGAGAATCCCCAATGTAAACACCATCGCCGTAAACATTAAATTGTGTCCCCGGAGCCGCATATTGCAGATAGTATTTCCCGTTGTGTTTGGTCATAGATGCTCCTTCAATATATCCCTCCTTTAAAACAGGGTGAAAATTGTTTTCGCCAAACCGTTCCCAGCCATGTTCTTCTTCAACAAGGTTGATCAGGTCTTTTTTTACGCCGGTTTCAAGGAAGCGGTCATCCTTATCCAACATTTTCACCCTTATGGGATGCACATTGGAAGAGCCCCAGTACAGATAAGTCTTTCCGTCATCGTCGATAAATAGTTCCGAATCCTGAATATTATTAGTGATTGAAGCTGTAGGTTTCCATTTCCCGCTTTTTGGATCATCGGTATAGAGAATACTCCCGTAACCGGCCGGATCCCCGGCAAAATAGATTACCGAATCTTTATAGTTAAAAGCCGTCGGTGCATTTGAACCTTCAAAGAACCATTTTTCGGGTTCAATAAATTCCCAGTTCACCAGATCAGTGGAATGCCAGTAACCGAATGAACGGGTTACAAACATATAGTACTCATCACGAAATTCGACCACTGCCGGATCGGCGCCGGAGCGATAGGAGATATTCATTGCCGAATTGTAAACCATATAAGTATAGTCGATATCCAGCGGATTGCAGTACGTCTCCGGTATTATTTCCTGAGCCTTGCTAATTGAAGTGCTCAGGAGTAATACCGCCGATGTAAGTATGTATCCTGTTTTTTTCATAGTGTTTATTTTTGCACGGGGCGACAGGGGTTTTATGATATTTCGTCTTTCAGAGCCTTTAAATATCTTGGCAAACCCTGATATATTTGTTTTACTTTTCCCGGTTGACCTGTACTGATTTGACTTCAGCAGAATTGGTTCCTATGTAGATATTGATTACTCAACCAGGGAAAACTCCAGATGATTGGATTCATCGGCCGAACTGGCTCCGATCCAGGCTTCAAATTCACCGGGTTCAGCCACCCATTCCATATCGATATTGTACATTTTCAGCATCTCTTCATCGATGGTAAATTCAACGGCCTTTGTTTCTCCTTTCTTAAGATGTATCTTTTTAAATCCTTTCAACTCTTTTACGGGACGTACAACAGACCCCACTTTATCGTGAATATAGAGCTGCACCACTTCTTCACCGTCCATATTTCCGGTATTGGTTACATCAACCGAGACGGTCAGGTCTCCTCCGCGTTCCAGTTTTTTGGAACTGATCATCGCGTTGGTGTATTCGAAAGAGGTATAACTCAGCCCATAGCCAAAAGGATAAACCGGACTATTGGGGCTGTCAATATAAGAAGAGCGATAATCAGCAGGATTATTTTCGTCAAAAGGCCGTCCGGTGTTTTTAACATTATAGAAGATGGGAATCTGTCCAACGTTGCGTGGAAAAGTCATCACCAGTTTGGCAGACGGGTTGTAATCGCCCGAAAGCACGTCAGCGACAGCATGTCCGGCCATTGTTCCGGGATACCATGCTTCAACAATGGCATCCATGTTTTCTGCTTCCCACGATAAATCTAAAGGACGACCATTAAACAGTACCAGGATAATCGGTTTTCCGGTCTTTTTCAATTCTTTCAGAAGTTCACGCTGATTCCCTGGCAAAGTAATGTCGGTGCGGCTGGCTGCCTCACCCGACCAATGATACTTCTCGCCCATGGCCACCAGGATGACATCACTGTTTCGGGCAAGATTAATTGCCTCAGGGAAGCCACTTCTGTCGGGTACCGTGGTTGTAGAAACTTTTTGCGTGGTTCTGTCAATAACCGGTAAGGAGGTTCCCTGTGCATAAGAAAACTTAACCTGAGAATCCCGATATTTTTCCTGCAGGCCTTCCATCAGGGTAACAGACTTACTACGGTCACCTTTAATGGCCCATTCTCCGTTAAGACTTTCACGTTCCTTCACAAACGGTCCGATAAGAGCCACACGCTTTGGTTCATCCTTCTCCAGAGGCAACACATTGTTTTTATTCTCAAGAAGGACAATTGATCGCTGAGCCACTTCCCTGGCAGCCTTCAGGTATTCGGGATTCATTACCGTCTTCTTTTGGCGTTCTGCATCACAATATTTGAAGGGGTCATCAAACAAGCCCAGCAAAAATTTCATTTCCAGAATGCGGGAAACAGCAACGTCAATTTGTTTTTCAGAGACCTTGCCTTCCTCAACCAACTCTTTCAGACAGGTAACGAAACCTTCACTGATCATATCCATGTCGATACCTGCATCAATGGCCAACTCTGTAGCATGTTTAATATCCCTGGCAAATCCGTGGGCCACCATTTCCTGAATGGCAGTATAATCGGTAACCACCATTCCGCCAAACCCCCATTGGTCGCGCAATATTTCCTTAAAAAGATATTTATTTCCGGTACAGGGAACCCCGTTTAAATCATTAAAAGCGGTCATAAAGGAAGTTACCCCCTCATCAACAGCTGCTTTAAACGGAGGCAGATAAGTTTCATGAAGTGTCCGAACAGACATATCAACCGAATGATAGTCGCGACCTGCCTGGGCAGCACCATACCCGACAAAGTGCTTGCTGGTAGCCATCATGGTGTTGATTTTGGAAAAATCTTTATAGGTTTCTATCCCCTGAAATCCTTTTACACGGGCACGAGCCACCAGACTTCCAAGGTAAGGGTCTTCTCCGGCACCTTCCATCACGCGGCCCCAACGGGGATCGCGGGCTATGTCGATCATAGGCGCAAAATTCCAGGCAATACCGGATGCCGTTGCCTCTTCAGCAGCGATACGGGCGCTTTGTTCCATCAGTTCCAAATCCCATGAGCATGCTTCGGCCAACGGTATGGGGAAGGTGGTTTCCAGACCGTGAATGACATCGGCTGCAAAAAGCATGGGAATTTTCAACCTTGAATATTTTAGATTTTGTTCCTGAAGCATTCTTATATGATCGGCTCCAAAAGTGTTAAATGTGCTTCCGATCATTCCTTTTTTCAAATATTCTCCTGCTTTGGTTTCAGCTACCTCTCCCGTAACCGCAAAATTTCCGGAATACTGATTCATCTGCCCTATTTTCTCTTCCAGTGTCATCAGGTTTAGCACCGAATCCACCTTTCTCTCTATTACCGGATCACCGCTGTAGCTCTTCCATTGCGGGGCATTGCCGGTGGATTCAATATTTCCACACGATACAAGAGGCAAAACCAGGCCCAGTATAACTACTATTGATAATTTTATTTTTCTCATGATAATTTATTTTACAGATTCAAATTTCAGATAATCAAGCATCATTCTTTTTCCCGAGCTGTTTTTTATTTTCAATTGCTCTTTCCCTTCCTCCGGATTTGCCAGACAAAGTTTCTCCATCACAGGCATTTGATCTTTGGAAGACCTGAAATTCACTTCCTCTTTTTTAGTTTGTTTTTAATCCTTCTGCAGTTTTTCCCCAGTTGACCCTGTAATCGCGGGCAATGGTGTCCTGTGACGCCCATCCCGAATAATACATTCCGGGATCAATACCATGCGAAGAAGATGCGATACCCAGGAAATAGGTAATCAGGGTCTCGTTCCAGCCTATCAACCGGTGATCGATGTGCCAGGCATGCCTGGGCGACCAGTGCCAGTAAAGGTAAGGAAAGTAATGGGGCTCTTTCGCGAAAGTATTGATACTGCCCGTTGTAATGCCCAAAAGCAAAATGAGAATCTTATGTGTTTGCATGATTTTATTTCTTTTAGATGGTTAAAAACCCAGCTTATCAAGCCCTTTCTGAACATCCTCATCCTGCATAAAAAGCTCCCACAGCAGGCCTGTTCGGTAGTTTTCAATCATCACCGGAACGGGGCCCTGATCAATGGCCAGGTAGCGTCTGGGATACCATTCATACTCTTCACTGAAAGCATCGTAAAACCCGTAAGGCCCCCAAATTTTATCTCCCAAATCTTCATAAAAGTGACGAATGACCGGCATTACCTTATCCGGAGCGTAAGGCATGGAAGATAATGCAGCCGTTGGCGCAATGACGCCAAGATCGAAAGAAGGCCTGTGTCCGGCATAACTTGTTTGATCGGAATTCCCGGGCGATGGTTTTTCATTGGTTTGCCCTCTCACATAAGCTGCGGCTCCGGGGACAGTGTAGCTGGAAGTAAGCCCCCAACAATTCTCCCCGTAACCCTTATAGTTGTCTGGATTATTAACGCAATGCTGACGATTGATCAGCGTATGCGCCACGTTGTTGTCCCAGTAATTGGCGTAACGGTCGGAAAGGCCCCGGGGATCGAGCCCAAGCCATGAATAATGCGCCCAAAACAAAGGCCCCCCTTTTTGGGGATCAACATGATGCTTAAGCGTTAATGTATGACCAAATGTTGTATTCTTAACAACAATGTCGCCATTCATCGCCCAACCTTTGTGGTAAACATCCGGGTCGACAGGATGAGTAGGCGATGAAGCTGCCAGAATGTACATAATCATGCACTCGTTATAGCCTGTAACACCAAAATTCATTTTCCAGCCGTGGTTAGGCGACCAGTGCCAGTAAAGGATGTTTTCTCCCCCTTTAGTGTACCAGTTCCATTCCACTTCACGCCATAACCGGTCGATTTTTTCGGCCAGATGTTTTTCGGCCTCAGTACCATCTTTAAAATATTGTTTCACAGCCAGCAGCCCCTGCACCAGAAAAGCAGTTTCTACCAGGTCCCCTCCGTCATCATACTTAGAAAATGGCTTTACTTTTCCGGATTCCCCATTTAACCAGTGCGGCCAGGCACCATGAAAACGATCGGCCTTTTCAAGAAAACCAACTATTTTCTGAAACCTCTGAAAGGCTTCTTCTCTGGAGATAAAGCCCCGTTCCACACCTACCAGAATGGCCATCAGACCAAATCCGCTGCCACCGGTGGTGACAATATGCTTGTCGTTCTGGGGATAATGGCCGTCCACATGAAATCTTTCACGTGCCATACCCGAATTAGGCTCAGCCCCATCCCAGAAATATTGAAATGTGCGATATTGCACAAGATTCAACAGTGAATCATCCGATATTTCGTTGGCATTTGTTTTCGTAGTTTCTCCGGACTTTTTACTGCCGGAATTGCAAGCTGCCATAAAGAAAGCAATAAAAACAACGGTCAGCTTTAATATGTTAATTACTTTGTTCATCATTTTCCTTATTAGATGTTGTTCATTTAACCACTCCCACTCCCACCTCGCTTTTTTGGAGATTGGAGTCATATAAGAAGTTAGGATTTAGCCTTTTTCTCCTGTCCTTAATTACAATGCTCCGTTAAACTTTTACAATACATTGCAAATCAATTGTTTGTGATTAAAAATTTTTTATTAAAATGCAGTATATCACAAGATTATATAAATTATCTAATATCTGATAATCTAATAATCTAATATCTAATAATCTAACGATCTATTGTAATTAGTGTCTGTTCATAAAGTACATTTGCTGTGTTACGCTCGCCGCCAAAATACTCATTTACGAAAAGTAAACTGCTTTTTTGGCGGCTTCGCAAGCCTTGCAACCGGCACTTTCTGAACTGACACACATATTGTAAAAATCTTTGCGATTTTATAGACACGCACTAGTACTAGTTATTTTCAACCTTCCCCGGGCGTTTTCTTCTTTCCCCGGGAATTTTCTGTCATCCCCGGGCATTTTCTACCGTTCCCCGGGTATTTTCTTCTTTCCCCGGGCATTTTTTTTCTGCCCCGGGCATTTTCTACCTTCCCCGGGCATTTTTTACCCTTCCCGGGCATTTTTTCCTGCCCCGGGGCTCTTCAGATTCAGTTATTAATAACTAAATCCCAGTTTTGAGAGACCAGCCTGTACCTCAGGACAGGACATGAGCAAATTCCATATCAGACCGGTACGGTAGTTTTCTATCATCACAATAACAGGTCCCTGGTCGATGGCCAGATATGAGTCGGCCGTCCACTCTTCCGTTACGTTAAAAGCATCGTAAAAACCGTATTCACCCCACAGTCGGTCGCCCATCTGATAATAAAAAAAGCGTATGGCAGCCATCGATTCTTCCGGGGTATAAGGAATAGAAGAAATAGCGGCAGTGGGGGTAATCACCCCCGGATCATTGGTGGGTGAATGAGCTGAATATCCCTCATGATTGTCACTTGCAGTAAGTCCCCAGCATTCTTCACTATAACCGACATAATTATTCGGATTGGTAATACAATGTGCCCGGTTGATAAGAGTGTGATTACGGTTTTGTTCCCAATAACTGGCATATCGATCGGAAAGATTCCGAGGATCAATTCCCATAAAAGTATAATGTGCAAAAAATAAAGGTCCGCCATATTGCTGACCCAGGGGCAGAGGAATTCCATAATAGTCATTGCCATTAACAATTTCCCCGTCAAGTGCCCATCCCTGATGATACACATCGGCAGAAATGGAATGTGTAGAGGACGAAGCAGCCATGATAAAGGTTATTAAAGCTTCATTATACCCTTTGATCTGCATGTTCATCTCCCAGTCGTAGTCGGGCGACCAGTGCCAGTAAAGCACATTTTGTCCACCCCGGGTATACCAGTCCCATTCAATAGCATTCCATAAGGCATTAATCTTGTCTATCAGCACATTTTCGTCAGGATCAGAGGCATTCAAATATTGACGGGCAGTCAGTAACCCGGCTGCCATATATGATGTTTCCACAAGATCGCCGCCATTGTCTTTTGAACTAAAAGGTAAAGCCTCTCCGGTGCTTCCATTGAGCCAGTGAGACCATGCACCATGAAAGCGATCGGCGGTTTCAAGAAAATCAACAATGGTGTGTAACCGGTCAATTCCTTCATCGCGTGTGATAAATCCTCGTTCAATACCAACAATAATGGCCATGATACCAAATCCTGAACCGCCGGAAGTTACCGTTTCACCTGAAGTATTGCGTTCGCGGGCCAAACCGCTTACAGGATGTCCGAAATCCCAGAAATACTTAAACGTTTGCTGTTGAATCCTGGTCAACAGTTCTTCGTCGGTAATTTCAGGAAATTTGGGTGTAGAATCCAGTTGAGTGAAAAAGGTCATATCCAGTCCGTCAAAAGGACGACCGGTTCGTTGTTCAATATTTGAAGAAATTCTGATCCGGTATTTCTTGTAATCCTCCAGCGTCTGAACGGCTGATAATGAAATGGTCTTATCATCCGACTGACTCAAAGTATACGCCACCTGAATACCATTGGTGCTTAACGATGAATAGTCGCCAAAATCATCGGTTTCCACCGGAATATTAAAATGGAAATCAATTCGAGGATTTCGGCTGACATCCATAATGCGCTGCGTCGGATTAATTTCCTCATCGTCTATCAAAATGGATTCCAAAACCAAAGGATTTGTAAGGGTGGAGAAAACATAAATCTGTTCATCAAAAGTTTCGTTGCCCTCTCCCTCCAGTAACCCGGAAATAGTAAGCGTGTAGGTGCTGTTTTCAGCCAGCACGGGATGATCTATTTTGAAAAGTTTATTCTGATCAAAAGGGGAAAAAGTCAATTCTACCAGCTGACCGGCAGAATTTTCAAGTGTAATATTTTCCTCAACCGATTGGAGTTTAACCGGTTTGTCAAACCTGATCTGGACCGGTTCATCAACAGACACATCGTTGTTATCACCGGCTGTCGATAATTCCCTGTCTCCAATATAAACATAGGAAACAGAAAGCTTTTCTGTCTCTACCTCAGAATCAGAATCATCTTTGCATGAAACAGAAATCAGCAAAACAAACAATAACGGCAGAAAGAGTAATTCGCGCATCTAAATAGATTAAGTAGATATTAGATTATTAGATTATCAGATATTAGATAATTTATATAATCTGGTGATATACTGCATTTTAATAAAAACTTTTAATCACAAACAATTGATTTGCAATGTATTGTAAAAGTTTAACGGACTGTTATATATAAGGCAAAGAGAAAATTATGACCCGCCGGAAATAAACGGCGGGTCATAAAAACTTACATTAGTTGTGTGATCTACAAACCATCATTCATTAACAGAGTCACCTCCTCTGCAGAAATGGCTTTATCGAAAAAGTACAATTCATCCATCAGACTTTGGTCAGATAAATGACCCCAGCCGGTAAAACGTGGAGCACCCGACATGATGGACAAAAGATCACATCCCGTCCAGTCGATGCCGTCAAATGCACCCTGTTTCACCTCAACACCATTGATGTATACTCTGGCTTCAGTATTGTCGATGGCAAAAGCAAAGTGCACCCATTCACCTGTATTGGGCGCCACATCAGCGGCTTCACCTCCGTCAAACCAGCTATCGGAATCGCCGGTTCCCACATTCAGTTTAAATCTCTGCATATCTCCGGCAGCTTCACGGAAGAACCTGAATCCGCGTGTGCGATCGTTTTGAGCGTCCGGATTTGCAGCATCCTCAGGTCCCATCACCAGGATTCCTGCTCTGTCCGGAACACCATTGATATTCAACCAGAAACTTGCTCCAAACGCGTCAGCCTGCACATCGATATCATCGGCAGAAAAAGTAAGGTACGCATTTTCTGCACCTTTGTAAGCATCGCCTGAGACACCTGCGCCATATTCAAAAGAAGGATCGCCAACAACTGTGGCATCGGTTCCACTTATGACATCCTGGTAATCTCCGTTAAAGTCCATATAGAAAGTTGATTGCTCCTTCAGCATGATGGTTTGAATCTCCTCCTGAGTTAGCGCTTTATTGAAAATTCGAAGCTCATCCAAAAGACTGAGGTCTGAAAGATGATTCCATCCTGTCCAATTGGGTGCACCCGACATGATAGAGATCAAATCACAACCTGTCCAGTCAATACCATCAAAAGCGCCTTGCTTTACAACTTCACCATTGATATAAACAGCGGCTTCGGTTTCCGAAATGCTGAAGGCAAAATGCACCCATTCTCCGGTATTGGGTGTAACGTCAGCAGCCGCACCACCGTCGAACCAGGTATCGGAATCGCCGGTTCCCACATTCAGCTTAAATCGCTGCATATTCCCGGCAGCTTCACGGAAGAATCTGAACCCTTTTGTACGGTCGTTGTTGTTGCCGGCAGGCGGAGCCACCACCAGGATACCTGCACGATCGGCCGAATCGTCCACCTTCATCCACATACTGGCGCTAACCTCAGTGGAACCTTCCAAAATAGTGGTCGGGAAGGTAAGATAGGCGTCGGTGGCACCGGCATAAGCTGTTCCACCCTGAATGCCATCATCAAAGCCGGGATTTCCCTGAACCGTAGCCAGGTCCAGGCTGTTCATCTCCCTGAACTCGTTATTAAATGGCATATAGAAAATTTCGCCTTCATATTCGGGAACGTAAGGAGGTGCTTTTTTGAAAGTGACACTTACGGTCGAACTTCTCCCTTCAAGGTCGGTAGCTGTTACCGTAAACACGTGAGAACCGGTTGTAACTTCCTCAAAAGTATATTTTTTAAGAAAAACCCGGTAATCTTTAAATTCGGAAAAAGATGCAATTTCACTACCATCTACTTCAAGTGTCACAGAACCAATTTCAATATCATCCCTTACTTCAAAATCAAACTCGATTGAAGCAAGTTCAGCATTGGTCTGGAGCTCATAGCCATCGGGAGGGAAATTTACTGTTATCTGGGGATCGGACTCATCCGGGCCGGGCTCAACTTTTGAAATGTCATCAATGTATTTTTGATCACATGCATTGAAGACCAAAAGTGCCAATGCGAAAATGAATAATTTATTATATACTACTTTCATATCCTTAGGTTTTTATTGAATTCCTTCTTCCAATTGTGGTAACTCGGCTACCTGATCGGCCGGGAACGGGAGATAAGCTTTATCCATGGTAAAGGTCCTGCCGCCATAACTTAGCTCGGAAGTATTTTCTGTACGCACCATGTCATAAAATCTTATGCCCCATTCAGTGGCCAACTCAGCAAATTTCTCATCAAGTACATCTTGTGTGGTTACATCAGACAGGGGAGATAAATTGGCTCTGGAACGCACAAGGTTAACAGCTTCGGTAGCTGTCATTGAAATGTTGCCTGACGCACCCCTTGTCAATGCTTCGGCGTACATAAGAAGCATCTCGGCGTAACGAATGACAATCAGATTCTTGTTGCTTCCCTGTGCGGTTCTGCCAGGTGTCAATTCAGTGGAAGGTTGAATAAACTTAGCACTGCCAAAGTTCAGCCGGGCATTGTTGTTGAAAATGTCTCCTTCCCTGTTTGTGTTGCTTATCCATGCGGGAATGGTTCCATACTCATTTTGAAGCTCGGTTATACCATCCGGAGTGAAAGCAACACTTGTTTCCAGACGAACTGTTTCGCCCCGGTCGAGCATAAACGTGATGTACTTTAAAGTAGGTTCATAAAACCCCCAGCCACCTTCAGCTCCTGTAACAACCGGTGTCCAGCCTCCAATTCCATAGGGTGAAAACATAGGTATATTCTCAGGAAAATGATCACCTTCACCCTGATTAAAGTCAGAATACTGGAATTCAAGAATATTTTCATCATCCAGCTTACCGGCTTTTTTGAAAAGATGATAGTAGTCATCGGCAAGTTCATATTCACCGGAACTGATGATTTCGGAGGTGGCATCTGCCACTCCCTGATAATTCTCCAATTCCTGATAAGCCAAAGCCTGAACGGCATAAGCTGTATATTGGGTCATTCCCCCTTTTATATCCGTCCGCTTATTGGGATGAACAGCAGGAAGATCAGGTATTACAGCTGTCATTTCGTCCACAATGTATTGCATTACTTCGGCTTTATTACTAACCGGTGTACTCTGAATATTATCCAACTCATCAATCACAATGCATCCTCCGAATGATCTGGCAAGGTTAAGGTATAAAAATGCCCTGATAACCCGGCACTCTGCAATGTACTGATCGGCCAAATCATCATTCCCGGTTGCAGCACGGTATTTCTCAATTTCCTCCATGGCCGTAAACGCGGTAATAATGTCGTTGTAATGATTCTGCCATACAGCATTCAGATTCCAATGACTGGGAAAATATTTATATTCATCCTGCTCCTGCATGGGCACCTGATCACCGGCAGCATTCACATCATCGCCACGAATTCCCAAAGTGACAGGTTCTTCCCATCCGCGGGTATACAACGCCTGATAGGCTCCCAAAAGCGGTAATATCATATCCTCGCCTTTGGAATAATCCACATCACTGGTAAAAGATTCATTTTCGAAAGGCTCGTCCAGCTTTTCAGTACAACTGAAAAACGAAATTATGAGCCCGAAAACTATTACCGGTGTATAAAATCTGTATATTTTGTTTAATTTCATTTTAGTTGAGTTTAGAATTTAACATTTAAGCCAACAGTATAAACTGACGGAACCGGATAAAACTGACGATCAATACCGTTGGGAACTTCGGGGTTAAATCCGTTGTAGCTGAATACGGTTAATGGTCTTTCTGCGGTTACGAATACCCTGGCATTGGGAAACCCTTTTCCAAACAATTGCGTTCCGTTAAGGTTATATCCAAGCTGAACATTCTGAATTCTGAAGAAAGAGCCGTCTTCAACCAGGTAGTCACTGAAATTCTGGTTCCAGCCTCGTCGTAACCCCGATGCCGACGGATATTTATTGGATGTGCCTTCACCATTCCACAAACCGGTGGCCAGATCGGCATCAATATTGGTATCATCAGTCCAAATAATTTCACCTCTTTTTCGGTTCAGGATTTTATTCCCGCTTTGTCCCATAATGTTCATTGAGAAATCAAAATTTTTATAGGTGAGTCCTAATGAAGCACCATAAGTAAGATCGGGGAAGTATGATCCCAGGAACACCTTATCATCATCATTGATTACATCGTTTCCGTCCTGATCCACAAATTTAAAATCTCCGGGAACCAGTCCGTTCTCCACGGCAACCGGGTCGGCATCAATTTCGGCCTGGTTTTGATAGACCCCTGCGACCTCATACCCGTAAAAAGAAAGCAGTGGTTCACCTACCTGCGAACGCTGCCGAAACTCGGCTATACCACCATTCAGATAAGGTTGTCCGTATAAATCGCGCACCTCATTCTTCAATGTTGAAACATTTATTCCGACAGAATACTTCAAGTCGCGGGTAATATTATCATCCCAGTTTAATACTACTTCCAGACCGGAATTCCGTATTTCGCCGACATTTCTTAATATACTTCCCGATTGTAGTTTAAGATTGACAGGAATTGCAGCCTTTTTGGTATCTCTTATAAAATAATCTGATTCCAATCTTAAACGATTGTCCAGAAAATTGGCTGTGATACCAACATTGGTTTCTTCCACAACTTCCCATTCAAGATAACCGAATGTACTGGTGGTGATGGTACCATTTACCTGAGTATCATCAATGGCTAAAAAGACAGGATTGGTGGTATTTTCTCCGGCCGCCCGGGCAATTTTATCATTTCCTAACTGTCCCCAGCCGGCTCTGAATTTCAGAAAATCTACAAAATCAACATTATTGAAAAAGGACTCTTCGGAGACAACCCAGCCTAAACCAAAGGCAGGAAAAGTTCCCCATTTTTCCTGATATTTTGACGTTCCTTCCCGTCTAAGTGTAAAATAGCCCAGATACCTGTTGTCATAGTTATAAGAAATACGGCCAAAGTAAGACAGACCATAAATTCTCTCTGCCCCGTCATTCACCTGTTTCGAGGTTTCAGAACGAGACTGTCCGATATACCAGGCATTTTGTGGCTCAGGAATATCCTCAGCATATCCACTAAGATATTCATACCTTTCATCCCTGTAAGATTGCCCGAGCATGACGGTAAGATTGTGATTACCAAAACTGTCCGAATAGGTTAAAACATTATCCAGAAACTGGTCATAATCAATTATCCTGTCGGTGCTAATAGAAGATAAAAGCCTTTTGGCATCATCCGTTACAAAATAAGGCAAACCAACGTTTCTGTTCTTAATTGCCCCCAGAGAGACATTATAAGTGGTTTTGAAACGGAGTTTGTTCGGAATGAATGAAATTTCACTATAGATACCGCTATGAACCTTTTTGGAATCCTGGCGGTTATTACTGTAATCAAGTTGCAGAAAAGGATTTTGTGCCCCTCTGTACCCGAGCAAATGAGCACTTGAATAGGGACTTGCATCGGGGATTCCACTCTCTGTAAGAGCTTCATAATTCTCCATATCGTATTTTGGCAGAATAGGCACGGCATGATAGGCACTAAACCAGGCAGCATCGTTAGCTGAATATTTTAGCCCGCTACTCAAATTTAGATTTATGCCTGCTTTCAACCAATTATTCACTTCCTAATCAAGCTTTCCGCGGATATTCATCCGCTCATAAGAGTTCCTCGCTGTTTCCAACAATCCGTCTTGTTCGAAATAGCTAACACCTAAGGAGTAAGCCGTATTATCACTACCCCCGGAAATGGTAACCGAATGGTTTTGTTGTCTGGCAGCATCCTTCATAATTTCTGCATACCAGTCGGTATTCACGTCGGGCACATTCGGGTTCACGCGGCTTCTGCCGTAGCGCTGCATTGCATTTTGCACGAACTCAATATCGGCTTCATCTCCGGTTTGATTTACATAATCCACAAACTGCTCGGCATTGGCCATCTTCAGAACATTTTGCGGAACCTGAACACCAATGTACCCCTCATAAGTAATCCGTGGTTTTTCATTTAACGAACCCTTTTTGGTGGTTATCAGAACAACGCCATTGGCCGCTCTGACTCCATAAATCGCTGATGCTGAAGCATCTTTCAGTACCGACAATGTTTCTATATCCGATGGATTCAGAAAGTCAATGTTATCGAAGTACATCCCATCAACAACATACAGAGGCTGCGAGTCACTGCTACCGGGATAAGAGCCGATCCCGCGAATCCTAACTGTTGGTTCACTACCCGGAGCGCCGGCACTGACAATCTGAACGCCGGCTACTTTTCCCTGCAGAGATTGCATCGCCTGGCCGCTTGGCGTTTTTGTCAACTCTTCCGATTTAATAGTTGCAATAGAGGAAGTCAGGTCCTTGGCTTTAATCTCACCATAACCCACTACCACCACCTCTTCAAGGTCAACTACTGAAGATTCCATGGTAACATCAATGACATTTCGCCCATTGACCGGGACAGTGACGGTCTCCATGCCGACAAAACTGAACACAAGGTTAACATCTGGCGGTACTGTCATATTATAATTACCATCCATATCGGTAATGGTTCCCTGGGTAGTTCCTTCTACCACTACAGAAACACCCGGGATTCCCAGATTTTCCGAATCTGTCACTGTTCCGCGGACAGTAATCTCTTCCTGACCGAAGAGAAAGACAGATACCATTAGAAAATAAATAAATAACAGAGTTTTTCTCATGACTATAAAATTTTTGTTTTTGCTGAAGTAAAATTACAACCACAATACCCGGTCTAAAGAAAAATTAACTACACCAATAACTCTCATTGTTAAAAAATGTATTTTATCACTTCACTTTTAACTCATCTTTTATGGAATTAATTGGCATTATACATTAAATTTCAGTAATTTAATTTTTGATATTTTTGATATTTTTTTTGATAGAAAAAGCCGGTTTTCTTAACAAAAGTGAATCAAAACGGGAGAATTACCCTTTTAAATGGTATTTTGTCATTAAATTTGAGCAGTGAATTGAACATTTTTTTGCATTTTAACATCAGAAAGACTAAAAAAGCTTCAATTATAAAATATTTTTGCGTCCCTAATCAAAACAGACATCCCTTCCCATGAGACAGGTTAGCACCAAGACAGCATTTAGTGGCTGACCATAAGAAGCCATTTACTGTATCAGGCTTTCCCGTGCAAACGGCATAGTGTCGGTCTATACACAAAAGTTGTTTCTGGTCATGGGTCTGTTCAGAAAGTGCCAATTGCGAGGCTTGCGAAACCTCAAAACCGGAGTTTACTAATCGTAAATGAGGATTTTGGCGGCAAACATGACGAAGCAGGTGGTACTTTATGGACAACTCGACATAGGCTGTCAGGCCGATAGATCAGACAAATTATATACTGATGAAGCACCCGATTATGGAAATGATTTACTCAAAACAACTTAGAATAAAATATATTGTAACAATTGTGCTTTGTTCCTTTTTCTGTTTATATGGCGCCGGGGCCAACAATGGAGAAACAGGCACGAAGCTACAGTCACAGATAATCAATTTTAACAAACACGACTACAACGCGGCCAATAAAAACTGGTGTATTGGATTTGATTCTGAAGGGTATACCTATTTTGGAAACAGCATTGGATTAATCGAATTCGACGGGGTGTCATGGCATATAAATCCTTCACCCAACGGCTTTGCAATAAGATCGATTGCTGTCGATAAACACAACCGGATATTTACCGGCGGTTACAGGGAAATAGGGTACTGGAAAAGAAACAACAACGGAAAACTTGAATATACCTCATTAACTGATAAGGTGGAACAATTCTTTGCCAGAAATGAAGAATTCTGGCACATCTACACAATCGGAGAGACAGTCTGCTTTCAGTCATTTTCCGGTATATATGTTTTTTCCGGCAATCAGTTTGAGTTCATCAAAATAAATGGTTTCATTACAGTGTCTGCAGTAGTGAACAACGAACTGATCATTGCCTTGCAGGCCCAGGGGTTATACAAAATCAAGAATAATAAATATATACCCTTCCTGCAATCTGATTTTTTCAGGGATAAGAGCATAAATTTCTTCTCCGGATACCATTTAAAAGATCATTACCTGATTGGTACCGAAAGCCATGGGATGTTCCTGTATGATGCAGCTTCCGGAAAGTACGTTGAATGGGCTCCCGAACAAACCGAATTCTTCGTCCGCAACAACATCAATAACGGCATACGTAAGTCGGACGGGACAATAATCATCGGGACCATCCTCAACGGGATAAAAATTCTTTCGCCTGATGGTAGTGAAAAACAACATCTGACCACCAGAAGCGGGTTACAAAGCAATACTGTTCATTCACTTGCCTGCGACAGTTCTGAAAATATATGGGTAGCATCGGACAAAGGTCTCGATTTCATTTCTTTTTCCTCAACATCGTCGTATACCATGTTCAGACACGATTCCCCGGGAGCCCTCTATTCAGCTGCTATACATCAGGGTATTTTTTATGCCGGTACCAACCAAGGCTTGTTTTGTAAGAGATGGAACCAACCCAACGACCAATTCAAACTCGTGCAAGGCACTCAGAGACAGGTTTGGGATTGCGAAGTCATTGACGGAACTCTTTTTGTAGGGCACAATTCCGGAACCTTTATTGTTGATAACTGCCAGGCTGCCAAAATATCAGAGCGCTCGGGCGGATATTCCATAACAAGAATTCCCAACCGTCCGAATCATTTGCTTCAAAGTACCTATACCGATCTGGTTGTCTACGAAAAAAGCAGCGGTCAATGGCAATTTTCACATACTGTAAAAGGATTCAACGATTTGATAAGATTTGTTGAGTTTGATCACAGAAATAATCTTTGGGCCAGCCATCTTTATCATGGATTGTATAAAATACGCCTGAATGAGAGTCTGGACTCAACACTTTTGGTAAAGCATTACGGGAAAAACTCCGTTCTTTGGCGGCAGGGTAGCAGTATTAGGGCTTTTAAGGTGGAAGGACGCATTGTTTTCACTAATAATGATTCGCTTTATACTTATGATGATCTGAACGATGCCATTGTTTCCTATGAATTTCTGAACAGGAATCTGGGCGACTACTCATCCTCATTTTTCATAGCCGAAGCCCCCGATAACCGCTATTGGTTTATCAATGACAGAGGAATTGCGCAGTTCAGAATAAAACAAAACAGCATTGAAAAAATTAAAGAATTTCCAATCACTCTCTTTCAAAACGATCTCATCCCCAGAGAAGAAAATATTGTCCCGATAGATGCCCAAAGGGCTATCCTGTGCCTTGAAAACGGATATGCTCTTCTGGATGCTGAAGCTGAAGACAGTGGGGAGAGAATCACCCGGGAATCTCTCAAACTCAGAGAAATTGTATCCCATTCTCAGTCGGGAGACAGAAAAACTCTTTCGCCATACCGGGAAAAAATAAGTATCCCTTTTGCCCGCAACAACCTCTCGTTAAGATATTCTTTTCCCTTATATTCAGCAGAAATTATCAGGTATCAATATAAAATTGAAGGACTCACCAATGAATGGTCGGAACCATCAGAAAAACCCGCTTTTGTAATAAACCGAATCCCTACAGGAGAATACAATATTCAAGTACGGGCCACAAATAAATGGCAAAAATCATCAAAAGTACACACTTTGGTGCTCGAGGTGAAACCACCCTGGTATCAGTCCACACCGGCTATAATCATTTATGCTTTGTTGTTTCTCGGCCTTTTCTTCCTGGGGAAGTACATTACTGTAAAACGCGTAAAGCTTAACGAAAAACATAAACGTGAAGAAAAAGAAAGAGAACTCATCAGACTCAGAAATGAAAAGTTACAATCCGAGCTCTCTTTTAAAAGCCGCCAGCTGGCTAACTCCACGCTTGAAATGATCAAAAAAAATGAATTCCTGATGTCACTTAAAGACAAGCTAAAACGTCAGAAAGAGCAGTTAGGCCCACGCTTTCCCGACAAATATTATTCAGAACTGATTAAAAAGATCGATGGCAATATCTCGGGTGATGATGACTGGAAAGTATTTGAGCATAATTTTAACCTGGCACATGAGACTTTCCTGCAGTCGATAAAAAGCGAATATCCGGAGCTGACACCCAGCGATTTGCGACTATGCGCATTTTTGAGAATCAACCTGACATCAAAAGAGATAGCACCCCTTCTGGGCATTTCTGTCCGAGGTGTGGAAAACCACCGATACCGGCTCAGGAAAAAATTAGGATTACCACCCGATACCGATCTGACGGAGTTTATTCTCTCGTTTCAAAATGGTGAGAATTCAAACAACCCGGATTGAAGTATAATATCTTCCCAATGAGGTATGGATATCATCTTATACATGATTGAAACCGCCTGATTTAGAGCAGCAGTAATCAATAAAGCATCCTGTAATACAGAGTGATTCTATTGCTCCTCTTCTTCAACAGCACTTATTTTTCCACTATAACTGATGGCTGCTCTGTCGTTGCTAATAACACTTAAAGAGGTATCTCCATCATACCCGATTTCCATCATGATTTTAAAAATATCGCGGTCCTTAACTTCAAAAGAGTATTGGATTCGCATTTTCGCCGGGTTCTCTGAAATTTCGGTTTCGTTTGCTTTACCCGAGAAATTAATTCCGCCGTTCCCCCCATAGTCAACATTATACGCTCTGCCAAAATAAGGAAGTTCTGCGGTTGCAACTGAATCGGTTACTTTTAAATAGCCATAATTGGTTGTCAGGTCTATAGATGACCCGCTTTGCGGAAAAGCCCGGTCGGCTTCAAATATAAATTGTCCGCTTTTCACCAGGGCGAGTATCTCTTCATATTGTCTCTGACGCTTCTCCTTTTTTTCCTGCTCATCAGCATAAGCGAATACCGAAACATTCAACCCAAGCAAAAAGGTAAGCGATAAGATTATTATTAAAATTCGTCCCATAATTTAAACATTTTCGAACTTAACTCTCTTAAAATAAGAACGCCGTTTACCTGACTCGTTGAAAATGCTCCCCTTCAACAAAAAGACCGGCTTTAAGAATCTTTCTAAACGCTGATTTGTCCGGACTGATCAGATAATATTCAACCTCATCATCAGAGTTTCTAACCGTTTTAACTTTGGTTATCTCACGAAGTTGTTCCACTTTAATACTATCTTTATTACTGACATCTATGGTACACAGATCGAAACCGTCAGTGGCCGGCCGAATCAACAAAACATCCCACAATTCATCTTCATTTAAACTCAACACATAATTACCTTTGAATTTTTTCAACACCATGTTTCCTGAGGATAATGACCTTATCATGCATGTGGAATCGGAACTGCCAAAACCATATTCAAATCCACCGGAAGTTACTTGAAGCGTATCTCCACCTTCGTCTACATAAAACCCCTCAAAATCATCAGGAAAAGCCATTAGCTTTTCAACCCCCTCCGGCTGCGGCCGGTCAAACTTAACGGGTGTACAGGCTGCTAAAAAAGCAATACCGACAGTCAGAGAAAGAAAAATCCGTTTCATAATAAAGTTGCCTTGATTCAAAAAGCAAATTACTGCTTAATTTTTTTTAAATCAACATGAGGGTGGGTTAATATCCGGGAGCTTTTGTTCTTTTTCCTACTTTATGGACAGACACTACTCAGTGCGTGTCTATGAACACGCAAGATTTTTCACAATATGTGTGTCTGTTCAGAAAGTGCCAGTTGCAAGGCTTGCGAAGCCGCCAAAACCGGAGTTTACTTTTCGTAAATGAGGATTTTGGCGGCGAGCGTAACACAGCAAATGGCACTTTATGGACAGACACTACTTAACTTCTCCCTCCTTCTGTTCATCAATAAAAATATCCTCCTCATCCTGCCAAGGTACCAGCGGAGATTTGTAATAGTTAACATCCATGGTTTCGAAACGTTCTTTTTGTTTGCCGAGGCGAACTTTATAATCTTCCCAGAACCTGTTTTCTGTGGCCGTCCATCCAATTTCGGCGTAACCGGGAAGACGAGGGAAGGTCATATATTCAATATCATCTAGCGATTCAATGGTTTCTGTCCAGAGCGGAGCCTCAACACCAATGATATCAATTTTTTCAATGCCGTCAACCAAAGCAACCGGGTCCCAGTTGTAAGCATCATCCACTTCTGTCAGCCCGGCCCAGGTAAGCCCCAGCACAGTGGTAGAATCATACTTGATGTCCATATATGCATGGCTGGAAGGTGACATGATCACCCTGGCTCCTTTTTTCACACCCTGTAATGCGTTGTTTTCCCTGGCCCAGAACTGCACCACATCTTCACTGTTTACATCGGCATGCGCAATTTCATCCCAACCAATGACTTTCTTCCCGTATGAGTTGACAATTTCACGGGCGCGATTAACAAATCGAACGTAATCATCATGATCTGTTGAATGTGACTCATCTCCGCCGATATGAAACCAGGGGCCGGGTGTTAATTCCGAAATTTCACGAACAACATCATCTACAAACTCATAAACAATCTCTTTATCGGTGCACAGGGTACTGAATCCCACTTTTGTTCCGGTATACAATTCGCGCGCTTTCCCGTCACAATTCAGCTCGGGATATGAGGCAAGAGCAGCATTGGTGTGACCAGGCATATCAATTTCCGGAATAACAGTGATATGGTGATCTGCAGCATACTCAACAATCTCTTTATAGTCGTCCTTTGTATAATAACCACCTTCGCCGCCGCCAACTTCGGTGCTACCTCCATGCCTGGCAAGGTTGGGCCATGACTCAATTTCTATACGCCAGCCCTGATCATCGGAAAGATGAAGATGCAGAACATTAAATTTATAAAGCGCCAGATAATCAATGAACCGCTTCACTGTCTCAACACCAAAAAAGTGACGCGACACATCGAGCATTGCCCCCCGATGTTGGTACTCAGGCCAGTCGCGGATCCTACCGGTTGGTAAAAACCATTTTTCACGGGTGGTATCATCCTTAGATTCAATATCAGCGGGTAGCAATTGACGCACTGTTTGAATACCGTAAAAAACCCCATCCGGATGAGGTGAAGAAATTTTAACCTGCTTTTCGGAAATCACAAGTTCGTATCCCCCTTCTCCAAGTAATGAGTCTTTATCGGCTCCTGTAGTCAGATAAATACCATCTCCCGGATTTTGAGATGTTGCTTTGGTTTCAATAACAAAACCTGTTGACGGACGTAAAAGCCCGGCCAGATACCCGGCATTCTTTTTTAAGTCCTCATTGCCGGAATCATAAAAAATAACAGCATCTTTATCAAGAACAAATGTACCATGCGTTGCCACTACAGAGGCCGGCTTGGGAATGATGTGGTTATTGGCAAGGTTGGTTGGCGGATATTGTTCTTCACACGACATAGTATAAACAGCTAAAACACTCACAAACAAAAACTTGAGTGACGTTTTCATGATATTCATAATGAAAATTTAAGTGGTTTATAAAAATTTTACCGGAACTATTGTTTCTTTGCAATAAAAATAAAGGATTATGGTGGTTTTTCCCAATGTAAAAATAAATTTAGGATTATTTGTGACTAAGAAACGTCCCGACGGCTTTCATAATATTGAAACAATCTTCTTTCCCGTACCTGGTTTCAATGACGTTCTTGAGGTTATTAACAACACCGATGGCAGTGATGACCAATTCTCGGAATCGGGTTTAGAAACCATGACAAAAAAAGAAAGAAAATCTGGTTTTTAAAGCTTTGGATTTGCTGAGGAAAGACCACCATATTCCTCCGCTGAAAATTCATCTGCATAAAAACATCCCCTGCGGAGCAGGCCTGGGAGGAGGATCCAGCGATGCCGCCTTCATGCTGAAATTGCTTAATGAACAATATGCCCTTGATCTTTCTGAGAAAAAAACTGGAAAAAAAAGCTGCTGAATTAGGCGCCGATTGTGCCTTTTTCATACGCAACCAACCAACTCTGGCTCGTGGAACCGGAAACATCTTTTCACCGGTTAATATCTCACTCACAGGCTTATGGATTATGATTGTTGTACCTCCGATTCACCTTTCCACCCCTGAAGCATACCAAAACATTGTACCAAAACCTCCTGCTGAAAAACTTGAAGAGATTATTAAAACACCTGTTGAAAAATGGCCCGAATCTCTGAACAACGATTTTGAAGCCAATGCCTTTTCTCGGTATCCGAAACTTGCCGAAATAAAATCGAAGCTCTATAAAAACGAGGCTTTATATGCTGCCATGTCGGGAAGCGGTTCTGCTGTTTTCGGTATCTTCAATAATAAACCGGAGATCACCTGGGAGGAGGAGAACAGGGTGTGGTTTGGGGAGATAAATGATTTTGGAGTAAACTATAGTTAAAGATAAGAGAGTTTATTTATCATTTCATTTCTCAATAACCAAACCAAGAAAACCAGTATTTACAGCTGTATTTTTATATTTAATCAGGCTTTCGTTTAAGAGAAACATCTTGTGCAGTCTGATACAACTTTGTAGTGGAAGTTCATTGCCATTAACAAAATCGGTTTTGTTTATCGGGAGCGAAAGGGTGTCGTTACGAATCTTTGAAGTAACTTGAACCATCAAATAATCGCCTGTTTTATTAACTGTATCGTTGGAAATTATCAGGGCCGGCCTTTTCTTTGTACTGGACAAATCTGAAAATGGAAACCCGATAATTACAATATCACCTTTTTTGTACTTCATTTTTTAAAGAACTTCATCCCACCTGTCATCTTCATCTGAAAGCCAATCTTCGGCCAGACTTTTTTCCGATAGAAACATTGTCTCATAGGTGATATCTCGCTACCAGCGGCATTCGGCGGCCAACACCGAAGGCTTTGCCCGAAACTCTTAAAATGGGTGGAGTCTGGAAACGCTTATATTCATTAAAATTAACAAGTCGTACGGTTTTTCGCACCAGGGCTTCGGGAAAGCCCTCTTCGATAATGCTTTGTGGCGAGCGGTTCAGTTCGATGTAGCGAAACAAAACTTTGTCGAGCACATCATAGTCGGGTAAAGAGTCGGAATCTTTCTGATCAGGTCTTAGTTCTGCCGAAGGTGGTTTCACAATTGTATTTTCGGGAATCATCTCTCCCTCCCCGTTCAGAAACCGGGCCAACTTAAACACATCTGTTTTGTAAACATCGCCAAGTACACTCAGTCCACCATTCATATCGCCATAAAGCGTTCCGTATCCCACAGCGGCTTCACTCTTATTGGAAGTATTCAGAAGAATATGTCCGAACTTGTTCGAGTAGGCCATCAACAATAATCCGCGGATACGGGCCTGAATATTTTCTTCGGTCACATCGGGTTTTCTGTCACCAAACACGGTTTTCATTGCATCTTCTACACTTTGGTAGATGTCTTTGATGGCCACAGTATGCGTCTCGATACCGAGATTTTTTGCCAAGGTTTCCGCATCCGACACACTATGCCCTGAGCTGTACTGTGATGGCAACAGCAGTCCATGAACATTATCAGAACCAAGTGCCTTAACCGCCAACACTGCAGTCACTGCCGAATCGATGCCACCTGAAAGTCCAAGAACCGCCTTTTGAAGACCCGACTTTTGAAAATAATCCCGAATACCAAGAATCAAACCATTGTAAATCAACTCTATGGGATTGGTTTCGGAAAGCTGATCGGATGAAACATTGTCGACACGATCAATGTCGATATCCAGGAATGACTCCGAGAAAGTGGTAAGCTTATGAGTTATGTTCCCTTCACTGTTTACCATCATAGAGCCACCGTCGAATATCAGTTCCGTATTGGCACCCACCTGATTTACATAGGCAATGGGAATATGATAATCAGCTGCCTTTTTACATACAACTTGTTTCCGCACATTTTCCTGATGATACGAAAACGGAGAAGCCGCAATGTTGACCATAAAATCGGGCTTAAGGGCAGCCAGTTTTTGCATTGGCGAAAGCGTATAAAGATTGTTCCGGGCAAAATCGGCTTCCGATGGCTGGTCGTCCCACAAATCTTCACAAATGGTGATGGCGATGCGCCGGCCTTTGTAATTAACAATCTTAAACTCCTGATTGGCCTGGAAGTAGCGATATTCGTCAAAGACATCATAGTTGGGAAGCAGGGTTTTATGAATCACATCCTTTACCTTTCCATCAGCCAGAAACCAGGCCGAGTTATGTAATTGCTTACCCCGGACTTCGGGATTCAGACTTGGCCCTCCCACAACAGCAGCGATACCCAAACAATGGGAAGCTATCGTTTCAATAGTACTGATGGAGGCTTCCACAAATTCCTTGCGAGTCAACAAATCAAGAGGCGGGTATCCGCAAACAGCCAGTTCAGAGAAAACAACCAAATCGACGTCTCTCTCTTTGGCTTTGTCGATATGAGAAATAATTTTTTTGCTGTTCGACTCAAAGTTACCTATGTGATAGTTTAACTGAACAAGGGCCAGTTTCATAAAATATTGCTTTTAAAATTAGTACTTAAAATAAGGTCTAAACGCAGAGACGCATTGAAGCAAAGTCTTTTTTTAAAAAAATTTATTACTGTACCTCACTCAATAGAAGGTCAGATTATTAGATTTAAGATATAAGATGATCCGTATACCGTTGAAAATCTGTATTTTACTTAAGTAATCCTCCTAAATATAACCAATTAGGGCTTGCTGAATTATATTTAAATAATTTACATCGAATAGTCCCTTTTAAGGTGCAAGGTTTGTCATACAAATCTTTAAAAATGTTTGCACCTGTAAATGTTAATTGTCAACATATCGCAATTCAAAAGAATGTCGTAATAATGAACGACTTTATCTATTTAAAAGGCGCGGTGGCCTGTCCGCTTTCCGGGCCGGCGGATGGCGGGAAGCCAAAATGGGCGACGTTCATGGCCTTGCGCAATGGCCGGAAATTTTGGCTTTCGCGGGGAGCCAGGTTTAAGCGATCCAGACCTTTTTGGTTCTTTTTGGGGCAATGCCAAAAAGAACAATGGAAAATAAATTTGAAACAGGTTGCTGATTTTTCAGCAACCTCTAATTAAACATAAGGTGTTTACAAAAATTTAACAGGGTATTGTCAATAAAACCTTTTTATTTAAGGGGGTTTTAACCTGCTTTATTCATAAGTTTTC
>NZ_AHZV01000119.1 GCF_000250735.1 Anaerophaga thermohalophila str. Valhall
CTACGCCCCTATGGTTGTATCATCCGTTTCTATTACGAAGAAATCAGGGCTAACGCCCCTTTGGTTTATATCATTCGTTATCCTATTTACGAAGAAATCAGGGCTAACGCCCCTATGGTTTATATCATCCGTTTCTATTTTACGAAGATATTAGGGCTACGCCCCTTTGGTTAATATCAAGGGTGGGCCAATACCCCTTTCATTTGTTTGTGTATTATCTTTTATAAAAATTTTTAAGCTGCGATCAAATATACTTTTGTCAATAAAAATCAGGGGCGTAGCCCTGATATCTTCATAGCATAATTTGGGTGTGAGACAATTCAGGGGCGTTAGCCCTGAAATAATATTATATGAGCCCGGTCTAAAAGGCATTTTTATTGCCAAACTCTGTGTTGTTTTAAATTTTTGCATCCTCATTAACAACAAGTTAACTCCGGTACAAGAATTTAAAACGCCTTGATTTTGACAAGAATATGCTTTTTATACCGCACTCATAAAATTTTTATCAGCATTTCGTAGCTTTTGTGTATCTCACCAGCAATTCCGCAGCAATATAATAAAAATAGTTTTCACTGCCCCTTTGAAAAAAATGGCAATACACTATCGCCCTGCTGGGCTAAATATTATTTTGAGGGGTTGTGCGTTTTGTCTGTTTTAATCTATTACGGCAACCACTTGTGTCATACTCGCTTCATAGAGTGGTTAAAATTTATAGTCTTTGCGTCCTTATGTTTTGCAGCTTTTGCGCGGAAAACTTCCCCAACATTTCAAAAAAATATTTAGCCGGGGGATATTATATTTTTGACTGTGAAGTATTGTAAATTTAATTGTTTTGGCTGTTTTTTAATTCAGAGTTTCACTCAAAATAAGGCCCCCTGACTATATTTTTTATTAACCCCTCCTTTTCGATTAAATGAACTTTTCATTTTTCACTTCAGAAAACCAACCCCGCGATTCAGAAAACCAACCCTGCGATTCAGAAAATGAGGCAGATTTTTCTTGATTGTAAAGAGATTATATTGTTTCTTTAAAATGTGATAGCTCCTGATACAACGTTTTTGGCTTTCTAATTTTAATTTTTAATGAGTTTGGCAAAGATGTTTTTTAG
>NZ_AHZV01000118.1 GCF_000250735.1 Anaerophaga thermohalophila str. Valhall
TATTGTTTATAATTTGATGGTGTTTTCTCGCTCCATGCCAAACACCATGCAATCCTTTTACCTTTTCGCCGTTCCACCACTTTGTGGGCCAGAGAGCACTGAAAGGGTTCTCAACCTTATGCTTACTCATCCCTTGTCATAATCAGCAGCGGGTCGCCCATTAAATTCTGATAGATTGGCCGGTATCGGTTGGTGTCATAAAATTTTGCCACATTGACTTTCTTGATGCTTTCCCCCTTTTCGTCTTTTCTCACGGCTTCAATGGAAACATGGTCGTATTTCCCGTCACGGATGCATACCATTTGGCCTGAAATTCCCTGTGCGATCAGATCGAGCGCGAGGTTGCCATAGGCTGTGGGGACAATTGAGTCGAGGGCATCGGGTTGACCTGAGCGCACCAGATAACCCAGTTTTTGATTGATGATATTGATTTCTTTTCCGTTGTTGAACTTTGGGGAATATTTTTTAAGCCGGCTGCCAACAACTTCTCCTATTCCTCCAAGTTTTTTATGACCGAAGCTGTCTGTTTCCTCACTTTCGAATACTTCAGTACCACCAATCATTTTGGCGCCTTCGGAAACAAGTACTACTGAATATTTGCTGGGGTTGTTGTTTCTGTCTTCCACCATAAGGGCTGTCAGGTGTTCCATATCGAACGGATGTTCCGGGATGACGCAACGATCGGCCGCACCACCGACGGTAGGTAGCAGTGCCGAGAAACCTGCATTTCTGCCGAACACCTCGAGCACCAGGAAGCGCTCGTGCGACCCCGCACAGGTTCTGAGTTCATGTGTCAGTTCAATGGTACGGGTTACGCAGGTACTGAAACCGATGCAATATTCTGTACCGGGGACATCCCCGTCCATGGTTTTCGGGATGGCAATTATTTTAACGCCTTCTTTGTGCAGCCTGAAGCCATAGCTTAAAGTGTCGTCGCCGCCAACGGGAATGAGGTAATCCAGACCGAGGTACTTGATGTTTTCGAGGGCTGCCGGTGTGAGATCGTTTATTTCGTCTTTATATTCGCCTTTCAGATGTTCGGGAACATCTTTAAGGGCCACTTTATCGGCCTTTGTCCGGCTTGAGTGAAGAAAAGTACCCCCTGTGCGACCGATTCGTGTCACTGCTTTTTCATTGAGTTCTATGCAATATTCCTGCTCTTCGAAGGGCTTTGACGGATCAATGGAAATTACTCCTTTCCATCCGTTTTTGATTCCGATAACGCGATAACCTTCCCTGACAGCTCTTAACGTGGTTGCTCTTATTGCCGGGTTGAGTCCAGGAACGTCACCGCCTCCGGTGAGTATTCCTATGGTTTTTTTGCGTTGTGTAGTCATAGAAAATGGATTTTTGATTTTTTACAAGTTAGCCCGATAAAGTTTAAATATCAAGGGGGAGGGGTTGGTGGTTGGTGGTTGCTTGTTGGTGGTTGCTTGTTGCTGGTTGCTTGTTGCTGGTTTTGTTCGTACGGCTATGCCGCCAGGTATGCAAAAATTGGTTACCTGGTTAATTGGTCAATTGGTCAATTGGTTAATTAGTGTCTGTCCATAAAGTACCATTTGCTGTGTTACGCTCGCCGCCAAAATCCTCATTTACGATTAGTAAACTCCGGTTTTGGCGGCTTCGCAAGCCTTGCAACTGGTACTTTCTGAACAGACACACATATTGTAAAGATTTTTGCGAGTTTATAGACGGACACTAATTAGTTACGTGGTCAATTGGTTACCTGGTTACCTGGTCAATTGATAATTGATCATTGATAATTGATCATTGATAATTGATCATTAAAAAATCCGTGTACGCTCGGCTCTGCCGCTTTGCTTGCAAAGAATCTGTGTCATCTGTGGTGCAATTTCAACCTCAACCTCCTTTTGGGTTTCAGGTTGGTGAGACGCACGACCGTGCGTCTCTACATGCTTCTATCTTCTGACTTCCGCCTTCTATCTCTTTGTTCTTATGTGCCTTATGTGGTGATTTCTCAACCTCAACCTCAACCTCAACCTCAGCCTCAACCTCAACCTCAACCTTAACCTTAACCTTATCCTTAGTCTCAGCCTCAATTGGTCATAGTTTTTTTCAAAATAACTCTCCGGGATTAAAACACAAGAATTCTTCAACAGGGACACCGGAGGCACCGACGAGTAAGGTTTTGTCGGGATGATGCGTTCTTACGAATTTTTGCAATCCTCCGGTCATTTTTTTATTTCCGGTTTTAACTTCTATGGCTATTGTTTTTCCACCCGATTCAAGAACAAAATCAACTTCATTGTTTTGTTCTCTCCAGTAATAGAGGTTAAAGTCTCCGGTAAATGAATGATTTAAAAGATGAGCTCCGACGGCAGACTCGACCAGTCGTCCCCATTCTATAGGAGATATTCTGATGTCGTTGAAATATTTGTTATTTTGAGCTGATAGTAACCCATTGTTGAAGACCTGAAATTTTGGACTTGAAGCACGTGTTTTGAATTGTTTCCCGGTGAATTTTTGGATTCCTCCTATCAGCCCGGCCTGATGTAAAAGATTAAGATAATGTGAAAGAGTGGTCGTATTTCCTGCATCTTGTAATTCCCCGAGAATTTTATTGTATGAAATGATTTGTCCTGAATATAAAGCGCCTATCTCAAAAAGTCGTTTGAGAAGAGCAGGTTTGTCTACTCTTGTCAACATGAGGATGTCTTTTGATATACTTGTTTCAATGAGGGCATCTTTTATATAACTTTTCCATCTTTTTTCGTCGTGGATCAAGGGTGCAGTTCCTGGATATCCTCCATAGTAAATAAATTCATCCAGCGAGTAATCAAATGCGCTTTTCATCTCCCAGTAGGGCCAATGGCTGACATATATAATTTCAAATCTTCCTGTGAGTGATTCGGTAAGACCTTTCTGTATCAATAGGCGGGAGGACCCTAACAGAATGACCTTTAAATTAATTTTGTTGCGCGTGTCGGCATCCCAGTTGCGTTTTACTATTTCGCTCCAGTTTCTGACTTTTTGTATTTCGTCGATAACAAGAAGTCCTTCATTTGCGTTATTGATTTTCATTTTTATCCTTGCTGATTCCCATAGCTGGTTAATCCATTCGCTGTCATAAGTTATTACGGCATCAGCTGAATCGTATACATAGGGTGTATTAATCTCATCCATCAATTGATTTACTAAAGTTGTTTTACCAACCTGACGAGGGCCTGATAGCACCTGAATAAATTGCCTTTCTTCAGACATTCTTTTCTTAATTATTTTTATATGAGGGCGTTGGTGCATGTTTAGAATGTTTAGTTGTTTGTCTGAGTAAATTTACTCAATTCTTTGATAAAATAAAAAATGGTGAAAGAGGGGGGAGGTTGCTTGTTGCTGGTTGCTTGTTGCTTGTTGCTTGTTGCTGGTTGCTTGTTGCTGGTTGCTGGTTGCTGGTTGCTTGTTGCTTGATGCTGGTTGCTGGTTACTTGTTGCTTGATGCTTGATGCTGGTTGCTGGTTGCCCGGCTCTGCCGCCTGGCCTGAAAGAATTGGTTACCTGGTTGATTGGTTAATTAGTGTCTGTCCATAAAGTACCATTTGCTGTGTTACGCTCGCCGCCAAAATCCTTATTTACGATTAGTAAACTCCGGTTTTGGCGGCTTCGCAAGCCTTGCAACTGGCACTTTCTGAACAGACACACATATTGT
>NZ_AHZV01000117.1 GCF_000250735.1 Anaerophaga thermohalophila str. Valhall
GAAGCTCCCGGATAAAGTGTACCAATCGCCCGGATTTCGTATCCCATGGGCGTGGCCGAAAACCGTGAGGCGGACTGTCATCGGGGTCTATGGTACTCGTGGTGTTGGGAAAACCAATTGATGAATGATCACCCAAAAAAGTTCTTCAACGATTTTACCAGATTAACCGAATAAAGGATCAGGTTGCGGGTTTCGCCCAGCAATTCCAAATAGAGGATGTTAATGCGGGTTTTTCCCGAACCTTTTCTTATCTTCCGGATATGTTGAAGTCTGAAATTTTCAATGAGTTTGAAAATGGCTTCCTGTCGCTGGACGAGTTCATGGAACATCATAAATTTTTTGTCTTTTTCAACGTGTACCATGAAGTTGAAAAAAGCAGTGGTTTCGTCCAGCAGTGTGTTCAGGTCATCCTGCTGATAGTCAATCAGACCTTTGTGGTGGTTTTTAATATGGTCATAAGCTGGTACTACCATTGCCGAGAGGGTATTTCCCAGTTCGGTCAGATAATCGAGGGCCTGGATAAAAAACTGGCCTGAATCCTGTGCCTCTTCGGGCATGCGGGCAAGGGCTGAGAAAAACTCTGTTTTTGCATTCTTTATTTGGTTTTTCAGGTCTTCTGTTTTGCGGGTTATTTCGAATAATTTTGTTTCGTCCTCATCCAGAAGTCCCTGCACCATAAGCATGTATATTTTTGAGGATTCCAGCATAAGCCTGCGCACCGTATCACTCCCTGTATTTCTTATCCACCCGATGTTCTGGGAAATTTCGTTGGAAAGCTCTTTTTTGAAAAGTTCGCGTTCAGCCTGTCTTTTCTTGTGATATTTCGTGCTCCTGAACAGAAACAGGATCATAAACATTACAGAGACGATAATGGTAATCCAGCTTCCCCACCACAGCAGAAGTGCCAGAATAAAAGCACCCAGGAAACCCAGGCATGCGGTAATAAACCATCCTCCCAAAATAGATAACACCCCCGAGATACGATAAACAGCACTTTCGCGTCCCCAGGCCTGGTCGGCCAGTGAGGTTCCCATTGCCACCATGAACACAACAAATGTTGTAGAAAGGGGAAATCTCCAATAGGTTCCGATACTGATCAGGATACTTGCAACAACGAGATTCACCATTGCCCTGAGGGAGTCAAAATAGATCACTTCGTCAACCGGTTTGAAATCGGAAATATTTTCATCTTTTTTGTATCGGCCCGAGATGAAACGATGTATTTTAACGGGCAGGATATTGTCTATTCTGTTGAAAAGTGACAGAAAGTGTCTGACCATGGTTCTTGAAAGCTGCGAAGGTTCAAAGTGCTCACGTCCCGTTTGCTGGCGTCCCAGGTACATTTCCGTTTCTGTCACTGAGCGGGCCTTTCGTGAATAAAAAAGTGTGAGCATCATAACAATACCCGACAGGAGAAAAAAGCTTACATAAATACCATCCTCAAAACCATGATTGCGCAACCAGTCATCGTTCAGAAACTGAAGGCTGAAATTGCCGGGGCCACCTTCATGACCGGAAATCAGAAAGGCTTTAAAACTTTCAATGCCGGCCAGTGGAACACCGATAAAATTGACCAGATCGTTGGCTGCAAAAGAGAGTGCCAGAGCAAATGTCCCAAACAGGACCACGATGCGTGGAATGTCTATCTGAAAGAGCATCCCCGACAGGTATAAAACAAAAAAAGTAATGGCAAAAATTGTCGGGAACTGAAACACGGGATTTGTGCTGAACCATTTAAATACCGGGGTGTCCCATACTGCTGAGGCTTCAATGCCTTTTTTGAAAACCAGGATCAGAATAATTGAAATGGCAAAAGCTCCAAAAAATGAAAAAAGCATCCTGAACCGCCCGTGATAACTGAAAGTAAATAATAACCTGGAGATAAACTGGACTATTGCACCTGTGATGAAAGCAAAAAGAATGGACACCAGGATGCCTGAGAAAAGTAAAAACACCCTGCCAGTGTTTATGTAATCGGTAAGAACCGCCTCGCCCGGAACCGAATGGTTTGTCTTAAGTACAGCAATGGCAAGCGCTGCGCCTGTTAACTCGAAAACGACCGCGATGGTGGTGGAGGTAGGGAAACCCAGCGTATTGTATGTGTCGATCAAAATGACATCCACAATCATTACCGCCAGAAATAAGATCATCAGCTCGGTCAGATAAAAATTTTGAGGATAAATGACTCCTTTCCGGGCCACTTCCATCATTCCGGTAGAAAAAAACGTGCCCACAATCAATCCCGCTCCGGCAATCCAGTAAATGGTGCGCCGGGAAGCAACACGGCTGCCGATGGCCGAATTCAGAAAGTTTACCGCATCATTGGATACGCCTACAATCAAATCGGCAATGGCCAGCAATGAAAGCAAAATGGCAATGGTCCAGACAAGTGTCATATTCCTGTATGTTTTGGCGACAAAAATAGTTGCATAAGGCGGGACTTTTCAGTCCGGTATATTAATTTTTTGTTAGATTTATCCGGTATTTTTTCTCAAATTTACTTTTAATTTAATTGTTTTCAGAGGTTTTCTTTACTTAACATTGGGTTAACAAACGGATGACTTTGCATAAGTGTTTGCTTCAATACTATTTCGTTTAAATTTGTGTGCCACGGAGTTGGGAATTTTCTAATAGATAAATATGAAGTCCATTGCCCCACAAAGAATTGTTGGTTTCATTACCGTTACTTTCCTGGTTCTTGCCGTGCTCTTTTTTTTGATTAATTATTTTAGTCCCAGCCTTGTCATCTCTCTGATTATTACTGTGCCTTTGTTTACGGGAATTGCATTTTCGGCAGTCAACTATTTTATCAACCTGTTTATTTATGCTAAAATCAAGCTCATCTATAAAACCATTCACAATTTTAAATCTGCTGCCAGAGATTTGGATGAAAACGGGAATGATATTTTTTCGCAGGTAAATCGTGAGGTGACCGAATGGATGAAGGGGAAGACAATGGAGATACAGCAGCTGAAGCAACTGGAAAAGTATCGAAAAGATTTTCTGGGCAATGTTTCGCATGAGTTGAAAACGCCGATTTTCAATATTCAGGGATATATTCTGACACTTCTTGAAGGCGGCATCGATGATCCGGGAATCAATATGCTCTATCTGAAAAGAACCGAGCGCAGCATCGATCGCATGATATCGATTATTGAAGACCTTGAAGCCATATCGAAGCTGGAATCGGGTGAACTTGAACTGAACCTTACCCGGTTTAACATTTACCAGATGGTGGAAGAGGTTTTCGATTTACAGGAAGTACGTGCCGAAAAAAGAAATATAAAATTGAAGTTTGGCCGAACGGCCGATCGGAACATTCAGGTTTTGGCCGATAAACCACGAATTTTTCAGGTTGTGAGTAACTTAATCGTTAACTCGATAAACTATGGTAAAGATGGTGGAACCACAACGGTCAGTTTTTACGATATGGACAACCTGGTTTTGGTTGAAGTACGCGACAATGGAATTGGAATTGCAGAACGTGATCTGCCACGTATTTTTGAACGATTTTACCGTACCGACAAAAGCCGATCACGAGAGCAGGGCGGGACCGGCCTTGGATTGGCAATTGTAAAACATATTATAGAAGCCCACAACCAAACCATTAATGTGAACAGTACACTGGGAAAGGGTACTTCTTTCACGTTTACACTGGAAAAGGCCTGAGCGTAACACAGCAAATGGTACTTTATGGACAGACACTTTTAAGTGCCTGTCTATGAAGTAGGAAAAGATTCTTACTTATCATGTGTCTGTTCAGAAAGTGTCATTTACAAGGCTTGCAAAGTCCGAAAATACGGAGTTTACTCATCGTAAATGAGTAATTTTCGGACGAGCGTAACACAGGAAATGTCACTTTATGGATAGACACTATTTAGATTATAGATTATTAGATTTACGATAATGAGCGAAACAACAGATTACAAAATCCTTTTGGTAGATGATGAGCCGGATATTCTGGAGTTCATTGGTTACAACCTGAAAAAGGAGGGTTTTCAGGTGGAGACTGCCACCAATGGCAAAGATGCACTGAAAACCGCTCAATCTCTCAACCCGCACCTGATCGTTCTGGATGTTATGATGCCCGGGATGGATGGCATAGAAACCTGTGAGGAAATTCGGAAAATTCCTTCTTTAAAAGACACTCTCGTTGTGTTTCTGACTGCCAGAGGGGAGGATTATTCCCAAATAGCCGGGTTTGATGCCGGAGCAGATGATTATATTACCAAACCAATTAAACCGCGGGTGCTTATTTCCCGGGTTAAAGCGCTTCTGAAACGGTTCAGATCAGGGACATATTCTGATACAGCGGAAGAAGATACCAGAATTTCCGTAGGGGATCTGACAATCGATAAAGAAAAATATGTCGTCATCTCTGGAAACAACGAGCTCGTCCTTCCCAAAAAAGAATTTGAATTACTCCTGCTGCTTGCTTCTAAACCTGATCGTGTATTTACGCGCGATGAAATATATTCTTCTGTGTGGGGAGATAATATAATTGTTGGCGACCGGACAATAGATGTTCACATAAGAAAATTACGTGAGAAAATAGGGCAGGATCATATCAGGACAATAAAGGGGGTTGGCTACAAATTTGTAAACTGATTTTTTTGCAATATTGGTCAAATATTGACTTTATTGGCAACTTATTTTTAAATTGCAATATTAAAGTAGAAATAGTCCGTTAAAGAAAACCTAAACGTAGAGACACAGTGGCACAAAGATTTTATAATAAGCGAGTTGGACTCTATGTTGAAAATTATACAAATAATTAATTATCAGTTATATGTAAAAATTTAACGGAGTGTTGATGTTGTGTATTGACTTTATTGCAAATCTAATTTTACAATTATGAAGAAGATTTTTTTGGTAGCCATTGCCCTTGCATTTGTTAGTGTGGCTTGCAAAGATAAAAAGGAAAAGAAAGAGCCGGAGCCGGTTAAAAAGGAAGTGACAACGCCTGCCGAGCCGGATACACTTGCACAAGCGGTTGCACAACCGGAACCGGAACCCGAACCGGAGCCGGAACCTGACAAGTACTTCCTGATTGCCGGAAGTTTTGCCAATCCTTCCAACGCTGAGTCGTTTCAAAAACAGCTTTCCGAAAAGGGTTTCAACGCACAGGTGATCACCCGCGACTGGGGTATCAACAGCGAATTTTACAAGGTTTCGTATATGGGATTTAAAGATAAACGGGAGGCTATATCTAAAATGAAAGAGGAGCGTCAGCAACCTGGCAAAGAGGATGTTTGGGTACTGGTTAAGAAATAATGGCTGATATGGTGGAATCAGCTCTATAACCCTGAAAACCATTTGGGCAATTCAACATCAGGTGTGACATGCAGCGTCTGAATGCCAAGCTTGCTTGCTGCTTCGATGTTTTCCGCCAGGTCGTCGGCAAATAGTGTTTCCGGAGGGGCGAGTTTATTTTGCTCCAGAACAAGTTTATATATTTCCGGTTGTGGCTTTCGCAATCCTTCTATGTGGGAATAATAAATTTTTTCGAAGAGGTCTCCGATGTGATTGACGCCGGGGACTTTTTTTTCGAAATCTTTAACATGGCCTTCATTAGTGTTACTGAGTAAGTATAAGTTGTAGCGTTTTCGCAGTTCCTTCAACATTTCAACATGTTCCGGCGGGAAATCCCCGATAATCTGTCCCCATGCATGAAAAAAGTCCTCTTGTGTTGTATCTGAGCGAAAATAGGGTTTCAGGCAGTTGAAAAATTCAGAAGAGGATATTTGTCCAATTTCGTACTGTGGAAAACAGTCGAGCGATACAAGGGAAAAGACATCTTTGATATCGCTGTCTTCTGGCATTAATTTCCGGAATTCAATGCGTGCTCTTTCTTTTTGGAGTGGAACCAGTACATTGCCAAGGTCGAAGATGATGTTTTTTAAGCCGTTATGGTTTGATTTTATTCGCATAAAATTTATGTATTAAGGTCGAATGCCTGCCTGTCGGCAGGTATCTAAAAATCTAACGGTCTGTTGTTCGCAGCAGACCTTGCCATTCCCGTGTCATGGACCAAATCATCTGAAAGTACAGCACAAAAGTAACAATTGATTTTTACAATTCTTTTTTGAACACGTAAATTTGAAAATTACGGTGCTTTTTGTAATTTTGCATTCGCTTCGGCCAGAGGCATAAAAATATTGCCGGGCCCATAGCTCAGTTGGTTAGAGCACCTGACTCATAATCAGGGAGTCGTAGGTTCAAGCCCTACTGGGCCCACTTTGATATTAAGCCACTTACAGAGGTTATGCTGTGAGTGGCTTTTTTTGTTTGTTACTGATAGTGAAACATCAAAATCAGAGTTACAGTTCCCGAATAATCCGTACTTACGTAACTGCCGCTGGTGCCCCCGGTGACTTCTCCCTGATCGTTGTAATAGGTTGTAGTGAAAGTACGGTGGAGTTCCTCAATAGTGTTTTGTGTTTTTCGGTAGATGAGGTTGTAAACTCCATGGTTTTGCCTGTCAGCGGGTCATAATCTGACAGACTAAAGGCGACGACATTCTTCAGTTTCATTGTATGGATTTCATCTGTTATGGTGTGAATGTAACTACTTCTGAAATCCTGTGTAACCGGATTTGTGTATTCGCCGTTCTTAATGTCACCTGATGAAATGATGTGTTTATCGGGATACTTTTCGTTTAAAACATCATCCTGCGTCAGCAAAGCAAACGAGATGGTATCGGTATTCAGATATCTCAAAACCGGGTTGACGTATGTGCTCCCATCCCAATAGGGTGTGTATGTCGGCGCATTGGGATTGAAAACTTTGCAATAGTATTTTTCTTTCAAAGTTTCTTCTTCCAGCACAACGGTGAGTTCGGGATTTTCTGTTTCTCCCCACATCTCTTCGTAATATTCCGCTCCAATAGCATCGGGATATTCAAACCAGAAATATTCATTCCCGGCAGCATTTAAGTTGGAAATATTGCACGAAACAGACACATGATAAGTAAGAACTTTGCGTCATTGCGTCGCTTCGTTGTTTATTCATCGTAAATGAGTAATTTTCGGACGAGTGTAACACAGTAAATGGCACTTTATGTACAGACACTAATTATAGAAAAGAAACAAGAAAATGGTTTCATTTTTTTGACAAATTCCGGGTTTTTATGAGCAAACATTCTTATTTTGGGAGGTTGAATTATTTGCAGTAACAAAAAGAAATTTAAAGGAGCAGACTTAAACATAGTTTTCTGGATATTTATGAGCAAAAATCTGACAACAACAGATAAAAGAAGATGGTTTGAAATCATATCCGTAGTTCTTACCGGTGTATTGAAATATGTTTTAATGGACTGGCTTGAGCTTCGTGTGTTTTATATTTTCAGTGCGTGTTTGTTTTGGACGTTGTATATTTTAAAGCGGTATAGGGCTAATGGGGATATTCTTCGAGACTGGGGTTTTCGCAAAAGCGGGTTTAAGAAAACCGTGTTTCTTTGTCTTCCTTTTACTGTTGTTGCACTGATAGGAATTTTCGGGTATGAGATTTTTTACAATAATGGCTTTCTGAAGTGGAATCTCATTCCTGTTTTGGCTTTATATCCGCTTTGGGGAATTATTCAGCAATTTTTGATGATAAGCCTTATTGCAGGAAATTTGAGGTCAGTATCCTCTTTGGATATGAGCGAGAACCAGGTAGTTTTATTGGTTTCCCTGTTGTTTAGCATTGCACATTATCCAGATTTGCTTCTGATGGTATTCACCTTTGTGATGGAGCTGTTTTTTATATCTGCGTATTTCAGATACCAAAATATCTGGGCACTCGGGATATTACACGGATGGTTGGGTGGCCTGTTTCTCTATCTTGTTATGCACAGGGACTTGTGGCGCGAATTGTGGATGATATCTTAAATATGAAAAAATCTTTTCAGATCGGTCACTTTTTTTAGCCGGAAGTGAATAAATAACAACAATATGGCGATAATTGCTGCAGCAACCATAACAATCAGGCTCCAGGCGAATAGTTGTCCATCATCTCTGTAAACCGATATAATCCCGTCTATACACAGACTGAGTATTCCTGCAGCCAGTAATGACCAGGCGATGATATTCAATCCCTTTTGCCTGCTGTTGTGAATAAGTTTAAATAATATGAAGATGGTGATGTAACCGGCTAAAAGCATCGGTATGCCCAGTTTCATTCCCCAACCCGAATCTCCGGAAAAAATATCTAAAAGTATCAGAAGACCTGAAACGGACAAAAAACTTAATGTTGTCCAGAGGAAATATCTTCTGAACCAGATTGTGGCCATCGTGACATTGATGAATATTACAAGGCTGATCGATGCGGGATATTTTGACCAGGTTATTGTTTTGTTTGCCACGAAATCAATAACCAAAGTGATTAGTATTCCCGAAAGGAGAATGATGGCTGAGATTTTATGGAAGATTTTTCTTTTTTGAGAGGCCGAGAGTTTCTGAAAATCGCTTAATTCTTCTTCTCTCTTTTGTTTTTTCCTGGTTTCTATAATGGCAGGATTATCCTCACTTATTTTTGGTAATGGTTCTCCACAGAGAGAACAAAAGTTCGCATTCTCAGCCAGTTCTACACCGCAATAGGGACATTTTATCATAGCTTGTTGACTGTTTTTGTTGATTCAACTGAAACGAGCATGGCAAGGTTTACCACAATAGATCATTAGATTCTTAGATATAAGATGTAAGATAAAATGAACATTGATGGGTTTACCACAATAAGAATATGTATAAATTCTACATTCAAACCACATTAGACCAATAACTTAAGCAAATTTTATGTGAATGTAATATTCTGTTCTTTTAAAAAATGCAGGAATTTTTCTTCAAATTCCCAGGTGTTTGTAATATTTCCAAAACTTAATGTCAATTTATCGTCAAAACCTATGGCTGCACAACTAATCTTCAACACTCTGTTTGGCGGAGGCGCTGTCAATACAAAGTAGTCGATCATATCACCGGTTTCCGGAGGCATTTCTACTTTCCCCAAATTGGTTACAACACCGCTGTATTGACTTGTTCCCAGAGAATTAAATTTCATTTTCAGAATCAGGCTTTTGATAAACAGCGGAATACTTCGAACATAAAGCTTCTTCTCACTTCCAACGTTCCGGGATATGTTTTTGTTGATTAATTTTTCATCGGTCTCCAGGTGCATCTGGTGGTAAACCGTTTTCAGTATTTCGTCAAAGGTATAATGACCCAGCCGAAGGTCAATTTCGGGCATGACAAACAAAGAGAAGTTTCGCATTGTCCTGGAAGGCAGGATGTTTCTTAAATTAATGGGTACCTGTACGCGCAGAAGCTTATGCATTTTCAGGCGGTTCAGCGGACTCAGGTTTTCAAAAATGTCCTGAAGCACATAAAGATAAACTGCAACCAGATACATTGTAATACTTACGCCCTTTTCTTTAGAAACCCGCTTTATCTCAGGCAATGAAAGGATGACATTCATTCTCCTGAAGCGTGGCGAAGGCCTGACTGAAAAGGGAAGATGAAATGCTTTAGAACGTTTCACGATTGGGGGAATATCTTCTTTGAAGTAACGTTTGTAAGCGTCTTCATATTCTTCTTCTTCATATTCTTCGTCCGGTTTTTTGAATGGGTAATCCGGAGGAATTGTAGCCCCACACTCTTGTGAATAGAGTATCAGGACTGTTTTTAAAAACTCAAAAGCTCCACCACCATCGGTAAGAATATGTGAAACTTCAAGACTTACAGAATTGTTCCAAACCAGAAAACGCATTAACAGTCGGCCTTTGCCAAATTTTCCACAAACCTGATCATCATCCGGGACGATGGGAATATGATGGGGCAGATGTTCCAGATAATACCAGAAGAAGCCCCTGCGAAGCTGCACGAGAAAATATGGGAACCTTTTTTCTGCGTTCAAAACCGCGCGTCTTAAAACATCAATTTTTACAGGTTCTTTAAGTGTTGCGGTAATGCGGATTACGGCTGTAACCTCCCTGGTGATAATGGCAGGAAAAATTTTCGCTGCATTATCAAGGGCAAACCAGAATCTATTGTTTGTCTGACGGGTTTGTTGGGTTTTATGCCCCATAAGAAGCCGTTTTACAGAGTGAAATGATGAAAAATTTCATATTCTTCAAATGTATGAATATTTCAGGAAATCAAATGTATTCGGGTGTACTAAGCCTGGATGTACAAAAGACTTCTGCCGGAGTTTTACCCTTAACCGGCACTTTATTACCGTCTCCTGGCAACACATCAGGTCGCTGTCACTATTGCATTGAACTTCCCTGTCCGTTAGCTTGATAAGAATTGCTGCCAGAAATCACTGTCGTTTCGTGTCTCAGCCTCAGCCTCAACCTCAACCCGTGTTTCATGTTTTGAGGCCCCCTAATCCCCCCGAGGGGACTTTTAATTTGAAATACACTTTCAAATTTGGTTAATCTCTGTTATCTATGATGCAACTTTATCTTTTGTGTTCTTATATGTCTTATATGGTTTATTATCAACCTCAACCTTAGCCTCAGCCTCAACCTCACCTTCAGCCACAGCCTCAAAATTTTAACCGGACATTGTTTAAATATTTTTACCTTTAAAAATAAAAAATATCCGGTTCTTCGAGCGGCGAAGTTGCAGACTTCGCCGGTCATTATCCGGATAAAGTAAATTCTATAAGAAATATTATAACCATGAAAAAATTAAAAATCGGAATTCTCGGAACCTCCAATCATTATCTCAAGCGAATTGTGTTGCCTTTGAAGGATACACAATTCTGTGAATCGTATGCCATCGGATCACGAAACATTGATAAGGCGGCAGATGTGGCCCGTGAGTTTGATATTCCTTTATGGTACGGCTCGTATGATGCTGTACTGGAAGACGATAATGTGGATATGATTTACATCCCGCTTCCCAATCATTTGCACAAAGAATGGGTTAAAAAGAGCATCAAAGCCGGAAAACCGGTACTTTGCGAAAAGCCTCTCGGGATGAATACCGAAGAAGCAAAAGAGATGATAAAAATGGCACAGGACGCCGGTGTGCCCCTGATGGAGGGGTTCATGTACATGTTTCATCCCATGTGGCAACATGCGCGCGATATTGTCTGTACGAATCAAATTGGCGATATTCAGTACATTCATACTTCATTTTCGTACAACAATCCTTCGCCTTCCAATATCCGAAATATTCCCGAATATGGAGGTGGCGCTTTAATGGACATCGGTTGTTATGCCATTTCTGTTCCGCGCTTTATTTTTGGCAGAGAACCTGTCAGGGTAATGGCGCTTCAAACCGGCCACCCGGCGTTTGGTACCGACATGCATACTTCTGCAATTATGGATTTTGACGGGCCACGTGCTACATTTACTGTTTCCACAACATCGCAGGCTTTTCAAAAGGTGGATATTGTTGGCACATCGGGAAGTATTACAGTTCATATTCCATTTAACACTTACGTGGATGTCCCTGCAAAAATTACGGTTGTTGATGGCATCGGATCCCGGGATGTTGAGTTTCCCGTGTCGAATGCTTACGGATTGATGTTCGATGCTTTTGCAAATGCTGTTATAGATGGTTCTTCTATCCCGGTACCGGGGGTTGATGCCATTAATAATATGAAAGTGGTTGATGCTGTTCGGAAATCGGCTGAAACAGATGGATGGGTAAAAATTTGAATGATGAAACGAGCATGTGAAAGTTTACCACAACAAGAGTATGTATAAATGCTTGCATGCGAGTTCCATCAGACCAATAATTTAGAATAATTTTATACTGATGAAAACAATTCTTACAACAACAATGCTCGCTCTCGCCCTGTTAACTTCCTGTTCAGAGAAGCAAACCACACTCGAAGTGGTTTCTTTTAACGTTCGTCTGGACCATGAGGGCGACGGAATTAACCAATGGAAAAACCGCGTTCCTCTGGTTACAGATTATCTAAGGGAGATACAACCCGATATTCTCGGGATGCAGGAGGTGCTTCCCAACCAACTCGCCGATTTGAAGGAGATACTTGCTGGTTATGAATCTGTTTCTGCCGGAAGGATGGATGGAAGAAGTGAAGGAGAAGCTTGTCCTGTTTTTTATAATAAAGAAGTATTTGAACTTTTGGACAAAGGACATTTCTGGTTATCGGAGACACCAGATGAGCCTGGAAGTATGAACTGGGATACGCACTTTCCGCGTATCGTTACGTGGGTGAATCTTAAGCAAAAAACAAGCGGCAAAGAGTTTTTCTTTTTCAACACGCACTATAGTCATGTGAGTGAAGAAGCACGTGAAAAGAGTTCGGAACTTCTGGTAAAGCAAATTACACAAATTGCCGGCAGTCATCCGGTGATTCTGACGGGGGATTTTAATACCCCGGCCGGCAGTGCTCCTTACAATCGTTTGATTGCGGGAGAAGGAAACCAGGTTCGGTTAAAAGATGCCGAAAGCCTCGCCGAAACCGTGATTAACGGAGATGTTACTTACAATGCCTTTGACCCAGGGTTTGAAGGGAAGCGTATAGATTTCATTTTTGTGAATGATTCATTTGATGTTAAAATGCATGCTGTGGATGAGGTAAGAAAGGACAGTCTCTTTGTTTCGGATCATTTCCCGGTGAGGGGAAACGTTATTCTGAAAGGGGAGTAATCGTGGTTATTTCGCCCCTTTGGGTTAAAAAAGAAGAGGCCCCCGGACTTCTCCGGCAGGCCTCTCCCGACTTCAACAAACGGATGGTTGCAAAATTCAAGGCATTCTCTAATTCAATACTTCGTTAAACTTTTTGCAAATAACTTGAAGTCAATTGTTTATTTTCAAATGAGGGTTCTCGTTAATTAGGGCTATACGAATTATCTTACCTCTATTATATAACAATCTAACGTTCTATTGTAATTAGCGTCTGTCCATAAAGTACCACTTACTTCGTTACGCTTGCCGCCACAATCCTCATTTACGATTAGTAAACTCCGGTTTTGGCGGCTTCGCAAGCCTCGCAATTGGCACTTTCTGAACAGACACACATACTGTAGAATTTTTTTGCGAGTTTACAATAGTTCGTTAAACTTTTACAAACGATTTTAAATCAATTGTTTATATTTAAAAACTTTTATGGCTTATAATACAACTTATCAGTGTCTTAAGATTCATCTTGTATCTTAAATCTAAAAATCTAACGATCTATTGAGACACGCACTAATTAGAATTGAAAACTTAATCCCAGACTAAAAGAACGGCCGGGATGGTATATGCTATAAGGTTTATCTTCGGCCTCGTAAGATTTGAATGAGCTTTTTTGTGTCTGATCCAATAGATTGGATATTTTAAAATCAATTTTTGTTCGTTTTTCTTCGCCAAGTTTTTTACTCAAACTGAAATTGAGGCTGTGAAAAGGCTCCAAATACATATCAGGGAAAACACCGGCACCTACGATGGACAGTGTCTCGCCTTTCACGTTGTAGAACAGTCCGCCAGACAGTCCTGTTTCCAAATTGTTGTAACCGATGCCACCGTTTATCACATACGGCGATTGTCCGGCCATATCACGGGTTTGTTTGATGTTTTGTCCCTCCTTTTCAAATGCTTTGCGGGAGTTGAATTCCGATTCGGTCATTTCAATTTCTGAATGTGTAAGTGTTATGTTTCCACTGATATTGAAATGCTTTAAAAGAGGAGAGATCAGATCCAGGTTCCTGTTGAATTCAAATTCGACGCCGTATAAAGTTCCGTCACCCACATTTCGGGGCTGATATTCTGTACTGGTAACGGATGAAGTGAGACGCACCAATTCGATGGGGGCGTCAAAATCTTTATAAAAAACGCTTGTCGAGACGCTTTGCCCCTTGTCGCGAAACAGTTCCCATCTTAAATCCACATTGTTGATAAAGGTTTCTCTCAGGTTACCGCCCCATTCATCAACTGCATAGAGACCTCCGTTGAATATGGTATTACTGAGCGGGTCAATAATCTGGGCAAACGAAAGCTCTTTAAAGGAGGGCCTGGCCACGGTTCGCGAATAGGAGGCCCTTAAATTCTGATTTTCGGTAACTTCATAAATAACATTGATGCTTGGGAAGAAATCTGTAGACTCCAGTACTTTTTCATTATCAAGCTTTCTTGAACCGTTTTGGTCTTGTCCGGTATGACGCATCACAAAATTTTCCACTCGTAATCCGATAACGGATTTCAGTTTTTTAAGCGGATAAAATTCATTGGAAAGATACATCGCGGTGTTGTGTACGGAAGATTCATATTCGTTGGAAGGGCTGCTTTCAGGTATCATGTATAAAAAGCCGCTTGTTCCGTCATAAATATTTTCGGGTTTTAAAACAAGGGATGCATCTGCCCGGGGAAAGGTTACTGACAGTTGGTTCAACTGGTACCCCATTTTTACAACTTCATAATCTCGTTTTTTGTAACTATGGTTTAATCCGAACTTCAAAACGGCATTTTTACTCCAAAGTGTATAATCTTTCGTTAAATCAACTTTAGACGAATTGTTTATTTCATTTAGTTCACGCCATATTCTGGATGGATAACCTGCGGCGCCTGAGTTAAAAACGATATCACCATCGTCTTCGTGTGTGAATGCGGTTTTTCGAATATCCGGTTCGTCAGATGTTGAAAAGGTGGGAGAAATTCGCCAGTCCACTTCCCAGTTTTTTTCATCAAAGACATGAGTTCCGTGCAATAGCATGTTTGTGAGGGATCGCTGGTTGTATTGTAATTGGTCGGATGTGGCAAAATAACCCGACTGGCTGGCTGCCGCACCATTATTGTCGATGGAAAATTGCCCGGCACTACTGGTGCCGTTTTGCAAACGCATGGCAGTAAGGCGGATCTTGTTAAAATTGTTCTTGTATGCCAGTCCTCCTAATGCACCTATCAGTATGTTCCTTTCTCCGACAGCACCTTTCTGGATGGTTGAATAGATCATTTCATAATTGGCCGGGTTGGTGTTCATTTTGTAATCACCATATAAAACGTTGTCGTCAAAATCGGAACTGGCTTTGTACGACAGTGAGAAAATATATCCGAGTTTCGCGTTTTTATTTTTGTCTGAACCAATGTTTAATTGGTTACCGAAGGCTATTCCCATGCTGTAGTCTGCGAAGGTGGATTGTGTTTGCGCACCAAGTGTTGGTGTGAATTGATTGACAAAATCATTAATAGTCTGACCATTAGAAGGAGTAGCGAGCAAATCATTTTCATCCGGAATAAAATCGGGCAATGCCCGGGTGCCATCATCAAAACCCAGAAAATCGGTTTTTCCACCATCGTATGTGAGGTAATCGGCATTGAAATGAACCTGTGGATTAAATTCCATACCCGCAGAAACATTAAATATTTTGCGGTCGGGGAAGTCTTTGGTAGTAATATTCATTAGTCCACCGGTAAAATCAGCCGGCAGATCGGCCGTGAAATTTTTACTCACCATCATATTATCAATAATGTTGGTGGGAAAAATATCCATTTGCAGGCTGTTTCGGTCGGGGTCCAGACCGGGAATTTCCATATTGTTGAGAGTGGTTTTGGAGTAACGGTCACCCAAACCCCGGACATATACATATTTCCCCTCCTCAACGGTAACGCCTGTCACACGTTTAGCCGCTTCTACGGCGGTCCCGTCTCCTATAAGTTCAATTTTGGCCGCAGAAATCCCATCAAGCATTACAGATGATTTTCTTTTCATGGTTTGTAATGCCGCTTCCGTATTTCTGATGGCACTGGCGGTAACAACCACATCCTCAAGCTCAACAGAACTTTCATTGAGCCGCAGATCGTTGAGTACGGTAACTTCACCCGATTTAACTTCGACATCTTCTATGACAAGGGTTTGAAAAGAGATAAAAGATAATTGAAGATCGTAAGTTCCCGGTTCTGTATCGAGAGAAAATTTTCCATCAAGGTCTGTCGCTGTTCCGGTATAAGTGTCTTTAATTACAACGCTTACGCCCACCAGTGTTTCACCGGTGTTTGCATCATATACGGTTCCTCTTATGGTTCCTTTGTCCTGGGCATTGGTTAGTGTTGTAATTATTAAAATCAGGAAGGTTAATAATATTATTCGCTTCATTGTTATCATCCGTTTGTTATGAAGTTTTTTGCAAATAATCAGACCTGCATGGAAAGAATATCCACGCAAGTCTGTTATTTCTTTTACTGTTTCTGGAATTTTTTGAACTGATTTACCATGCAACAATTGCTCCGGCCTGATCGGCCCATGTCCAGTTGAATACCGTAATGTCAATGGCTGATGCATCGGCAGGGGCTGTTCCGGCAGAAATACCCGAGGCAGTTCCATCGATGAAAGGTTCAACATCGGTAACATTAAGAACCACATCAGTGAAAGTTGTGCTTACGCCGTCAAGGAATCCGTCGGGCAATGTAGCCTCGTCTTTCAAAGTAATTTGCTGCCCTTCGGCAATTTCGGTAAAGAAGATATTCTCGAAATGCACAGAAGTTTCCGGGTCAAGATTGATCAGATCGCTTGAAGTAGCATCATCGGTATTGGCAATCACATACCCGTTTCTGAACGTATAGGAGCCAAACCGTTGAATTTCTGAAGGGTCTTCCGTATTTCCTTCAATTCCGTCGAGCTCAAAAAGGTGGTCATCGGGTGAAACGATCACGAAATTTTCACAGGTTCCGTTCCATCCCTGGTCGGCATCCAATCCGTCATCTCCGGCATTCCATACCACTGCGTTGGTAACATTCACCGTTCCACCAAACCATTCAATGGCATCATCCTGGTTAGCGACTACTTCTACGTTTTCAATAACGGTTCCGGAACCGACGCCTCCGAGAGTAAGCCCGTTGATTTCGTTGCCTTCCCCGATGTTGCTGCCGCCGTGGCGGATAGAGATATACTTTAATACACCTGAGTTATCATCAGGATCATCTCCGCCATATCTCCCGTTGGTGTCGGTGCTTGGAATACCTTCAATTTGTGCTGAATTGCCTTCCGCTACTGAGATAGGAGCATTCCCCAGGACGAGAAGTCCTCCCCAGTATCCGTTGGCGGTAGGATCCAGGTTAGGGCTTTTAAAATCACCACTTGCCACCTGTTCGGGTGTTATTTCATCAGCAACCGATGTGAAAATGATGGGTGCATCAGCAGTCCCTTCGGCCATTATCTTTGCATCTTTGGCAATGAGAAGAGCGGTAGCATTAACTCCCGTTCCGGCCTCACCTTTAATAATGGTTCCGGGCTCAATAGTAAGAGTTGCCCCTGCTTCAACGACAATCCTTCCACCCAGCTGGTATACTTTGTCGCTGGTCCAGGTGGTATTTTCGGTAATGTTTTCCGTTACAATAACATTTCCTGTGTCATTGTTGTTGTCATCTCCGTTGTTGTCGTCATCTTCGCTGCAAGAGCTGAATGAAACAGCCATTCCTAATGCAAGGAGAAGGCTCATTAATTTAAAACGATTTTTCATTGTCTACTTGTTTTTTTGGTTTGTCATCTAATTTTTGACACTACAAAAAAACAAGGTCAAGATTGCGTGTAGTTTAAGGCGGGTTTAATTAACCGTTAAAAAGAGAAGGAGGGAGTTAATATTGAATTAATGTAGGAGAGTTATAGCTTAATGGAGAAAAGTTTAGACGCAAAGACGCTATTTCGCAAAGTTTTATTAAGAGAGGAATGGTTTTGGGTATCACGATGAGTAAACTCCGTATTTTCGGACTTTGCAAGCCTTGTAAATGACACTTTCTGAGCAGACACGCATATTGTGAAAATTTTTGCGAGTTTATAGGCACAATACTCCGTTAAACCTTTACAAATGCCTGATAATTAGAGGTTGCTGAAAAAGTCAGCAACCTTTTTCAAATTTATTTTCCATTGTTCTTTTTGGCATTGTCCCAAAAACGGAACCAAAAAGGTCTGGTCCGCTTAAACCTGGCTTCCCGCGAAAGCCAAAATTTCCGGCCATTGCGCAAGGCCATGAACGTCGCCCATTTTGGCTTCCCGCCATCCGCCGGCCCGGAAAGCGGACAGGCCACCGCGCCTATTAAATAGATAAAGTCGTTCATTATTACGACATTCTTTTGAACAGTGATATGTTGACAATTAACATTTACAGGTGCAAATATTTTTAGAGATTTGCATGAATAACCTTGCACCTTAAATGGAATTATGTAATGTAAATAATTCATTATTAATTATTTAACCT
>NZ_AHZV01000116.1 GCF_000250735.1 Anaerophaga thermohalophila str. Valhall
CTGGAGTTTCCTCAAAAATTAATCAGGGAATAAAGATAACTGGAATTGGTTGTGATGAGGACCAATCCGGCTTTTAAAATCAGCAATACCTTTCCTGCTATGTTTAAGAAGTTCATAAATACCATCGGCCATAGCATAGTTAAAGAAAGTTGGTACACCAAAGAACCTTTTTGAGAGGATAAATATTTTTTGTACCATAATTTTTAATTTCAATGACATTCCGATATAAATACTTGTAAAATAGGCAATACAATGGACAAGAACTGTAATATTCCGTATGGAATTGTAGCTTAATACCCTAATGTCTTCCAGATTGTATGATTGTTTAATGTAACGGTAACATTCATCACACTTCCATCTTGTAAGATAAATATCAACAATTTGCCACAGCTGCTTATTGTTTTGAAGATTCACCTCTTTATTTGTAAGCAACAGCATCGGATGCTTTCCAAAGCCTTTAACAATAACAAGAGTATACCAGATATCCGGATATTCAGGCAATGCAACTTTTACAGCTCCGAATTGTAAATGTATAAATTCTTCCTTTCCATCTTTGGTTATATAAATATGGGCTTTGTATGGTGTAGCTACATGATGTTGTATTCTTTCTGCTTTGACCTGGCGGTTGATGTTACCTGCAAAATGGAGATATCGGTTCATTTTTAAACGTACTACAAAGTCGAGTTCTTCACTGGTAAAACCTCTTATTATATCGATGTCATCCCCTTCGCGGTCAATTGCCCAGGTGCCATTCGAACCGATATTTGATTTCACTTTTTGTACAATTTCAATAATTTTTTCTGAACGGCCGGGATATGTGGAGTCTTCTGATGAATAAGCCTCGCAATATAAGGGTACTATCCTGTCATGAGCCAGGTTAGCTGCAGTAACCTGACATAAATGATATCCTCGGGCGGCTCTTCCACTGCTCCCGTCATAGATATTACATAACTTCTCCATCTCTTTGGCGTAAGGTTTCATAATATCGCCGGGGTCAATAGCTATTACCATTGTATCGTCTATCTTACCGGATGCTAATCGCATTATCTCTTTATTTAATTGTTCCGACAAATCTTCCGATGCCAGATTCCTGCTGAGTCGGTCCTCGGTCTTTATTAAGGGAATATCTTCCTTTAAACTCCTGCTAATATTGGATAGCTTAACATCTTTGGATGCCTGAATACCAAATATCATCTCTTTCACCAACCGTTTTTTGATTACACCAAGTTCTTTTGTAATAGTTCCTGAAAATTTATTACATTGCATCTTGAATCGGTTCAATAATAAAGAATTTGCGTCCATAAGCGTTCTGAAGTTTAGTCTTACAGCGAAGATCGTAAAATGGACGCAATTTTTTTAAGGAATCTTTTTTATAAAATGACTTTTCAGATTTCTTTCCTTCTAATTACCTAAGGTTCTAAATGTTTTGTCTCTTTTCAGCGGATTTTTGAGGAAACTCCAGT
>NZ_AHZV01000115.1 GCF_000250735.1 Anaerophaga thermohalophila str. Valhall
CACTAATTAGTTTGTCTGATTTATTGGAGTAATATTTCCTGCTTTATTCTCTATGCTACCATCCTGCCGCTTTACCTTATCACCTTTCCTCCACGCTCCATGCCCCACGCTCCATGCGCCATGCTCCATGCCTCATGCCCTGCTTTCTGCCTGTCGATTACTAATCACTAAAAATCTACCGGTCTGTTGTTATGAGATTATGTACAAATTTTTGTAATTGTTCGGTCGTGTCAAAAACTTTGTCAGCTCCGGCCTTTTTAAGTGTAGCTTTTTCGAGAGGCCCGGTATTGATAGCAATGGTATAGATTCCCGCATTAACGGCCGATTCAATACCCAGGGGCGCATTTTCTATAACAACAGCCTCTGATGGTTTACAATTTGCCTTTTGCAGGGCAATACGGTAGGGTTCCGGATTAGGTTTTCCATGCTTTACATCATAACCTGAAACTGTGTTTTGCCTTTCCACTCCAAAATCATGACCGAGCCTGTCCAGAAGCACGGGCTGCTTTGAGCCGGTTACAACAATAATTTTGATATCCATGGAACGTATCTGTCTGATGAGCGCCTGCATTCCAGGTATCATTTCGGCTTTGGGGACATAATTCATCAGTCGGGTTTTTTCAGTATAAATGCCTTCGATCTCTACTTGTGTTGCCTCTCTTCCTTCAATTTCCCGAATCGCCTTTTTTATGGTGGCATCTCCTGTACTTCCTTCATTCAGATAAGCTTCTTTGGCGGGAAAATCTATGTTATATTTCCGGAAGGCTTCAACCCAGGTGTCGGCATGATGTTTCATGCTATCGTATAATACACCATCCATGTCGAACAAAAAGGCTTTCGGTTTTGAGGGATTTTTTTGTAGCATTGCAGAACTTATTTTTTAAGGCACCAAAAATACTAAAAGGACGTGGATTTTGAACTTTGGTACAGAAAAACATTTCTATATATGAGTCCGGTCTAACCTG
>NZ_AHZV01000114.1 GCF_000250735.1 Anaerophaga thermohalophila str. Valhall
ATAGCGTCATTATCTTTATATCCATTAAAAGCACAGTCAGAATATCGCTGTAAGTTGCTGATTTAACGAATATATTGTTGTTTTTGCTATAAATCGTTGTTTGGTATAAAAATCATTTTGGGGGACTTTGTTGATTTTGTCATTTTAACAAATATATTGAAAATTTCATATTTTATAATATCCGTAAAGGTTTTGTTAATGTAGCCTTTTGAGTATGTTAGTGACTGCAATTTCTAATACCGGCTACTAACTACATACTAAAAACTACTGACTAAACTACTTTTATATTTATGGGGGTGGTCGGTTTTCATTATTCAAAAAGCCTGTTTCTGAAACCAGACGATCAAAAGGACTGGTTACGGTTGACAGTGCATCGCTGATAATATGAGTGTATCGTTCTGTTGTTTTTATGCTCCGGTGTCCCAAAAGTTCCTGTACATATCGAATGTCGCGTCCATCTTCAAGTAAATGAGTGGCAAACGAATGACGGAGCATGTGCAAGTGTACTTTTCGTTGTATTCCTGCTGCTTTGGCCATGTTTTTCAGCACTTGCGCCATGCTGGTTGTGCTGTATTTAATTCCTGGTTTTGTGCTTTCGAAAACATAAATTTTTGGGTGGTATTCTTTTAAGTAATTGGTGAAAAGATCATGCAAATGCCTTGAGAATAATGTATACCGATCCTTTTTGCCTTTTGAGTCTCTGATAAAAAGACGATTGTTTTTCAGATCGACATCAGCTAATTTTAAATTCTGAACTTCTTTGCGTCGCAGACCGGCTGTGTATGCAATGGCAATTATCAGTTTATGTTTTATATTGCTTGTGGTTTTAAGCATTGCCGATATCTCTTCGCGCGAAAAATAATCGGGCAGATGGAAGCCGCGTCTGGGGCGAAGAACATACTTGTCCGATAAGGTTTGATTATGTACTTTCTCGAAAAAGAATTTGAATGTGTTTACCAGGTTATCCTGATGTGATGCCGATTTGTCGCGGTGCATAATCATATACTCCTTTATTTCTTCATCCGAAATAAAAGAGGGATGTTTGTAATTGAAATGAGCCAGGAAGCGCATGAATGTACTTAAATACATCATCCGGGTTTTTTCACTGTATTCTGCATTTGTCAGTATCTGACGATATTGTTTTTCGTAAATGTCTTTTAATCTGTATCGTTGCAGAATCCTGTACAATTTTATTTTTAGTGTATCCTCAGTATGTGGTTTGTTTCTGTATTCAAGCAAATTATTTTTGGGAGTGTATTCTGTCCGGCATTCGTCTATCAGGCTTTTCAGATATTCAAATGCATCTTCACTATTGCCGGGAAGCCGGTATCTTGTTTTAAAAAGTGGTAAGGCGTCTGCCGGTAGAGCACAAATATCTGAAATTTTAAGATTGGCATGGTAAATGAGAAACAGCAACAGGCGTTCTCCCGGTGTTTTGATGTTCGCCAAAAGTTGTTTTATTTCATCGAAAGGCAGAAACAGCAAACTTTTCCTGACTGGTTTCTTTTCCGCGAAGTAAAAAAACATTTTATCACGTCCCAATGTCCTTTCGTAATAAAACTTAATGGCAGCTATGGTTTGGCGCAGAGTTGTTTCACTAAGTGTTTTCTTTTTTTCCTTTATGTAGCTGTAAATTTCACGGTAGCTCAAATTTTCTACATCCCGGGAAGCATTTTCTGAAAGAAATTTTGTGAAGTAATAACGATAAGTGCTGCATGTTACCGGGCTTAGCCTTTTCAACGTTAAGGTACTGTTATATTCTTTTAGCACCTGTTTGTGCTTTTGTGGTAAAACCGGTGCATTTTTTTCCTGATTAAGTGTTTTCTTCCGACCATCTGCATTCAAATGGTTATCACTATTCGTTTGAGTGGTTGATAATGGTTGGGGCGACCGCTTAACAATTATTCTTTCCCACGGAAATCCTTGTTTTTCTATTATCCCGACTATTTTTTGATAAACTTCATTATTCCCTTCAAATAACCAGTTTTGGTGCTTTTTTATCCACAAACCTTCGTTTAATCTTCCGAATGTTCTGAATAACACCGGACAATAGCCATGATCTACGTAAATCTTCTTTCGTTCTTTGTCAATTCTTACTTTTACTTTTTGTATGGTTACAGACTGATGAAGATGACTTTGTGGGAAAGTCTTTTTCTCAATGGGTGAATTTTTTAATCCGGGGTTGACATTTTCTGCAGCACCATCCAATTCGGTCAATAGAGACTTGTAATCAAGAAAAGCAACCGGTTCCAGAAGACTAATGGTTTTTTGCAGATTAAATATGCTTTTGGGCTGATACCAGCATTTCCTCGTTGCACTCCAGCAGGTGCCCGGTAACTGGCGTACATTCCGGATCAATTCCGGATCATACGAAAATTTTAAAAAAATCACTTCGGAGTTTCTGTGGTGATCCGGGACTAGTGTTATGGTTGGTTTGGCCTTCAATTTGGATTATTATTTGTGCATCAGTAAATTTAGCATTACCATTTTTTCTATCCAAATCATCAGGCGTTTTTTTGATGTACGACCTGTAGAGGATGTTCAAATCTGAAGGTTAATGGCCTCTCCTTTTACAAGTAAGAACCACTTGTCCTGATCTAAAGCATGTTTCAAAATGTAGTGATGTTGGTCGTTGGTAACAACCTTAAAGTAGGTTGACGCCGGATAATCCGGTGACGATTCCCTTTGATACCAGCGGTCAATAATTTCAGTAATATGAAATGGCATATCGTGCAGATAAAATTTTATCGGATATTCATCTGCACGATAGCCTGAATAGCATTCAACACTAATAGCAATCAATTGTTGCATTTTTATCAGTTGGTTTGACCAACAATGGCAACATAGTTTTTTCCGTATTTTTTGGCACATTTAGGGCAGGTGGTGTACCACATGTACTATCCTGCCATGGTCGTTTCAGAGGATGTTCTTCTGTTGATTTCTATTTCCGTTTTCCAGGCTTTTTGCCTTTTCCTTTTTGCAGTTGTGCCTGCTGTTTTTGCATCTCTTCGAGGCGGGCCTGGAATTTCGATTTCTTTGCAGGTTTTTTCTGATTGGCTTTCAGTTTGGCAAGAATGGCCTTCTCGTCCACAAACTGCCGTATCAGAACTGTCTGACCAATAGTGATGAGGGTTGAAATAAAATAATAGTAACTAAGCCCCGACGCATAGCTGTTGAAGAAAAACAGGAACATCACGGGCATAAGATACATCATCCCCTTCATTCCAGGCATCTGGGCCGACGACTGAGTCATTTCCTGGTTAATGCGGGTATAAACAACATTGGTAACGGCCATTAAAAGCGTAAACAAACTCACATGATCGCCATAAAACGGAATTGTGAAGGGCAAATCAAGAATGCTGTCGTACGTTGAAAGGTCGGATGCCCACAAGAAACTTTCCTGACGTAACTCAATGGATGACGGGAAGAAACGGAACATGGCAATCAGTATAGGCATCTGCAGCAAGATGGGTAAACAACCGCCCATAGGGTTTACTCCTGCTTTTCGATAAAGTGCCATCGTGGCCTGCTGCCGTTCCATGGCTTTTTCTTTAGGAATACGCTCATTGATCTCATCAATCTGAGGTTTCAATACACGCATTTTGGCCGTCGACATGTACGATTTGTAGGTCAGCGGGAACAGGACTATTTTGATCAGAATGGTCAGTATCAGGATGATGATGCCATAGTTGCCTATAAAACCCTCAAGAAAGTTGAAAACAGGGATAACGGCATACCGGTTGATCCAACCGAAAATTCCCCATCCCAAAGGCAGAATTTCATGCAGCTCAAGTCCTTCGTAAGAGCGCAGTGTATAAAAATGGTTCGGTCCGAAAAAGAACTGCATGGATGCTTCGTCATCTTCTTCGAATCTGAAGGGCAGGGCCAGTTCTGCCTGGTTAATTCTCAAAAACGGACTCTTTTCATCTTCAATTACCTCTGTTTCGACATATCCGCCTCCAAAATTTTGAGATGCTATTAGTACCGAGCTGAAAAACTGGTCTTTAAAAGCGACCCATTTCAGAGGGGTACGCAAATCTTCATTTTTATTGCTTGTTCCGGATATATCATCAACTTCATCCTGGAAAAATTTAAAATAAATGCCTGAATATTGCTGTTCAAACTGTCTTCCTTTTTCCTGGGCAGGCATTTTCTGATACCATTGCAGGTCGAGCGCATTTCGGGGCGTTGCAAACTTTTTCCCGAGATTCGTTGATGTTATGGAGTGATCCACTAAATACTCGTCCTCGGAAAGTGAATAGTTTAATGCCAGTTTTTCTCCATCAGGGCCGTTTATTTCAAAGGAAATGGAATTGGTTCCTTTTTCAACCGCATCGAAGTAAAGATCGTTGGTATTATAGATGCGGGTGTTATAGGTAAAGCTGAAACCATAACGGTTCTCATCTCCGTTGAAAAGTACCAGCGGACGACCCTCGTGCGTCTGATATTCTTTTAGTTCTACCGAATAAATTCGACCGCCAGGATTCGATAAGGTGACTTTGATTTTTTTGTTCTCGAGTGTGAAAAATTTCTTTTCACCCTGGGTATAAGGGGCAAGAATTCCTGCTGCCTGCCGGCGGATGCTGTCCTGATTTGTTTTTTCATCAACTTCTTCGGCCGAAATTTCTTTTTGTGTGCCTTCCTCTTTCTTTTCAGCTTCACGAGCGGCTTCTTGTGCTTCAATTCTGTTCAGCGAATCGAGTTGGCGCTTTCGTTCAGCTATTTCTTCTTCCGAAGGTTTATTCATCCACCAAAACAAGGCCAAAATGGCTGTGATAAGTAATAATCCGGTTACTGAATTTTTGTCCATTATCTGTAATTGTATTTTTTATATTTTTGAGTGTGGCCTAAAAAGCATCTTTGTTGCCAGACTCTTTGTTGTTTATCCTTTCTTGATGATTCTCTGCATCTGCCAATCCCTGAAATCCTTACTTCTCTCTTCTGCTAAAACTAAAAACTAAAAACTAATGACTAAAAACTAATGACTAAAAACTAATGCCTATTCACCCCCTCTTTCCCATGATCAATGGCAGCTTTTACAAAGGCCAGAAACATTGGATGCGGATTAAGTACCGTACTACTGTACTCCGGATGAAATTGTACGCCAACAAACCATCTGTGTGAAGGTATTTCAATTATTTCAACCAGTCCTGTGTCGGGATTGGTTCCGGCGCTTATCATTCCTGCTGTTTCAAACTGTTCCAGGTATTCGTTGTTGAATTCATATCGATGCCGGTGGCGTTCATTCACCAGCTCTTTTTTGTAAGCATTATAGGAACGGGTGTTTTTAGTAAGCTCACATTCATAAGCACCCAGTCGCATTGTTCCGCCTTTGTCGGTTACATTTTTCTGGTCTTCCATCAGGTCAATTACCGGGTGCGGTGTATTGTGGTCCATTTCACGCGAGTTGGCCTTTTCAAGCTTCAGTACGTTGCGGGCAAATTCTATTACTGCACATTGCATTCCCAGACAGACCCCAAAGAATGGAATGTTCTTTTCGCGGGCATATTTTGCGGCAGCCAGTTTTCCTTCGATTCCTCTGTGTCCAAATCCCGGGGCAACCAGTATGCCATGAAGGTCTTTCAGTTTGTTTTCAACATTTTCGGTGGTCAGATTTTCCGAATGTATGAGCCTGAGGTCGACTTTGTGGTCATTGTAAGTACCTGCATGGTTAAGAGATTCAATAATGGATTTGTAGGCATCGGGTAGTTCCACGTATTTTCCGACAAGACCAATGCGAACCGTCTTTTTTGCATTTTTAAGTTTGCTCAGAAAGGCTTTCCATTCCTTCAGCTCGGGTTTGCCTTCAACAGGAAGCCGGAGTTTTTCAAGAACCGTCTCATCCAGTCCTTCTTCCTGCATTTTTACGGGTACCTCGTAGATGGAGGATACATCAATTGACTGAATGACCGCCCTGATATCTACATTACAGAAAAGAGCTACTTTCTTTCGAACGTCGGTAGTGAGGTCTTTTTCGGTTCGAAGTACAAGCACATCGGGCTGAACCCCGATTTCGAGCAATGATTTTACCGAGTGTTGTGTCGGTTTTGTTTTCAACTCTCCGCTGGCGGCCAGATAGGGGACAAGTGTCAGGTGAATGACCATTGCTCTGTGTCCCAGTTCCCATTTCAGCTGCCGAACTGCTTCGATATAGGGAAGAGATTCGATATCGCCAACCGTTCCGCCAATTTCGGTGATGACAACATCAAATTTATGCTTCGTGCCCAGGAGTTTGATGTTGCGTTTGATCTCATCGGTTATATGAGGAATAATCTGTACTGTTTTTCCCAGGTAGTCACCTTTGCGTTCTTTGTTGATGACATTTTGATATATCCGTCCTGTGGTAACATTGTTGGCCTGCGAGGTGGGAACATTCAGAAACCTTTCGTAATGGCCAAGGTCGAGGTCTGTTTCTGCTCCGTCTTCGGTTACAAAGCATTCGCCGTGTTCGTAGGGGTTGAGTGTTCCGGGATCCACGTTCAGGTACGGGTCCAGTTTTTGAATGGTTACCCTGTAACCCCGGGCCTGAAGTAATTTGGCCAGCGATGCTGAAATAATTCCTTTTCCCAAAGAGGAAGTGACACCTCCTGTAACAAAAACATAGCGTGTATCGGGCACTTTTTCAATATTTTAAGGTTTAACGAATGGGCATGTTCAAATTTTTTCAAGCCACAAAGTTAGCAAAAAGAACCCGGAATATGTGACCCTGTTCAAGAAAATGAGCAACAACGCAAGATACCTTTTATTGCTCTTTTTCCATTTCTTCAATGAGGTCGAGTTTTTTGTTAAGTAATGTGATGTTGCGTTTGCCGTTTTCTATTTTGTTTTTGAAATCGCGCACTAACGCTTCCGAGTTTTTCGATTTGGTGAAGAAGCCTATGTTATTTTCCCAAAGAATGATATCGTTTTCCAGTTGTTTCAGTTTCCCGATGATTTTGTTTCTCTCCTGGTTGATGCGATCCTCAAATTGTCCTTCCAGTTTCCAGTTTTCCAGTTTATTTCTGAATTTTTGCAAAGCTTTGGTGGTTTCATCCATGTTCAGATGGTCGAATCGTGCATTTATCAGGTTACGGAATTCCTGGTTTACCCGGTCCTTTTCTTTAATCGGAACAAACCCGATTTCTGACCAGCGGCGCTGAAAGTCCTGGAGTACCCTGAAGCTCTCTTCGTTGTTTTTGCCTGGTTCATATTGTCTGAGCTCTTCAATAAGTTCTTCCTTGAGCTTCAGGTTTTGTTCCTGTGCTTCATCTTTTTTGCTGAAGAACTCTGCCTTTCGGTTGAAGAAATGATCACAGGCACCACGAAACTTTTTCCAGATGGCATCGGAATGTTTTCGTGGTACAGGCCCGATTTCTTTCCACCGTTTCTGAATGCGGATGAGCTCTTCGGTGGTATTCTTCCAGTCGGTACTGTCTTTAAGGGCCTCGGCCTGCTGAACAAGCTCGTTTTTGAGCTGCAGGTTGTTTTGTTGTTCTTCTTTATATCGCCTGAAATATTCTCGCTTGGCATCAAAAAAGCGGTCGCAGGCTGCCCGGAACCTCAGATATATTTCCTGGTTGTCTTTTTTGGGCGCAAAACCAATTGTTTTCCATAATCGTTGTATTTCGATGATGGTTTTGCTGTGGTTTTCCCATTCTTTTGGCGATTTAAGGTCTTTTTCCAATATGGCTTCAACCTTTTCGCAAAGTTCCTTTTTGGCTTCCAGATTTTTCTGTTGCTCTTCTTTCAGGTTTTCAAAATATTCCTGGTGTTTTTGATTGATTTTTACCGTGGCTTCGCGGAAACGTTCCCATAGTTCCTCTTTCTTTTCTTTAGGAACAGGCCCTATTTCACGCCACTGGTCATGATACTTCTGAAGTGTTTTAAAGGCCTTAACAATTGATGGTTCCAGAAGGAGCTTTTCGGCTTTTTCGCAAAGGCCCAGCTTAGCTTCGTAGTTCTTCTTAAGATCGAGGTCGCGAAGCTCTTTGTTGATTTTGATGTAATTGTAGAAGTTTTCGACGTGCAGGTGATAATTTTCCCACATGTCGTGGACCTCCTTTTGCGGAACAGGCCCTATCTCCCGCCATCTTTGCTGGAGAGCTCTGAATTCATCAAAAGTATGATGAAGCGACTCCTGTCGGTTGACCAAATCTTTGATGCCTTCGATAACTTCATATTTGGCTGCCAGGTTTTTCTTCTTTTCCTCCTCAATTTGAGCTCTTTCTTCGTCACGTTTTTTGCGAAAAGCCTGAATGGCTTCCTGCATAGCATCCGACAGATCATCGTGGGGTGGCGTAAAGGCTTCGGCCGGTTCACCCGATGCGATGAACTCTTCTCTCATCCTGGTGAGTTCTGCTGCACTTTTTCGTTCGAATTCTTTACGGATGGCTTCAACATGTCCTTTTATAGCCGATGCCGGAAATTCGTTCATTAATTTATGGTAGTGTTTAAGCAGTTCTTCCCGCGAAAGTGTTGAATAATCTACCTCTTCCGGGTGATTTTTTTCAGCATCCGAACCTTTTTTTCCAAGGTCTGAAGATTTGTCTTTTTTATCGCTGTCAACATCTTGCCGGCTTTCTTCTGATTTAATTTCATCTTTACCTTCTTCGCTATCGGCTACATCATCCTCTTCAGACTCGTCTTTTTCAATGGCGTCCTCCTCATCCGTTGCTTCGGGTTCATTTTCTTCATCAGAATCGTTTTCTTCATTATCCTGATACGCCTCAGCCTCTTTTGCGTCGTCCTGGTTAGTAGCTTCGTCCGAAGGTTCTTCCTCAGTAACCGCTTCTTCAGTTACCTCGCTGGCTTCCCCGGCGGCAGGGTCGACAGAGGACTCAGGTTCACGGCTTTCTTTGTCCGGTATTTCAGATTGTTCGGTGTCGCTTTCCCCGTTTTCGGTTGATTGCTCTTCCTGGTTTTCCGGAAAAGTTTGTTCTTTATCTTCCTTATTACCGGATTTGGATTCTTCAACCTCGTTTTCAGGGGAAGGATTCTTGTTGTCGTTCTGCATATTTTCAGTTGATTCTCCTGAATTCAAATTCATCTGTTCGTCAGATGATTTGTTTAGATCGTTGGCTACCATCTTTCTCTTTTTTTAAAGATGCGACAAAGCTGATTAGATTTCTGATTACGAAACTATCAAATATACCATAATCATCAAATATTTTTCCATCAAAATGGAATTTTATCGGGTTTTTAGCATTCAATAGATCGTTAGATTTTCAGATATAAGATGTAAGATGATTTTTATAACCTTGATCTACTGCATTTTAACGGCTAAACCCATCTGAGATGCAGACAATTGGTTTGCAGCGTATTGCAAAAACTTAGCGGAGTATTTTGCTTATCAGGCCAATTTTCGGTACTAACGGTAAAATTCTTATCTGCAAAATTTAACACTTCTGCCTTCTGCCTGGCAAACTTCTGCCTGTCGATTACTTATATCTAAAAATCTAATGATCTGTTAAGGCAAACTTTGCCATACCCGTTTCAGTAGTAAACGCATATTTCTATCTTTGCAAAAAAGTTTTTGTATGCGCATTGACATTCTCACACTGTTTCCGGCTATGTTTCAGGGGCCGTTTTCCGAGTCGATCATAAAAAGGGCGATGGAAAAAGGTGCAGTTGACATACATATTCACGATATACGTGACTATTCGCAGGACAAACATAAAAGGGTTGATGATTATCCTTTTGGAGGTGGTGCAGGAATGGTGATGCAAATAGCCCCCATTGCACGACTCATCGATAAACTGAAGTCCGAAAGAAATTACGATCAGGTGATTTATTTGAGTCCCGACGGGAAGCGTTTTAACCAGAAGGAAGCCAACCGGCTTTCGCTTTGTGACAATATAATTCTTCTATGCGGGCACTATAAAGGAGTCGACCAGAGAGTGCGCGATCAATATATCACTCGTGAAATATCTATTGGCGATTTTGTTTTGAGCGGGGGAGAGCTTGCCGCTGCAATGGTTGTTGATGCTGTTGTCAGAGTCATCCCGGGCGTGATTGGCGACGAAACTTCGGCACTTACCGACTCTTTTCAGGACAATCTTCTGGCACCGCCTGTTTACACCAGACCATACGATTTCAGGGGGTGGAAGGTTCCCGACGTTTTGCTTTCAGGCAATGACAAGCTGATTGATGAGTGGCGTGAGCAACAGTCGCTGGAGCGCACCCGCCGGTTGCGACCCGATTTGTTTGATGACCACGATGAAAAGTGATGAACCATTATCTAGTGCCTGTCTATAAAGTAGGAAAAGATTCCTACTTATCATGTGTCTGTTCAGGAAGTGCCAGTTGCAAGGCTTGCGAAGCCGCCAAAACCGGAGTTTACTAATCGTAAATGAGGATTTTGGCGGCGAGCGTAACACAGCAAATGGCACTTTATGGACAGACACTATCTAACATCTATTTCTGTTTCAAGCATATCTCCCTGTAAATACAATAGTTACAATTCTCTTCATGCGGCGTTTGTTTAAAGGGGGTACCATCGTCGAACAATTCATCCAGTAATATTCCAAGGGCATTACTATAAGCAGGTTCCGCCTTTTCAAGATTCAACTCTTCCTGCTGTCCACGGGACGGTTTTAGATATAAACTGATATCTGTATCGGTAAAAAGTTTGCGCATCCAGACCACGGCAGGTTGTACTCTGTCAGGCGTGGTTTTCCGGTCATCCGAAACCATCAGCGAATAGAGCAGTGTCTGGAAAATGGCTTTGTTTTCGGAGTGTTTGGATGTATCGTACAGGTCATCAATATCGGCAATGCGGTTGGTACCTTTTCCTGTTTTGTAATCAATAACCCGTATGGTACCGTCTTTTTCTTCTAACCGGTCGATGTTGCCACCTAAACGAATCTTGTGCCCCGATGGCGTTGTGAAAGTCATCTTCATCCGGTATTCCAGGCCGTGAATAACGAAGGGTGTTCTCTTTTTCTCACTTTCAAAAAAGCCTTTCAGATAGCGCATCAGCACTTCAAATACGAGACTGTTTTTTCCTTGCAGATCGGCAAAAACATTTTGTTCCTGCTTAATAAAAGGGACGTTTTGCGCAAATATTTCCTCAAGCGTATGACGAAGATTGACGGGCTTCGAAATTTGTTCAATTATTTCGGACGTCAAAATTTCACCGCGGTATGGTTTGTACAATGCTTCTACCGTTTGATGGAATAAATTACCGAAGATGCGCGGATCCAGTTCTTCCGAAATATCTTCCGGCTCTTTGGCTTCAGCAAGGTATTTGAAGTAGAAGCGGAGCGGGCATTCGATGTAATCGCTTAGTGCACTTGGGGAAAGGGCACGGTCTCCGTTATCCAGAAAAGACGAAAGCTGATTCATTACCCGGGTATTTTTTTCGGCATGTATTTCAGGGACTGCTTTGATGCCTGCTTCCTGTGTGTATGTAAGGTTTTCAACAATACCCGGATATTCGTAATAGAGCTGATGCAGAAAACGGCTCATTTCGCCTGCCTGCTTGTTGGCGTCAGTGGCAGACCATACGAGGGTCACATTTTTGGCACGGTGGATAAGACGATAAAAATAATAAGCAAAAATAGAATCCTGATTATCTATGGTAGGGAGTCCGAAACCTTTTCGCAGGTTGAAAGGAATGGCCGAATTGGGTGGGGCTGCATGGGGAAATATCCCTTCGTTCATGCCGGTGATTACCAGGTTGTCGAAATCCAAAACCCTGGTTTCCAGAATTCCCATCATCTGAAGTCCGCTCAAAGGTTCTCCCCGAAAAGGAACCGTCTGGTAATCGGCCAGTTTACGAAAAAGCCGAAACCAGGTTTCCGGTGCTACGGTTATATTTTGTTTAGACAATATTTCCCCAAGCCGCTTGATGGTCAGGTACAGGTGATAAACAAATTCTTGCTCTAAAGCGGTTTCGGGACGTTTTTTAAGGTTCCTGTAAATGGTTTCCAGGATGTCTGTAAAGTACGAAGTCAGCTCATCAGGCGTTACCGCCTTTTTAAGCACTTTATGGAGGAGCTCATTTTCCGGGATTTGTGCTCTTTCAATGAATACTTTGTTGGCCTTTATCAGATCGTTGATCAACTGATGTCCCTGCTCTCCAATCAAGGGTGATATGTACTGATGACGCAGAAGTGCCAGAAGATGTCGATGATAGAACCAGGTTTTGCCTTCCCTGGTGGTTCGCATGGCATGTTGCATGGTCATCAGTGTGTCAATAAGACTGTAGGCAGGCGTGTTTTTGAGCGGATAGCCAAGTGTTACGTTGATTTTTTCCCATTCGGCAGGAACCGCATGAATTGCCGGCAACATTAACGTTTCATCGGCCAGAATAAAAGCGGTTCTCACTCCGGGAGAGGTGCTGCTTTCTTTACCGGGTTTGACTTTTGCCATTTGTTTTAAGAAAGATGCAGCAATTTGGGTTTGCGCCAAATCATTAGCTGCAGTGGCAATTGTGATTTTTTCTGGCCCCTCCGTGAAAGGATTTTCCCAGTCATCGGGCATCGGAAAATCCAAAAGGTTCCGTTTAATGAATCTTCCTGCTTCGTGCTCTCCCTGAGGTGTTTGTTTACCGGCCGGACTTTCCGGATTTTTCAGTATCCATTCGGGATAATCCCAGAAAAACGAGGCCTTTCCTTTTGTTTTTAAGTAATTGAGTAAACGCTTTTCACAATTATTCAATGCATTCAGGCCGGCGAAAACAATGTGCTTGTATGCAACATCTTCAATGGTTTTGTCCTGTATCTTTTGAGCCACTGCTTTAAACAGTTTTCCTTCATAAACTTCATTATCCCGGTCAAGACGTTCGTTGAAATGTTCATATAATACAGGCATTTTTTTCCATAATTCGAGAAATGATTGTTGTAGTTTCGACAGCCGTTTAGGGTCAAAAGAACTCCAAAAGGTACGAATGGCTTCGATCTGTTCTTTGTCGAGGTGACTAAAATCATCTTCGAGAGCCTTCTGATCGGCCAGATTCATGAAAACCTGGAAGGGATTGACGAGGTATTTATCAATGTCGTCGAAATCCGAAAGACACATCTCCCCCCACGGGATGAAGTCATCAAGAGCAACATCCGGGTCTGCTACTTCCCTGTAGGAATCAAAAAGTTTAAAAATCAGGCTGATATTATCACTGACAGGACGATGATCAAACTTCCCAAAAAAATCATTAATTGTCAGTATATCAGGCGAAAAAATGGGTTGAGGACTTTTTTCACTCAGGTATTGGCGAAAAAAAACGCCTGCCCGGCGGCTGGGGAAGACAAAACAAAAGTCCGAAATATCTGTTAAATACTTTTGAAGATGGTAATCGGCCAGTTGTTCCAGAAAAAAATGCATATTGAAGCGTGTTTTCAGCAAAGATAAATTTTTTGACTGACTTTAAATTGATCCCTCTATTCTGATTTCGTGATCAAGAGCCATAAAGGGTAATTCAGTCAGTAGTTTTTAGTCAGTAGTCAATAGTCAATAGTCAGTAGTCAATAGTAAAGATTTAGTTACTGACATACTTACAACAGATCGTAAGATTTTTAGATATAAGATGTTTCGTACAACATTGATATGCTGTATTTTAACAAGCAAGATTCTGTGGGCATAAACAATTGGTTTCGCAAGCCCCCGACGATATCGGGGCAGCCATTGCAACTGGTACTGTCTGAACAGACACACATATTGTGAAAATTTTTGAGAGTTTATGGACAAGTACTAAATAATATTATGGATTCATTTTCGTTTGTCGGTAACAGCGACATTGAAGCGATTGAAAAACTTTATGAGGATTACAGAAACAATCCCGACTCGGTAGATGAGAGTATGCGGAACTTTTTCCGTGGCTTCGATTTTGCTTTTCGTAATTTCAATCATTCCGGCGAAGGCGTTGTTGGTAAAGAGTTTAATGTCATTAATCTTATTCACGGGTATCGTCAGCGCGGCCATCTTTTTACCGCTACCAATCCTGTTCGAACCCGCCGGAAATACTTTCCGACACTCGACATAGAAAACTTCGGGCTTTCGGAGGATGACCTGGATGTTGTGTTTCAGGCTGGAAAAGAAATTGGTTTGGGCCCGGTCCCTCTGCGCGATATAATATCACATCTGAAACAAACCTATTGTGGATCTGTGGGGGTTGAGTATCTCTATATTCGTCATCCCGAAATGGTGTCATGGTTAAAAAGAAGGATGGAAAGGGTACGCAACACCCCCTCATTCACAGTAGACAAAAAGATGAGAATATTTCACCGGCTTAAAGAAGCAGCAGGATTTGAAAGTTTCATTCACCGGAAATTTGTAGGTCAGAAACGATTTTCACTTGAGGGTTCCGAAGTGCTCATTCCCGGTCTTGATGCCATTATCGAAAAAGGTGCAGCTCTGGGAATAAAGGAAGTAATGATCGGAATGTCCCATCGCGGGCGTCTTAATGTTTTGAGTAATATTCTTAAGAAACCGGTTCGTGATATTTTTAATGAATTTAACGGGGATCAGTACGATGATAGTATTTCTCTGGGAGATGTCAAATACCATCTGGGGTATGATAATTCCATCGATACGCTGTCCGGGACAGTAAAAGTTAATCTTTTACCTAACCCTTCGCATTTGGAGGCCGTAACTCCTGTAGTGGAAGGATTAACCCGCTCACGCGCCGAACAGGCATACGATAAAGATTTTAATAAGGTCATTCCTCTGGTTATTCACGGCGATTCGGCCATCGCCGGACAGGGCGTTGTTTATGAGGTTGTTCAGATGGCAGGACTGAATGGTTATTCAACAGGAGGTACCATTCATATTGTGATAAATAATCAGGTTGGTTTTACCACCAATTATCTGGATGCGCGCTCCAGCACCTATAGTACTGATGTGGGAAAGGTAACCCGCAGTCCGGTATTTCATATCAACGGAGACGATGCCGAAGCCATGGTTTATGCCCTTGAGCTTGCGGTGGAATACAGGCAGACTTTCCATACCGATGTTTTTATTGATATCCTCTCGTACCGGAAGCACGGACATAACGAAGGTGATGAGCCCCGCTTTACGCAGCCGACACTCTATAAGGCCATTGCAACACATCCCAATCCACGGGATATTTATGCCAGAAAACTGATAGAAGAGAATGTTCTGACTAAAAAGGAGATTGAGAAATTTCAGAACGACTTTAACCAAATGCTCGAGACCGGTCTGGCCGAATCGCAGAAAACCGATATTGTTCATATAAGGCCTTTCCTTCAGGATATTTGGGGAAAATTCAGGCATGCCGAAGACAGCGATTTTAATGAATCTCCTCAAACCGGTGTCGATAAGGATCAACTTATTGACCTGGCTGAAAAAATTAACACACTTCCGGCCGACAAAAAATTTTTCCGTAAGCTGGAGAAGCTGGTCGAAGACCGGAAAAAAATGGTCAAAGAAGACCGTATTGACTGGGCTATGGGTGAGTTGCTCGCCTATGCCTCGCTGCTTATGGAAGGCCACCCGGTAAGAATAAGTGGTCAGGATTCGGTTAGGGGTACTTTTGCGCATCGCCATGCAGGGTTTACACTCGAAGATATGGCAGAATCCTATTTCCCGCTTCAGCATCTTTCCCCGGAACAGGCCATTTTTAATATCTATAATTCGCCACTCAATGAATACGGCGTAATGGGGTTTGAGTATGGTTTTGCCCTTGGCGTTCCTGACGGCCTGACAATATGGGAAGCCCAGTTTGGCGATTTCTTCAATGTGGGGCAGGTGGTGGTCGACCAGTTCATCAGTTCGGCTGAAGAAAAATGGGGTTTGAAAAACGGGCTGGTGCTTTTTCTTCCCCACGGTTTCGAAGGTCAGGGCCCCGAACACTCAAGTGCCCGAATTGAACGGTTCCTGAACCAGGCGGCCGGAAACAATATGCAGATTCTTAATTGTACTACTCCGGCTAATCTTTTCCATGCCTTAAGACGTCAGATGAAGCGTGATTTCAGAATTCCTATGGTGGTGTTTACCCCCAAAAGTCTTTTAAGGCATCCGCTTTGCATTTCCAGAATGGATGAACTTGCTGATGGTGCGTTTCAGGAAGTATTGGACGATGAAGATACAGACCCTGAGAGTGTTAAAAGAGTTGTTCTTTGCAGTGGCAAAATATATTACGATTTACTGGCCAGGAAACAGGAACTCAATGCAAGGGATGTTGCTTTGATTCGAATTGAGCAATTACATCCCTTTCCCAAACATAAAATCCTGGAGGTGATAAAACGTTATCCCAATGCTTTGCTAAACCTCTGGGTACAGGAAGAACCCGAGAACATGGGAGCCTGGTATTATGTGGAAAATCAATTGCCTGAACTAAAACCGGTGCCGGTCGCCAGACTGGCCAGCGCCAGTCCTGCTACCGGACTCAGTGGACTGCATGTTGTCGGGCAAAAAGAAATAATCGGTAAAGTCTTTAAAAAATGTCATTGCGAATTGAAAAACGATTACTGCGGTCTTCAATGCGTCGAAGGTAAAACAAGAGCTGAAATATTGAAACAGCATAAATATTTTGAAACACCACAACGATTCTCAATATAGAATTGAGTTTGGCAACAAAGATGCTTTTAAGACCTTACTCATAAATATTTAACCACAAAAATAAGGGTAGTACCATAAATTTACACATGATAAGTAAGAAACTTTTCCTGCTTTATAGACAGGCACTTTTTAGTCAATAGATCCGGTTAAGATTCATATAAAATTTAACAGAGTATTAAACAATATGATAGACGTAAAAATACCAAGTCCGGGAGAATCAATTACCGAAGTTGAACTGGCCACATGGATGGTGAATGATGGCGATATGGTCCATAAAGACCAGGATTTGGCAGAAATAGAATCCGACAAAGCCACTCTTATGCTCAACGCACCCGAAAGTGGCAAAATTTTCATTAAAATAGAAGCAGGCACTTCAGTCTCACCAGGCGATATAGCCTGTCAGATTGATACTTCGGTTGAAGTAACCGATGATATTTCTGAAGATGAAGATAAGAAGGATAGTACTGATGAGGTGAAAGAAAAAACATCTGAGACTGAAAGAACAGAACTAATTGAAAAGGAACAGAGCGGGGGCAGTGAATCTTCAGAACTCACTTCCGGACAGAAGCAAAACAAAGTTTCTGATAAAAACAAAAATGTTAAGATCACCCCGTTAGCCAGGGAGAAAATGAAGGCAGCCGGTCTGTCTGTAGACGACATTTTGCAAGGGCTTAAAAAACTTTCAGCATCGGATGTGGATGCGGTTATTGAAGGCGTTTCTCAAAAAAAATACTGAATTAGCTGATGCCAGAGAAACAGTAGCGTCTGGCCGAAACGAGAAACGAGAAAAGATGAGCCAGTTACGCAAAAAACTCAGTCAGCGTCTGGTGAGTGTAAAAAATGAAACGGCCATGCTTACTACCTTCAACGAGGTTGATATGTCGGCCGTCATGAAGATACGAAAAGAATATCAGGATAAGTTTGTTGAAAAACACGGGCTGAAACTGGGTTTTATGTCTTTTTTCCTGAAGGCATCGGCCCTTGCATTAATGGCAAGGCCTCGGGTCAATAGTATGATTGATAAAGAGGAAATCGTAACCCCGGAGTATGTTGATATTTCCGTTGCCGTACAAACACCAAAAGGCTTGATGGTACCCGTTATCCGGAATGTGGAGAAACGCTCCCTGGCAGATATTGAATCCGAACTTAAGAAACTTGCAGGAAAAGCACGGTCGGGAAAAATTTCGCTGGAAGAAATGTCAGGAGGAACTTTTACTATTACCAACGGTGGCGTATTTGGTTCCATGCTGTCTACCCCGCTGATCAACCCCCCTCAGTCCGCAATTCTTGGCATGCACAACATTACAGACCGTCCCGTAGCTGTGGATGGGAAGTTGGAAATCCGTCCGGTTATGTACGTGGCCCTGAGTTACGACCACAGACTGATCGATGGTAAAGACTCGGTTGGTTTCCTGATGGACGTAAAAAAAATGATCGAACAACCCGAGATGTTGCTGTATGGAGGCAACGATGTTATAAGTAGTTTGCTGGAGCTGTGATTTACAATTGACCTTTAAGCTATATGGCAATAAAACACATCACCTTATCCGGTTCATTGACCTGACCAAAGCTTCATCTTTACCAATGGCGCGCAATGCCAGGTAAACCAATACCAGCGCAACCAACGGAAGAACAAGCGGCCAGCTGAATGAGAGTTCGCTGGCACCCAGCTCTTTGGCACCCGACTTGCCCATATAGTATATCATACCCGAAAGTCCGAGCAATAATCCCATATTCAATCCGCAAAGCCTGATCTGGATCAGCCGCTTCTTATACAAAAAGATAGTGAAGAATGAGATGGCCGTGGCGACTACGGTTAAGATTGAAAGCGCCCACCCCGGAATCACAAGTTGTGTTGTGTTTTCGGGGCCGATTTTGTAAATGCCTTTCCATGTCAGTTCGTAAAAGTCCTTCATGTCGGCCATTTCGGCCATGGTCAGAAAGAACAAACTTCCCGTCAAAATAGTGGCTATCAGTAAATATACTGTTTGTATGCGTTGTATCATAATCGGTTTGTTTTGAATACAAAAATATAAAATATTGAGGAATTACAGCTTTTCTGTAATATTCAACAGACTTTTATAACCTTAGGTCG
>NZ_AHZV01000113.1 GCF_000250735.1 Anaerophaga thermohalophila str. Valhall
TTAATTGTATCAGTATTAAATTAGCCTAATTTATTGGTCTAATTGAACTCGTACCGATCTGCCTCTATTTTTCTGTAAACATCTATGCCCCGTACCGGCTCGGGATTGTGTTGCATTATTTCTTTAAGCAGATGTTCGTAAAATTCAGTTACTCCGGGTATTTCAATATCGCTTAACCGGCAATTGTGCCAAAGCAGGCTGAAAATTCCCCCGAATTTTTCAGCTTCTGTTATATAATGTGCTACAGCTTCCTGTAGTCCTGAAAAACCCGCTTTCCGGTAGTTTAAAACAGAGACCTCCATCATTACAAGAGGGATTTCCCATATTTGCATCATTTTGTCATTTTCAAAATCAAAGGGACGAAACGGCCAACAGTAACCGTTTCTGTAACCATCATGTTCGGCAAACGCCAGTGATGTATCATACTTTAAGCCGGCAGCCTGCTGGTTTTTAAATGTCAATGGATGTGAAAAACGCAGGTAGTGCTGACGAATTCCAACCGGCTCAATGCCGGTAACCCGGCTAAATTCACTCTTTTGCTGCAGCAGGTTTTTCGCATCGGTGGCCGATCGCATTGTTCCATGAAGTCCTGCTTCAAATCCCTCTTTCGAAATTTTTGTGATTAAGGCTTTTATTTTTTTGTAATGATATTTGTAAAGCGAATTGTCAAAGCGGTCTTCCTGTCTTAAAAAGAAAAAGGTGGAACGTATACCCAGGCGTTTTTCAAGGTTCATCATCCAGTCAAAGTTCCACCACGGGTCTTGTCCTCTGAAAGGATTCAGGTTATAGAAAACCCCGCGGAAAAATAACCCGGCGGCTTTAATTTTACTGTAATTGACCGGTGCTAATCCCATTATCTGTTTTATTTTGTAGAGAACATGAAATGGATGATAAAAGGCCACACGATCAACATCATGACTAAGAAATAAACCGAAATTATCAAAAAGTCTCTTACGCCGGATTTCTTTGTCTTGCAGCCTGGCATGAGCCTCCACGCCGTCAATTATCATTTCGAAATAATAGTTAACAAGCGGGAGGTGTACGCAATTCAGTTTTTTCTGTATCGATAAATCGTAAGGGAATCTGCCAAACCGGTCTTTCTCGGTTGTCTCAGTTTCCTGTAGTCCCGATAACAGGTAAAAAGCAGAAGAGAGCAAATCGTGATGAAAAATAACATTTCCCCTATCATCGATATGAAAGATTTTTTCGTCCGGGATGGCGTTAGAAAATAATACAGGAATTTTGTGACCGCGAAAATTCAAAAACACAGGATTCGGTATTTCTTCTTCAGACAAGATGAATACTATTCGGTTTTTTGAATCATCGGGCAGATCGTCCGGCCTTTTTAGAACCTCTATCGCATCCTGCGGGAAATCCTCTGCTTCGAGGTGATGTTTAAGGTGATGTATTATGTAATTTACTTTATTATCTGACAGATACATTGTTTATTTTACTTTATAGTTTAATGATGAAGAAAAGCATCACGCATTATTGTTATCTCAATAAGCCGGTAGATTCTGAGAAGTACTGTATAACACTACTCCGTTAAATTTTTGTAATAAATTGCACGTCATTTGTTTGTGATTGAAGGGGCCTGTTTGCTAAAGTGCAGTAAACCAAGGTCATATAAGGCATCTTGTATCTAAAAATCTGACTTTCTATTGATATAATATAATGTAATAAATCCAAATATAGGAATTTAGTCATTTACCCTCCATGGTGACGAATATTTATTTTTTCGGGGAGGGGATTAATAAAATTTAACGCGTAGTATCTTTCAGGCAAGGTGTTTTCGTCTACCTTTGCAGTCAATTAACTAAAAACTAAACCAATGGACGTATTTACTTCGGAGTATTTTGCCCTTTTTGTTATCATTTGCCTGGGGTTCATCCTGGGAAGCATCAAGATTAAAGGGATTTCCCTTGATATTTCTGCTATTATCTTTGTTGCGTTGATATTTGGCCATTACGGAATGACCATGCCACCGATTATAGGGAAAATCGGGCTTGTTCTTTTTATTTATACCATTGGCATGCAAGCGGGTCCGGGGTTTTTTGAATCGTTCCGTAAACAGGGACGGAATCTTGCCATTCTGGCCACCATAATAGTGGGGTCTGCGGCTATTATTACATTAATTGCATTTACGTGGACAGGGATTGATACCCCGGTTGCCATCGGGCTTCTTACCGGAGCGCTTACAAGTACACCGGGACTCGCCGCGGCCATTGATGCCACGGGTTCTTCTCTCGTTTCCATTGGTTATGGTATTGCTTATCCGTTTGGTGTTATTGGTGTTATCTTGTTTGTCAGGCTTTATCCTAAGCTAATTAAAGCAGATTTAAAGAAAGCCGAAAAGGAATTTGAGAAGCTGAGCGAATCGGGACACCCCGATATAAAAAGTAAAACATTCAGGGTTGAAAATGAAAATGTTATTGGCAAATCGATATCCGAACTGAGGATAAGGTCAATGACCAAGGCGGTGATTTCAAGGATCATGCATGAAGGTGATGCTGTGGTTCCTTCTCCTCAAACGCTTCTTTCGAAAGGGGACCTGGTAAAAGCCGTTGGTACAGATGATGCACTCAGGAAATTCCGGCTGTTAATAGGGAATGAAACCGATGAGGAGATTCCTCTCCATAAATCTTATGAGGTTCAGTCGATTCTGGTCACCAACAAAGAAGCGGTTAACCAGCCATTGGGAACCTTTAACCTGTGGAGCAACTATCAGGCAACAGTGACACGTCTCAGACGCAGCGGCATTGACATTACACCTTCACCATCGATGAGGCTCCACATGGGCGATAAGCTGACGGTTGCCTGCAGCCGTGAAAACATGAAACAGGTGGTTCGTATCTTCGGGAATGACGATAAAAAGCTTTCCGACACTGATTTTTTCCCTGTTGCAGCCGGAATTGTGCTTGGAATTTTGCTCGGTGAATTATCTCTTTCGTTTGGCGGAGGTATGTCTTTCAACCTTGGACTTACCGGCGGGATACTGGCTGTGGCCATGATATTGAGCCGTATCGGACGATCCGGCCCGGTTATCTGGAGCATGTCGGGTGCCGCAACTCAATTACTGCGGCAAATAGGTCTTATGTTTTTCCTTGTTGAGGTTGGCACCAAGGCCGGAGCACAACTTGTGGACACCTACTCGGAGTATGGGTCTCAGCTTTTCCTGATAGGAGGTGTTATTACTTTAGTTCCTATGATACTTGCAGTTATGGCGGCTCATTTTATGAAAAACATGAATATTCTCACTTTGCTTGGCGGCCTTACCGGTTCAATGACCAGTACGCCGGGTCTGGCTGCTGTGGATCCAATGACTGATACCAACGCACCCGCCATTGCTTATGCCACGGTTTATCCGGTTGCCATGGTGCTGCTTATTATATTTACCCAATTGCTTGCACTGTTTTAGAAA
>NZ_AHZV01000112.1 GCF_000250735.1 Anaerophaga thermohalophila str. Valhall
TGGGTCAATGGTTCGAATCCATTATCGCCCACCGCAATCACTTTTAGAAAGTTTGACACTGTTTTCTCAACAGGGCGATTAGCTCAGCTGGTTCAGAGCACCTGCCTTACAAGCAGGGGGTCAATGGTTCGAATCCATTATCGCCCACCTATGAAGGACCTCGAAAGGTCCTTTTTTTTTGTTTTAAAGTAGAAAGGTCCTTTTTATTTAATGATTTCTTTCGTTAATGAAAAACTTCATTAAATTTGTATCTTAACAACCAGGTTTAAATAAAAATCTGACATGGAAGAAGGAAGTAACAAAAAGAGAAGTTTTCCCGTCCCGGAACCTGCCTTACGCCGTATGCCATGTTATCTGGCTTATCTGAAAATTGCTTCCCGTAAAGGCGACCGATACATTTCTTCAACCAATATTGCCGGTGATATGGGGGTCGATCCCACACAGGTAACCAAGGACCTCTCTTATACCGGTATCACCGGCAAAACCCGTGTCGGATATGAAGTGGAACCATTGATCGATGCACTTGAAGATTTCCTTGGATTCAGGATGGTAGATAAAGCTTTCCTTTTTGGTGCCGGAAGTCTCGGTCGGGCTTTATTGCACGATCACGGCCTTAAACAGTACGGCCTTAATGTTGTAAAAGCTTTCGATATAGACCCTGCCGTGGTTGGTCGCGAGATCGTTAATGTTCCCATTCATCACATCGACGATTTTAAGCTTATGCGCGAAGAAGGTGTGGAAATAGGCATACTGACCGTCCCCACCGAAAGTGCCCAGCAGGTAGCTGATTTAATGGTGGAAGGAGGTATTCGCGCTATCTGGAACTTTACCCCTGTCCGAATTAAAACCCCCGACGATGTTGTGGTTCAGAATACTTCCTTGTATGCACATCTGGCTGTAATGTTTAACCGGCTTCACGAAATTAAGCAAGACGAAAAAAAATATTAGTATAGCTGGTGAGCTGATGAGCTCATTTCTCACCCCTCAATCCTCATCAGCTCACCCCTCAACCCTCACCAGCTATTTTAATCTTTCACCTATCTTTTTTCTTGTTGAGGCAAAGATTTTTAATAACTCTTCTGATTCATTCCTGAGATGACTTGTTTGATTTAATGTCATTAGTTCGCTTTCCTCTAAGAGTTCAATCCAGAAAAGCGTTTCATCGCATTCTTCCACTACAATGCTGAGTTTTGAAAAGTATTCTTTCTCGGATCTTGCTCTGGCTGCTGCTCTGAAATTTGCTGCAACAGAAGTTCCTGAGCGAAAAAGTTGTTTGCCAATCATTTGGTGTTGGGCAAGCTTTGGCAACGATGCATAAAACTTGATAATTTCAATGGCAAAGGCCTTTGATCTTTTGCAATACTTCCGATTGAAATCACTCATAAATTAGGGTTTTAATGGTATAATAATATTTGGATATTTCAGCTCATCCCTCAACCCTCAATCCTCATCAGCTCAATCCTCATCAGTTCAATCCTCATCAGCTCAATCCTCATCAGTTCAACCCTCATCAGCTCAATCCTCACCAGCTCAATCCTCATCAGCTCAATCCTCAACAGCTCAAAAAGTCAGAGAGAACGTGGTTTCTTTTCCCGGTTCGGAATACGCGTTGATACTTCCCCTGTGCAGTCGCATAATTTGTCGCGACAGGCTGAGACCAATTCCGGAACCCTGAGGCTTTGTGGTAAAGAACGGGATGAAAATTTTGTCCAGAACATCGGGCAGTATGCCTTTGCCGTTATCGGTTACCTGAATGGTTATACGTCCGCGCCGGTTGAGAAAGGCCTTGATTTCGATCCGGGGATTTTCCCTGTTTTCGAGCGCATGAATGGCGTTTTTAACGAGGTTTATCAACACCTGTTCAATCAGGTGCTCGTCTGCTGATAGTTCCAGTGATTCGGGTTCCACGATCACTTTGCAGGTAATACCTTTTTCCTTAATTTCTTTTTCATGGAGCTCCCGTATATTGTTGAGCAGATGGTATACTTTGAAAATAGTAAAGTTCGGGGTGGGTATTTTAGTCAGGTTGCGATAAGTATTGACAAAGTGGAGTAATCCGTCGGTTCGTTTGTGAATGGTTTGCAGAGCCTGCTCTACCTCCTTCAGCGATTCGGTATCTTCTTGTTCCACATTCCGGGCTTCGAGTGAATCAATGATATTTTGTATCAGCTGCTTGATCGTGGATGAGAGAGAAGATATCGGGGTGATGGAGTTCATGATTTCGTGTGTGAGCACCCGTATAAGTTTCTGCCACGATTCCATTTCTTTTTCATCGAGTTCCTGCTGGATGTTTTTGATAGAAACCAGCATAATACTGCGGTTGTGAATGCGAAACTCGGTGGCATAGATGGCCAGTTGCAAAAGGTCGTCTTTTTCCCGCACACGCACCAGGGTATTCTCTCCGTGCTTGATTGTCAGAAGCTTTTGGACGATGTCCGGGCTAAACTCACGTAATCCTTGTATGTTGTGTAACGTTCGTACCTGAAATAGTTTTTTTGTCGCATTGTTGATCAGTTCCACCTTGCCGTCTTTCTGGAAAGCGATAAGGGAAATTCCGATGTGCTGAATGACTGTTTGCAGGTAAAAATAGTTCTCTTCCTTTTCGGCCCTGACCGCCTGAAAATCTTTAATCACTTCATTGAACGATTTTTTGAGCTTATCGAACGATGAGTCAAGACTTTCAACCTGAAATGTTCGGGTGAAATCGGAGTAGCGAATGGATTCAAGGAAATTGTTAAGTACACGGTTGGTGCGGTCAACATAAAATATCATGGCCACCACCTGGAAAACAATGAGGAGTCCCACCAGTATAAGAGTCATGGTTAGACTGGTGTTGTACCACAGGTAACTGAACCCGAAGATAGAGACAGTCAGCAAAACTGTCCGGATGATATAATTGGTTCTGAAATTATTAAAGCCCATATTTTTCCATTCTCCGGTAAAGTGATGTACGAGTCAGTCCCAGATCGGATGCGGCTTTGGAAATGTTACCGCTATGCATACGCAGGACTTTTTCAATAACCTTCTGTTCTATTTCTTCCAGGTTGTAGGTATCAAACTCGAAAGAGTCGGCAGTACCACCGTGAGATGAAAGCTGGAAATCGTTTTCGTCGAGGTTGGGCGATTCACTCATTATGACGGCCCGCTCCAGCACATGCTGAAATTCACGAACATTTCCCGGCCATGGATAAGAACGGAACTTTTTGATAACCTGATTGCTGAGTTTGTTGATTTTTTTATTGTATTTTTTGCCAAATATTTTCAGAAAATGTTCTGCCAGAAGGGGAATATCTTCCGGGCGCTCCCTAAGTGGGGGAATTTCAATTTCTACCGTGTTGATACGATAAATAAGGTCCTGGCGGAAGCGGTCTTCTGCTGCCATTTGTTTCAATGGCATATTGGTTGCACTAATGAGTCTTATGTCGATGGATTTGGGTTTATTGGCTCCTACTCGTGTAACTTCTCTTCGTTCGAGCACTGTAAGCAGTTTTGCCTGCATCGGAAGAGAGAGGTTTCCAATTTCGTCAAGAAAGATGGTTCCTCCCGAGGCGAGTTCAAACCGTCCGGGACGATCCGCTTTGGCATCGGTAAATGCCCCTTTGACATGTCCAAAGAGCTCGCTTTCGAAAAGTGTTTCACTGAGTGCCCCAAGGTCTACACTGATGAATACTTCATCTTTTCGCAATGAGTTACGGTGAAGTGCCCTTGCAACCAATTCTTTTCCGGTTCCGTTTTCACCCAGTATCAAAACATTGGCATCGGTTCCGGCCACCTTCTTAATGGTACTGAAAACCTGCTGCATTCCCGGAGAAGCACCAATGAAATCGGCGAAGGGCTGATCCATGATGGTGTTGATCTCTTTTTGTTTTTCGCGCAGGTCGGAGGCTTCACGGCGCGAACGGTTCAGCTTAATAGCCGAAGATATAGTGGCCAGAAGCTTTTCGTTTTGCCATGGTTTGATAATGAAATCTGTAGCGCCTGCTTTAATGGCCTGTACAGATTTTTCCACATCTCCGTATGCAGTAATGAACAGAACCACTGCCTGCGGATCAATCTCAAGTATTTTGCTGAGCCAGTAGAATCCCTCTTTACCACTGATGGCATCCTGGGTAAAATTCATGTCCAGTAGAATCACATCGTAGTCTGTCTCTTTCATCAGCGAAGGAATATTTTCCGGATCGGTTTCCGTGGTGATGAGTTCTACGTGCGGACGCAACAATAATTTTAAAGCAAACAGAATATCGGTGTTATCGTCAACTGCAAGAATTTTTCCGGTTTTTGTGGCCATAGCATTAAATTTTATCCATTAAACTTTTTCCCAATACTCCGTTAAAAATTTTCAAATGACAGTTAGTTTAGTGCGCATCTGTAACCACACAAAAATTTAAAACGCCTTGATTTTGACAAAAAAATGCTTTTTATACCGCACTCATATACTGCAAATCAATTGTTTGTGATAAAAGGGTATCGATTAATAAGATGCAGATTTTCAACGATATACGAATCATCTTGTATCTTAAATCTAAAAATATAACGATCTATTTTGAGGCAAACTTTGCCATGCTCGTTTCAAATGTATTAAAAATTGTTCGTTAACGAACAATTTTTATGTTTTTAGAAATAGAAAAGTGCTTTAGGATTTTCTCAAGATAATGCATATCAGTGAATAGTTGTTTTTGGCCGGATTTATGATACATTTAAAATAGCCGGAAGATATTAGATGATGTTGGGACAATGACCAGTAATCTTCCGGCAAGTTTTTAATTTTACCTGCCTCTAATTTGACGTTGACCTATGGAAATCATCATAGTGTTCGCGAATGAACATATAGTGTCCGATTTCGAACATTTTTAAATTTATGATACATACAAGAAACATACAAAAATTCTATCAACGTGGAGAGCACGTAAGATATGCTTTGCAAAACATCAATATTGATATTAATGAAGGCGAATTCGTAGTTGTCAGAGGTCCGTCGGCAAGCGGGAAAACCACATTACTCGGTTTATTGGGATTGGTTGATGCGCCTTCGGGGGGTGAAATATATTTTAAAGGCACTGAGGTTGCTCATATTTCTGATTCGGAAAGGGATAAAATAAGGCGAGAACATATTGCCTTTGTATTCGAAAACTTTCATCTGATTGAGGATTTGACGATTTCGGAAAATATTGAATTGCCACTACAATATTTACCCTTTAAGCACAAGCAGAAGAGAAAGATCGTCGATGACCTGATGGAACGATTCCGCTTAACTCATTTGAAACGGCAGTTTCCTTGCAGGCTTGGTGACCTGACTCAGCAAAAGGTTGCGCTTGCCAGGGCTTGTAGCAATTCGCCCGATATTATATTTGCCGATGAGCCTTGTGGTCGTTTAAGTTCCGGTGAGTGCGAAGAGTTTATGGAATTGTTTCGTCAGATAAATGAGGAAGGAACGGCCATTGTCATGGCTACCCATTCCGAAGATAATTCAAGACACGGGCAACGCATTATTCAGATGTTTGATGGTCACGTGGTCTCTCATTCCACAGAGGGTCGATGAAAGGATTGAAATGAGTTCCTGGTAATCGGAACGAGTTCCATCAGACCAATAACTCAGACAAATTTTATACTGATAAAAAAGGTTTAGTTTATTACACACACACAAGTTGATTTATGCGCATTTGGAGTTATATAAATACATCGTTCCGGACACTGTTTCTGCATCGGGGCTTTTCTTTGCTGACTCTTTTCGGGCTTTCGGTAGGAATAGCAATGAGCATTTTTGTGCTGGAATATGTTTATTATCAGTTTTCATACGACAAACATTACCGGGATTCTGATAATATTTATCGGGTAGTATCGAAGGGGAAGCTTGAAGATGAGTATGTTGATGTAGCTCTTACGCCAATGGTGCTGGCTTCCAGATTACAAAAGTATCCCCAGGTTTCTGCATTGACAAGGATTATTGATACTTCTGAAAAACCTGTTCAGAGTGATTATGCCAAAGCCTATGAGTCGGATATTATTTTTGCCGACTCTTCATTCTTTTCGGTATTTTCCCGTCCTTTTCTATTGGGTGATGCAAAAGATTTCCTTTCCGATTCAACGGGAATTGCTATTTCCAGATCGGTGGCTTCCAGATTGTTTGCGAACCGCAATCCCATTGGAGAAACTCTTCGTATCAACGAAACAGATACATTTGTGGTAAGATGCGTATATCAGGATGTTCCTGATAACAGTCATTTTAAATATGATATTGTTTTACCATACCGGATCGTTGAAAAGCAGCTAAAGGAACATTACGGTCAGAGTTATAAAGAAATTGAAGAGAGTTGGTTTTCACTGATTACTTATATTTACATAAGAACCAGGCCTGGCTCGGACACAGATTTACTTGCCGACCGGTTCAATTCGGATGTTCAGCCCGAAATGGAAGAACAACGGGATGAGTTGTTTGATCCTCGGTCACAAACATTTCTGAATTATCATTTCCAGAAATTGGAAGATATATATCTTTTTTCGAATTGTGATTTTGAGATTGGGGAAACCACAAGTCCTCTGTATGTATATATATTTCTGGGGATTGCGTTCTTTATTCTGTTGGTGACAGCGTTCAATTTTATGAATCTTACAACTTCGCGGGCGTTGGAACGGGTGAGGGAAGCAGGCGTCAGGCGAATTTTCGGGGCGCGAAGAGGCAGCCTGGTTGTACAATTTATCAGTGAGTCGGTATTGTTTAGTTTTATAGCTCTCTTTTTAGGACTTGTGTTGGTGGAGTTACTCCTTCCTTATTTCAGTGATCTTTTCCGGATGGATTTTGGGGATCAGAACTACCGTGAACACATCAATATGTCATGGGTGTTGGTTGTTACTTTATTGGTAGGGGTGTTGTCGGGGCTTTATCCGGCTTCGGTTTTTTCCGGGATTAGGCCGGTACATCTTTACACCGGACAAAATAGGTTCTCGTCTTATCCGGGAATATGGTTCAGAGGGGCATTGGTCCTTATTCAGGTATTTGTGGCCGTTTTGCTTTGCGCGGTTGCAATAGGAATGTGGCGGCAAATGGATTTTGTTAAAAATTATGACCTTGGGTTTGATCCTCAAAACCTTGTTCTCATTGAAAGGGCACGTTATTTAGATGAGGATGTTGATTCGGTTATTAGCGAACTTAGCAAGATTGACGGGGTTTCGCATGTGAGTAAAATGTATTCCAATCCGGGTGACCCTGTCTCTATAATGTCTTTTAACCTGGCAGAAGACAGTACCAGAACATATTTTCTTTCTGTATTTTATGTCGATTGTACTGTTTTCGAGACTTTACGGACTGAAATAAAAAGCGGTGAGGTTTACTGTAATGATACCAGCCGAGTGTTGATAAATGAGGAGGCCGCGTCATTGATGAACATTAGCAAACTCGATGGGCAAAAACTTCAGACCATGGCCTCAAGAGGGGGCGATATCATAGAGTATCCTATAACGGGAATTGTTGAAAATGTATATCTTGGAAGTCTTAAAAATATTTTGAGACCAGCCATGTTTGTTCCCGTTCAAAGTCAGGAAATTCCCCGTAGTCTTCTGGTGCGTTATTCAGACGTTGATTACAGCTCTGTGTATAGCCGGATAAAAAAGGTTTGGGATCGTTCAGGCACAGGCGCTCCTTTTCAGGGCGGGCTGATCGAGGAGCGACTCGATAATTTTTACCGTGAAGATTACCGGTATAGTTCCCTTGCCACAGCATTTGCTGTTTTGGTGGTAATAATGGCTTCACTGGGAATGACAGGTTTGGTTTCGTTTTTAATGGCCACCAGGCGTCATGGCTTCTTCCTGCGCAAGATTATCGGATTCCGTGATTTTCGTATTATCCGTAGCCTCTTTCGTGGCTATTGGGGTTTCGTTGCAGCTGGTGTTATTTTGGCTTTGCCAGTTTCACAAATGCTTTTGAATATTTGGTTAGAGACGTTTAGTGTTCATTATTATTCGGATTATCTTTGTTTCATTGTTCCTGCTGTTTTACTTACCGGAATCGCTGCCGGGATTGTATGCCACGGAGTGGGAAAACTCCGAAAACAGATGTCATTGCATCAGTTCTGAGCGGACACTTCCTTTCCCATACTTTTAACTTCACAAACCCAAATGGTTTTAAAAAAAATCAATATATTTGCGCGTTTAGAAAAATGAAGGAGTGGGCTCTGATACGAGCTGTTTTGTCAGGTTGTGGTGCAGAAAAATTTTGGTTCGAAGTTAACTTTTTGTTAATGAGAGACTAAAGAATCCCGCAACAATGAGTTTGGCAAAAAGAGCTTTAAAGAGTGGGCTCATGAATGTGATTTTGAAATAAAAAAAATACCTACAAATGCAGAACAAAGGAGCGATCAGACTATTTGCCATTCTTTTGGCACTGGTTAGTTTGTATCAGTTGATCTTTACATTTCAGACCCGCCAGGTTGAAAAACAGGCTGAGGTGTATGCCAAACAGCGTGGCGGGGAAGATCCCGATCTGGTTAATGAATACCGGTTCAACTATCTCGATTCCATGAAGAATGAGGTAGTTTATAATTTTCTTTTCGGATTAAGGGAATATACCTATCAGGAATGTAAAGAGCGTGAAATCAATTTCGGACTCGACCTCAAAGGCGGAATGAACCTTATTCTTGAGGTTCAGGTTGAGGATATAATCAAAGCGCTTTCCAATTACAATCAGGACGAAGCTTTTATCGAAGCATTAAAGCTTGCTCGTGAAAGGGAGAAAAATTCTACCAGAGATTTTATTACACTTTTTGGAGAAGCTTTTGAGGAGGTTGCTCCCGATGGTCGTCTGGCGGCTATTTTTAATACTGTTGAATTAAGGGATAAAGTTGATTACAATTCTACCAACGAAGAAGTTCTCCGCGTCATCCGGGAAGAAGCCAGAGGCGCAATTGATAATGCCTTTAATATTCTTCGTACACGTATCGACCGTTTTGGGGTAACACAACCCAATATTCAGCGGTTGGATCAGACCGGCCGTATTCTCATAGAACTTCCCGGAGTGGGTGATCCGGAACGGGTTAAAGACCTTTTACAGGGCACTGCCAATTTGGAGTTTTGGGAGACTTACAATCAGGAGGAAATTTTTGAAAGCCTAATGAGCGTAAATCAGTTAACGGCCGAGATTGAAGCCGTTAGAAAGCCGGATGCGGATACAACAGAAGTGAAGCCTGATGTTTCACCGGAAGAGGGTGAAGAGGAAAGCGATCTGGCATTACTCGATGAAATAGAAAGCGATACACTGGAGGTTGATGCTCAGGAGGAAGGAATAACTTCACTCTTTACGTATCTTGCTCCCAGCGGGCGTCCGAATAGCCCTGTAGTTGGGCTTGCAACTTCGCGGGACACCGGTAAGGTGAACAGTTATCTTTCTATGGAAGAGGTACAATCAGTCCTCCCGCGTGATGTTAAATTCCTTTGGACGGTGAAACCAATTCCTGCCGAAGAAGCTCAATATTGGACCAATCAGCGGTTTGACGAAAACGATGAATTGTTTCAACTGGTAGCATTGAAGGTGACCAGCCATGACGGACGTCCTCCATTAGAAGGAGATGCCGTCTCAGGGGCAAGGGCGGTTACCAATCAGCAGGGACAATATGAGATAGAGATGTCTATGAACAGTGAAGGTGCCAAAACCTGGGCCAGGCTGACCAAAGCCAACATTAAAAGGTCTATTGCAATTGTATTGGACGGCTATGTATACTCTTTTCCTACTGTTCAGAATGAAATAAAAGGAGGACGCAGCTCTATCACCGGTGATTTTACACCGCAGGAAGCTAAAGACCTTGCCAATGTGCTGGAGTCAGGAAAAATGCCTGCCCCCGCAAGAGTTGTGGAAAGTACCGTTGTTGGGCCTTCACTTGGTTCCGAAGCTGTTGATGCCGGACTTAAATCATTTATTTGGGCATTTATTGCCGTCCTGATTTACATGCTCATTTATTATGGTATCAAAGCCGGTCTGGTAGCCGACTTCGCATTGATTGCCAATATGTTTTTCATTATGGGCGTTCTGGCTGCTTTCAACGCAGTGTTAACACTTCCCGGAATTGCAGGTATTGTACTGACGATTGGTATGTCGGTTGACGTAAATGTACTGATATATGAACGAATACGAGAGGAGTTGAAAGCCGGTAAAGGTTTAAAGCTGGCTGTTGCCGATGGGTATAAAAATGCTTTCTCTGCCATTATCGATGCCAACGTTACCACTTTCCTTACCGGATTTATTCTGTTCACTTTCGGGACAGGCCCCATTAAAGGATTTGCTACTACCCTGATGATTGGTATTGCTACTTCTTTCTTTTCGGCATTTTTTATTACACGTCTGATTTATGAAAGTCTTCTTAAATCAAAAGTCGATATAAGGTTTGCCACCAAACTGACTGAAAATCTTTTCAAAGGGATGCACATTCGTTTTATTGAAAAGCGAAAGGTATTTATAGTTATTTCCGGAATTGTTCTGTTATTGGGTATACTGTCCCTTGGAACAAGAGGATTGAAACAAGGCATTGATTTTACCGGAGGTCGTTCCTATGTGGTGCGCTTCGATGAGCCTGTACCTTCCACTGAAGTGCAGTCTGCCCTCGTTGCTGCCTTTGATGGTGCCAACGTTGAAGCCAAGACTTTCGGTGCGGATAATCAGATCAGAATAACAACAAACTATCTGGTTGATGTGGATGATAAAGATGCTGATGACCGGGTAACAAAACGTCTGTATGAAGGACTTTTGCCCTTCATTGGTGACAATGTGACACTGGATGAGTTTTTGTCGGATTACCGGCAAAGTTCACAAAAGGTTGGCCCCACCATTGCAAGCGATATCAGAAATAAGGCGGGATATGCCATATTCTTTTCATTGGTGGTTATTTTCCTTTATATCTTGATTCGATTCAGAAACTGGGAATTTGGAATTGGAGCGTTAGGTGCACTGGTGCATGATGTATTGATCGTGTTAGGGATTTTCTCTCTTCTTTATGCAGTTATGCCTTTCTCCATGGAGATTGACCAGTCGTTTATAGCCGCTATTCTTACTGTTATTGGATATTCCATTAATGATACCGTGGTTGTTTTTGACAGAATAAGGGAGTACAGAGCTCTTTATCCAAAGCGTGAGCTGAAAGATGTTTTCAACCTGGCAATGAACTCTACCATTAGCCGAACCATGAATACCTCATTTACAACCCTGGTTGTGTTAATCGTTATATTCCTGTTTGGAAGTGAAGTTATTCAGGGCTTTGTGTTTGCATTGATTGTTGGTGTTGTTGTCGGTACCTATTCGTCTCTGTTTATCGCTTCACCCATTGCTTTCAATTTTATTGAGAAACGTATAAAGGCAAAGGCCAAAGCACGTAAAAAGTAAATGAAGAAATAAAATAATTGTTTTATTGTCCCCGGTTGCATTAAAGTCAACCGGGGAATTTTTTTATATCTTTGACAGGAACAAATCAGGCTGTTATGGTAACATTTCTTTTTGGTATTTCCATGGGGGAGATAATTGTAGTCTTCCTGGTAGTATTGTTGCTGTTCGGGGCCAATAAAATTCCCGAGTTCGCAAGAATGCTGGGCAAGGGAATGAATGAATTCAGAAAAGCGGCTGAGGATATTAAGAAGGAGTTTCACGAAAGCACCAGTGACCTGAAAGAAGATTTCGATGAAGCCCGACATTATATCACTGAGCAGGGACGCGAGATGAGAGAGGATATTAAAAGGGCAGGGAAAGATGTGAAGCAGACCTTTGAAGATGATTCGGGAAATGATGATTCCTCTGTTGATAAGTCAACAAAGAATCAGGATGATACTCCAGATGGTTCGGATGAGGTTTCCAGGGAAGTATATGGGATAAATGATGATGGTAAACGCAATGAGACGGGAGCTTCAGGTAAAGAGGATCATTTAACCGGCGATAAGTTGGAAAAGGATGATGAAGAGAAGACAGGAGAACAATAATGGCCGGTCAGGAAGCCTGTACCTTGTGATAGTATTTAAACTATTTTATCATCTTGTAGAACTACTGCCCGTTAAACCTTTGTCTAAAAATATGTGATACCTTGCCTTATGGAAATAATATCATATTTACAGGTTTTGGCTGGTTTTGTTTTGCTTTTTTTCAGTGGTGACTGGCTGGTGAAAGCCGGGGTTGAATTATCCCGCCGTTTTCGTGTCAGCCCCTTAGTAGCGGGCCTTACAGTAGTTGCTTTCGGCACCTCTGCTCCTGAGTTGTTTGTTAGTGTTGATGCTGTATTTACTGACGTTCCAGATATATCAATCGGAAATATTGTAGGTTCGAATATTGCTAATATTGCTTTAATCCTCGGATGTGTGGCTATTATATTTCCCATTTCTGTGCGTCAGCCTTCCGTCGTATTTGACTGGTTGGTGATGATGCTTTCTTTCCTTTTGTTGTTTTTGTTTTTGAATAATGGCCTTCTACAGCGAGGAGAGGGATTCGTGTTTTTTCTGTTGATGGTTATTTATCTTTTCTGGTCGGTAATTCATTCGCGTCGACAATCATTCAGGAAGGAAGAAGTTTTTCCTGAGCCTGTTATGAAACTTTCGGCTTCTGTTTTGATAATAGTTCTATCTGTTACCGGCTTATATTTTGGTGCGGAATGGCTTGTTAACGGTGCAAGCCACCTGGCTATTGGTTGGGGAGTCAGTGAAAGGGTGGTAGGCGTGTCGGTGGTTGCCTTTGGCACCAGTGTCCCGGAATTGGCTACATCTCTTGCGGCTGCAATGAAAAAGGAAATGGACATATCGGTTGGAAACATTATAGGCTCCAATATATTTAATGTTTTTTCCATATTGGGTATAACGGCTCTTCTAAAACCATTGGAGGTTTCGTCACGGATTGTTACTTTCGATTTTTGGTGGATGACGGGGATAGGTATCTTGCTGATGCTTTTTATGATTCCTTTGCGCAAAGGGTTGATTACCCGGTTTAAGGGGGCTGTCTTGCTTTTGGTTTATATTTTTTATATTTGGTTTTTGTTTAATACGTAATATGAACAGATATTAAAAAAATTTATTGGGAGTTTACAGACACAATAGATCGTTGAGCTTTTCAAATACCTTATATTCAATTGGTCATATTTAAGGATTTGTTTTAATAAAATGCAGTTTTCAATGGAATACTAGTGTCGTGTCATGTATAAAATGTCGTATAAGTTGAAACTGATTTTTGCTTTTTTCAAAATGATAAAAAGCGCGCATAGCCATAGCTACGTAAGCTTTTTATCATGAAGAAAAAAAGAAAATCAGTGATGCTTGGTGCGATATTTTATGCTTGACACGACACTAGTCATCTTAAATCTAATCATCTAACGGTCTATGATGGACAGGCACTAATAATTTTGCTTAAATGGTAATCGGACAAAATATTGAAAAACAGTTTGGAGATTTAAAAGTCCTTAGGGGGATTGACCTTACTATTGACAGAGGGGAAATTGTAACTATTTTGGGAGCCAGTGGTGCAGGCAAAACTACTTTGCTTCAGATATTGGGATCGCTCGATAAGCCTACCGGAGGGGAAGTGATTATAAATGATACAAAGATTAGTGAACTTACCGGTAACCGTTTGGCAGAATTCCGAAACCGGCACATCGGTTTTGTTTTTCAGTTTCATCAGTTGTTGCCTGAGTTTACTGCTTTGGAGAACTGCATGCTTCCGGGGCTTATTGCCGGAAGGAGTGAAAAGGAATCAAAGAACAGGGCGTTAAAGCTTTTGGCATATCTGGGGCTTAGCGACAGGCTTGACCATAAACCGGCGCATTTGAGCGGAGGCGAAAAGCAAAGGGTTGCAGTAGCCAGAGCTTTGGTGAACGATCCTCTTGTGGTTTTTGCCGATGAACCATCCGGCAATTTGGATTCAAAAAATCAGGACGAGCTAATGGATTTATTCGTAGACTTAAGAAAACAGTTTAATCAGACGTTTGTGATTGTTACTCACGATCAGCATCTTGCCAGTAAAGCCGACCGTACTGTTCACATTGTTGACGGGGTTATAGTAGACTGACTTTCAACGGTGCAAAATTAATTTAAGTTATTGGTCTGTTGGAACTCGCATGATTGGGGTTTATACATGTTCATTTGTGACAATCTTTGTCATGCTCTTTTCCGTAGAAAATTTCCGCGAAAATTAAACGACGAACCACTTAATGTTGGCAGAACAGGAGTTAAAAGAATTTCTGGATGAAAAAGCGTCCTGGTATCAGGCACGCTGGTTTATTAATGATGACCCTGTACAGATTCCCCATTTGTTTTCAAGTAGAGAGGATATTGAGATTTCCGGCTTCTTAACAGCCATATTTGCCTGGGGCAAGCGGAGAATGATATTATCTAAAGCTCAAGAGTTGATGGAGCGTATGGATATGTCTCCTGCCGATTTTGTGGGGAATGCATCTGAGAGGGAGTATAGACGCCTGACCGGGTTTGTATACAGAACATTTAACGAGGTTGATGCATATTATTTTTTGAAAGCTCTTCATAAGGTATATCTTCATCATGGCGGACTTCAGAAGGTTTTTTATGACGGTTACCGTTCCGACGGAATTATTGGTGCCATTTCACGTTTTCGTCGAGGTTTTTCTTGCATACGAACCACCTGCAAGGACTGGTAAACACATTGCAAATGTATTGAGGAATGCCTCAGCCAAACGGATTAATATGTTTCTCAGGTGGATGGTTCGCCGGGATTCTCCTGTCGACTTCGGACTATGGACAAATATTAGTCCGGCCGATTTGCTTATCCCCCTGGATATACATGTGGCAAGAGTGGCCCGGTCATTGGGGCTGCTGGCCCGCAAGTCCAATGATTTAAAAAGTGTTACCGAACTAACCGGAAAATTAAAAGAATTCCGGCCCGAAGACCCTGTGTTTTATGATTATGCACTCTTCGGACTCGGTGTTTATGAGGAATTCTGAGTATGTTTCATTTTAAGCAGTTTTCAATCCGGCAAGACCGAGCAATCATGAAAGTAGGCACCGATGGTGTCCTGGTTGGAGCATGGACACCCGTACCCGATTATCCCGTCACCACAATTCTTGACGTTGGAGCCGGAACAGGCCTGATTGCTTTGATGATGGCACAGCGGTGCCCCTCGGCCAAGATTGATGCGGTTGAAATTGATGCTCCTTCATGTGAAGATATGGAAGTAAATTTCAGTAAATCGGATTGGAGCGACCGGCTTAAGGTTTTTAATACTTCCTTTCAGGATTTCTGCGTGAAAACTAAAAATCATTATGATCTGATTGTATGTAATCCTCCGTTTTTTTCAAATGGATTGAAGAATCCTTCTGAGCGAAAAGCTTCGGCCAGACACAATCATTTGTTGCAACAGGAAGAACTGATTGAAGGTGTGAAAAAATTATTAAGCAAAAATGGTTTTTTTTCTTTAATATTGCCGCTTCCGGATTATGAGTTGTTTCGACTGGCTGCTTCCCGAAAAGGTTTGTTTGAGCATCGCAAGCTCAATGTTCGTCCCACTCCCTCCAAAGCAGTGATGCGTGTTATTTCGTTGTGGGGGCTCGATATGCCGGAACAATTCCTGATAGAAGAGTTGTTTGTGGAGTTGGCACGTCATCGCTATTCGGATGAATTTGTGAAACTGACCCGTGCGTTTTATTTAAATTTCTAATCAATCCGTCTGATGCACAAGAGATTTTTAAGTAGTGTCTGTTCATAAAGTACCATTTGCTTTATTACGCTTGCCGCCAAAATACTCATTTACGAAAAGTAAACTCCGTTTTTTGGCCACTTCGCAAGCCTTGCAACCGGCACTTTCTGAACAGACACATATATTGTAAAAATTTTTTCAGGTTTATTGACACGCACTAAGTGGAGACTCATCAATTGTCCGTTCGATTTTTACAGATAATTGGTAGTTAGTTATTTGCTTTTTAAAGTTTTTGAAATTTAAACATCAGATTATCAAGCATATAAAAATTATCTTGCATCTAAAAGATCTAAAGATCTATTGATGACATCAATAAATAAATATACACCACATTACAGGCCAAATTTGATCCTTGCCATGCCGGTAATGCTGGCGCAGGCCGGTCAGATGATTGTTGTACTTGCCGATAACCTTATGGTTGGCCGGTTGGGAACTGTTCCTCTCGCTGCAGCCTCTTTTGCTAATACGGTATTTGTGGTTGGAATGGTGTTTGGTATTGGAATGGTCAACGGGTTAACACCACTGGTAGGGAAATCATACGGAGGAGGGCATAAGATTATGGCCGCATCATGGTTCAAACAGGGGCTTTATGCCTTTCAGGTTGCTGGGTTGTTGCTTTCAATGATACTCTGGCTGGTATCGTATGTAATGCCTTTTATGGGTCAACCTGAAGCTGTTGTTGAAGCAGCTTTACCTTACTACAGGGTACTGGTTGTGTCCATGATACCGTTTGTTCTGTTTTTTACATTCTAACAATTTGCCGAAGGACTTGGGAATACACGGATTGCAATGGCTATCACCGTAACGGCCAACCTACTCAATATCTTTTTGAATTATCTTTGGATTTTTGGTAAAGCTGGGTTTCCTGCCATGGGACTAATGGGTGCCGGTTATGCAACATTGACAGCCCGCACTATGATGCCACTGCTTTTTATATGGGTGTATTTTAAGTTCGATTTTTTCGGTTTTTACAGGAGCCATATCAGTAAAACCAGGTTTTCGTGGTCGAAAAGTCTTCGTCTTATGTGGTTAGGGATTCCCATTGGTGGCCAGCATTTTGTGGAAGTACTCGCGTTTAGCCTGGGAAGCATAATGATGGGCTGGTTGGGTGCATCAGCACTGGCAGCGCATCAGATTGTTCTTAGTTTTGCCAGTTTTACGTTTATGGTGGCCCAGGGCATTGCGGCAGCAACTACCGTAAAGGTCAGCCAGTTTGTTGGTCAGGACAGAAAGGAGGCATTAAGAGCCACTACATTTGCCTCGCTGCATTTGGTTCTGGCTTTTATGGGAACCAGTGCAATTTTATTTGTATTGTTTCGGAATGCTTTACCCGCTCTTTTTATTGAAAGTGAGGAAGTTATTGCTATTGCCTCGGGACTGATGCTGGTAGCGGGTGCTTTTCAGCTGTTTGACGGCCTGCAGGTTACTATGCTTGCGGCTCTGCGGGGATTGGAGGATGTGACTCTTCCGTTTGGAATGTTGCTCGTGGCTTATTTCATTTTGGCATTACCTGCCGGCTGGTTTTTTGCTTTTGTTCTTAATTTCGGACCGCGTGGAATATGGTACGGTTATTTGTTAGGATTATTTTCAATTTCATTATTTCTTTTGTTACGTTTCAGATGGATGACAAAAGATAATTAGTTTCTGTCCAGAAAGTGCCACTTACTGTGTTACGCTCGTCCGGAAATTACTCATTTACGATAAGTAATTTCCGTATTTTCGGACTTCGCAAGCCTTGTAAATGACACTTGCTGAACAGAAACTCAAATTGTAAAAATTTTTTGGGAGTTTATAGACTAACACTAATTAGAGGCTGCTGAAAAAGTCAGCAGTCTGTTTCAAATTTATTTTCTATTGTTCTTTTTGGCATTGACCCAAAAAAAACCAAAAAAGTCTGGTCCGCTTAAACCTGGCTCCCCGCGAAAGCCAAAATTTCCGGCCATTGCGCAAGGCCATGAAACGAGAACATAGCTGTGATTTCTCAAACCAGCATAAAGACTTTCTATTGGAAATATTTGCGAGTTCAATACGACCTTAAAAAGAAATTTTTATCCGTATTAATGTCGCCCATTTTGGCTTCCCGCCATCCGCAGGCCCGGAAAGCGGACAGGCCACCGCGCCTTTTGAATAGTTAAAGTGGTTCATTATTACAACATTCTTTTAAATAGTGATATTTGACAATTAAGGTACTACCCTTATTTTAGTGGTTAATATTTGTTGAAATATAGTTATAAATGTGGTTGAAATATTGTTGAAAAAAACAAAATACAACATATAAACTACGTTTAACTATATTTTAACTACATATAAACAAATTGCAAGTTGCCATTAAATTCGTGGTAGAACCACAATTAACATTTACACAACACTTCGTTGGATTTTGCAATGCACTGTATGTCAATTGTTTGTATCTAAATAGGTTTGTTTATTTAAATGCAGTATATTAATGTTGTAAAAATCATCTTAAATCATTTATCTTACAAAATACACAAACCTCTAAAAACATGTTATTTATGCTAATTTGTTAGTTTTTTGAATATGTCAGTACCAGAAAAAAATTACTATTGACTAATGACTAAAAACTACTAACTAAATTACTTATATCTAAAAATCTCACGATCTATTGATTTACAGGTGCAAACATTTTTAAAGATTTGCATGAAAAACCTTGCACCTTAAATGGAATTATTCGATGTAAATTATTTATTATTAATTATTTAAAAATTATTCAGCAAGCACTAATTAAAAAGATTTAGTTTTGAATTTAGATGTCATTTTTTCAGCTTCGGAAGTAACCTCTGACCGGGTTGCCGGGAAAACAGTTGTTGTTATTGATGTATTGCGTGCCACATCGGTTATGGTAACCGCTTTAAATAACGGAGCTTCCAGGGTGATTCCTGTTTTATCTCCTAAAGAGGCTTTTGAATACCGGGCTTCGCACCATGAGGATGTTATTCTTGTAGGTGAACGTAATGCAAGCGCAATTGAAGGATTTGATTATAGTAACAGTCCGCTTGATATGGTGCCCTCTGTTGTAAAGGGGCGAACGCTCGTGATGACTACGACCAACGGGACCAGGGCCATTAGGGCTGCCAAAGATGCCGCGGAACTGTTCGTAGCATCGTTTTTAAACTCAGAAGCTACAATAAATATTCTGAAACAAAGAGATGATGTTGTGTTGATTGCTTCGGGCAACAGCGGGAGTTTTAATATTGAGGACACTTTGTGTGCCGGGTATATGGTTGAGCTGTTGAATTCGTTTGCTGAGATATCTTTGGAATTAACAGATGCAGCAGTGGCAGCCAATCAATTGTTTGTTGATGCTCGAGACAATTTGCACAAGTTGGCTGCGCTGGGGAATCATTACCGCCTGCTTAAAAGTAAAGGACTTGATGAAGACCTTCGCTATTGTTTTCGCAGAGATTGTATTGATCTGGTTTGTACGAGGGAAAATGGTGCAATAGTGTCTCCCAAGACAGGGAGTGTTAGCCAATAATAGAAGAAAAGTGGTTACTCAAAAAATAACCGATAAGATGAGCATCGCTCTTTGATTTGAATTCTGAGTAACCACAATGTATTACAGACAGTTATTTTTTTTATTCTTGAATTTGCTCCTGAAAATAGACTTTTAGCCTGCTTTATTCATAAGTTTTC
>NZ_AHZV01000111.1 GCF_000250735.1 Anaerophaga thermohalophila str. Valhall
GCAACCGCAGACAAATTTGATGCAGGAAATAGTGAACTATTATCAAATCAAATTTGATGAGGATGCTTGTGTTTTGCCGATAGTTGAGCATCGTAATAGATAATTTATGAATAATGCAGGTTAAGTGAGTAATTCATTTTGCAGTATTAAAAACATGGGTTTGTGGAAGAATAAAGAGAGAAGGGAAGAGGGGAATGGTTTGTTTTATACTCTTCCGGTAGGTGTGGTCTATTATGATCCGGAAGGAAATGTTCTGGATGCAAATCCTGCAGCCGAACGAATTCTCGGTATCGGAATTGATGATTTGAAGAAAGGAGATAATCGGGGGAAAAAGTGGCAGGTGTTTGCTGAAGATGGTTCTGATCTGCCTTTTGAAAAGCGGCCGTCGCGTATCGCCTTTAAATCCGGGAAACCTGTAACCAATACCGTGGTTGGTTTTTTTCATTTTCGCTCCAAAGAGTTGCGATGGCTTAATCTGAATGCTGTCCCAGAGTTTCATTCGGGTGAGAACAAGCCTTTCCGCGTTTACGTGACAATAGCTGATATAACCGGCGATGTCCTTTCACGACAAAAGCTGAAAAAGCGTGAAGCCGACTATAAAGACCTGGTGGAAAATATGTATTCCGGAATGGTTATCGTTCAGGACGGAAAAATCAGTTTTGCCAACAAAGCACTTTCCGTAAAAACCGGATTTTCCATAGAAGAGCTTGAGGGGACCGACTTTATCGGTTATTTTGCCGCCGAAGAAAGAGAGCGTGTACGCGATTTTTATGTGAAAAGACTTGCCGGTATAGATGTTCCGGACAATTACGTAAGTCGCATCGTTGACAGTAAGGGAAGAGAAATATGGTTTGATTTCAGGGTAAAAATGTTTGATTACGACGGAAAACCAACGGTTTTGGCCCTGATGAACGATGTGGATGCGGAGGTTCGTTTTGAACAAATGCTTCGGGCCAGTGAATCACGGTTCCGGAGCCTGTTCGAAGAAGCCCCGATCGGTATTGCTCTTGTGGATAATAATGGAAAACCCCTGGAAGTAAACGGGCAGTTATGTGAGTTTACCGGCTATTCCTGTTCGGAACTTTTACGAATGAGCTTTGCCGATTTTACACACCCTGACGATATTGGCCACGATCGGGAATTATTTCATGAACTCCTGGAAGGTAAACGTGACCAATACAAACTTCTTAAAAGATACATTCACAAAGATGGTTCGGTTAAATGGGGAGAACTCAAAGCAAGTCTCTTTTACGATGAAAACGGCAATCGGCATGTCATCGGCATGGTGGAAGACCGTACAGAGGAAGTAAAAACCCATGAAGCGCTGAAAATTGCCCGCGACAAAGCCAACGAAAGCAGCCGGCTGAAATCTGCTTTTTTGGCATCCATTAGCCATGAACTCAGAAGTCCCCTGAATGCTGTACTCGGATTCAGTGATATAATAAAGGCAACTGCAGATGATGACGATATTCGTCAATACTCTCACATGATTTATGAAGCTGGTTTTAAGGTAATGACCATCATCGATGATATTCTGGAACTGGCAATGTCCGACCATGGAAAAATCAGATTACGTCCCGAAGAGTACAATGTTGGGGCACTTTTTGATGAGTTTTTTCACCAGCTTTCTGAAGTTATCTACAAGTATGATAAAGAAGAGATGGTAGAAGAACGCTCTACAATTGGTGATGAGCTCAGAGAAAAGGCCATAATAGCCGATAAAAGTAAAATTTACCAGGTGATGGTGAATCTGATCAAAAACGCTGTTAAGTTTACCGATACAGGGTTTGTAGAGTTGGGGTGTTTCCAACCCGCTGAAGAAAGCATCTCTTTTTATGTACGCGACAGTGGTATAGGCATTGCAGAAGACCAAAAAGAGGTTATTTTTGATTTCTTCAGACAGGCAGATGGCCAGGATCATGCCAAATACGGGGGAATCGGAATAGGGTTGGCTATCTCGAAGCGTGTGGCCAGAGCGATGAATGGAGATATTACAGTGGATTCGATACCAGGAAAGGGAACTACTTTTACGCTTACCATTCCCATCCGGCTGGATGCCAAAACATGAATTATTTAGTGCGTGTCTCTATAGATCGTTAGATATAAGATGTAAGATGATTTTTACAGCCTTGATATACTGCATTTTAACAAACAAACCTCTCTGCATGCAAACAATTGGCTTGCAGTGTATTGCAAAAGTTTAACGGAGTATTGTGTCTATAAACTCGCAAAAATTATTCATAATAAGTATGTCTGTTCAGAAAGTGCCATTTGCAAGGCTTGCGAAGCCGCCAAAAACGCAGTTTACTTTTCGTAAATGAGTATTTTGGTGGCGAGTGTAACACAGCAAATGGTACTTTATGGACAGACACTATTTAGCTTAGAAAAGTTAACTGTAGCTCACACAAGCCATTCTATAGCAGCTTTAAATGTTGTGAAAGGCCTGATAACGAATCTTTCATCGGCTCGTGCTAGTAAAATTGCGATGGCAATGTTGTACGGATAGTTGGATACAAATGCCATTTTCAATCCTGAGAAAAACTCCTGATGTTCACTGTAGAATGATATTATTTTTTTGTAATCATTAACCCCTAATGTGAAACTGGCAAGTCGGTAATCCAGAATTACGCCCTCTGTTTTAGCAGGAATTTTGTTTTGTTCGATAATGTATAACCACGAATCAAAAACATCCTCAAGAGATATTTCTCCACGGTACTTTTTGATTGCAATATTCGTTTCTATGTCCAGATAGAGCTCTGCACTTTTTGTTACTGATAATTCCTGCATAACGTGACGGATTAAGTTGCCAACTTAATTTTAATCTGGGCAGGCTTTACTTAAAAGACGTTCAAAAAGCCACCGGGTTGGAAAAAATTTTAAAAATCATCAGGAAACTCAAAAAAGCATAACATGATTCCCATAGCCGGGTTTTAGATTTAAGGAACCAAGAGGTAGAAGTTTATCAGGCAGAAGAATGGTGCAGGGTGCAGAGAGCAAAGGGCATGGGGCATGATGGAGGGATAAAGTTGCCCGGTTCAATATATTGCTATCTGTGATAATTTAATATTTTTTGCATTTAATATCAGGGCCTTAAGTGATTTCAAAAAAGAAAGGCCTGCCGGCATTCCGACAGACCTTCCTAAAACCTTAACCCTAACCCGTAACAAATATAAAAAGGTTTTTTTCTTTACGCAAGTTTTTTTGAAAAAATTTTAAAAAATCACCGGCTAAAAAATTAAGTCTTTTTAAGCCTTTGCATGCCATTTGAAGTGGCGGGCAGTACAGTAAGATTTTTCTGAAGTATTGGCAAAAACCGGTAAGGAATTATATAAAATTTGGTATTTTGCTTGTGGATTCAATAAAGCAAATCATCTCATTTGGGCACAATATGTGATAACAGATGCAATAATTGGGAGTGATATAAAAGAAACAATAGAAGTGCCAAATCGGTTAAAGAAGTGATCGGTTATGTTAGACGATTCATTTATTTTCGGGTTAGGATTTTTTGCCCAGGGGTTGTTTTCGGCCCGGCTTTTGGTTCAATGGTTTTTATCGGAAAAGGCCAAAAAGGTGGTTGCCCCTGATCTGTTCTGGCAATTGAGTCTGGTTGCCTCCTTCTTATTGTTGGTTTACGGTATTTTCCGGAAGGATTTGGTAATTGTAGGGGGTCAGGTTGTGTCATTTTATATTTATTTGCGCAACTTACAGTTGAAAAATGTCTGGCCGACTTTCCCGATGTGGTTCCGTCTTTTATCATTATCTGCTCCGGTGCTGGCAATTTTTTTTTGATTTTTATCCCTAATGAATATAATATTCAGGACATGATGCATAACCCTCTGATTACTGCTCAGCTTTATACGATTGGGGCCATCGGTCAATTTATTTTCACCTTTAGATTTATTTACCAGTTGATTTATTCCGAAAGGCTACATGAATCAGTGTTACCGCCCTTGTTTTGGATCATCAGCATCACCGGGGCTCTAATCATTATAGGCTATGCCATTGTGCGTCGTGACCCTGTAATTATTGTGGGTCAAATGTTTGGTATCCTGATATACGCCCGAAATCTTTTTCTTTATTATACACGAAAAGCCTTAAATCGTGAAGCTGGAAAAAACGTTCGATAAAAGTGAAAAAGGCAGTCCGGTTCGTGGCTGCCTTTTTTACTATTATGCTTTTAATACGTTGCTTTTTGACACTTTCTGTGTCTTTCGGCCTACTTTGCAAGCGTTTAGAATAGCCTTGTTTTCTGTCTTTCTTTTAGTATTCATATCCAAAAGCAATTTCCACAATTTGTTGTATGAGGTTTTGAAATTCGTTTTCTTTGAGGTAGTTGTTGTAATTTTTATTAGGTATTACGTCATCATTCCTAAAAAAACTAATAAGATGAACCCTTGCCTGGCAGTAAGGAACATCCAGCTTTTTTGTGGTCATTCCTTTTGTTATCTCAAAAGTAAATTCATCCTGATAACTTTCTTCACTGGTAAGCATTACAGCTACAAAACCGCCTTCCTCTTGAATGGCAGTATCATTTGAAAGAATAATAGCAGGATGATTAATAACTCCTTGCGGTAAATTGAACGGTACTTCTACAATACACCTTTGGTGAAGAATCATTGAGCAAAAAGACTTTTGGTCAGAGCTTCTTTTGATTTATTGGAAATGGCCTGCAATAGTTCGGGAGAAGTAGAGGATTTCCGCTCACCTTTAAAGGCTTTCTTTCTAAGCGAAATTTCTAATTCATTCATTGCCCTGCTACAATGCTTTACAAGCTCTTTAACCTCTCCATCTTCAAAATAGTTTATCTTCTCTATTTTATTGGAGAAATTGACCAATCGAATCTTAAATGATCGAATCTCTGATAAGGCTTCTTTTGCTTGTTCTTTTGTGTACTGCTCAACAACAATCTGCTTTGACCCCTTTAAGCCAACATATATATCATTAAGCAAGTTCATAACATTGGCTTTGAGTTTCTGCTCAATTGATTCCAAAAATCCACTTGCCCATCTCTTGAAAGAGAAGGATTGAATGAACCTCTCTAATAAAAGAGTGTCATTATTGAGGGTTTTTGTAATAGTTACTTGCATAGTGTGCCTGTTTTATACTACAAATTTACAAAAAAATAAAATGAAAATGACGTCAAATTTTGCGACCGGTCTTGTTTCGAGTAATCCGAAACAGTAAAAAATGACGTCAAAAAAGCGGTTCATTTGTCTCAGCCGGGCCGGATCAGCTTTTACCAGGATAAGTTATTGACGTCATAACACTAATCTTACATCCCTCGCAATCTTCATGTGCAAAACCTTCGCATAGTGCTTTTGTGTTGTGCGAATGGATGAATGGCCCAATAAGTTGCTAACCGTTTCAATGGGAACATCTTTATTCAAAAGCATGGTTCCATAAGTTTTTCGACCAACGTGTGAAGTTAATTTTTTTGGACTTTCATCTGTTTTAAAAAAGAAAACCCGGGCAAAAAAAAACCTCAATGTATTTTCTACATCAAGGTTCCTGATTATTTTTTTTGGATTTAAAACCGTTTTTGTTGTCCCGCTAGGATTCGAACCCAGACCGAGAGAACCAAAATCTCCTGTGCTACCATTACACCACGGGACAAGCACTAAATGCTTTTTCCTTAAAAGCGATGCAAATATAGAATGTTTTTGGAGAACCCGCAAAAAATATTTTTCAAAAAATTTTTCCATTCTTTCGAATTCTTCTGTTTGCATTTACCGTGCATTTGCAATAGTTTAGCAGTCAAAAGATTATTTTAATGGAGAGGGGCATGTTATTTTTGAAGAAACACGCAGGAAGCCTGTTTGTGTTTTGTGTTAGTTTGGTTGTGTATTCTGTTACAGTTGCGCCAACTACCAGTTTTTGGGACTGTGGCGAGTTTATTGCTTCCGCATACCGGTTGCAAGTACCACATCCCCCCGGGGCGCCGGTGTATCTTTTGCTGGCCCGTTTTTTCTCGTTGTTTGCCCCGGATACTTCGCAGGTGGCATTGACCGTTAATATGTTGTCGGTAACGGCTTCGGCTTTCACGGTGATGTTTTTATACAAAATTTTCCTTCTTCTTTTTAAGTTACTGGGGAGGGAAGTGACGGCCAATCGACCGCTTTATGAAGAAATTTCTGCCATTTCCGGCACCTTGTTGTTTGCCTTCACCGATAGTTTCTGGTATTCGGCTGTGGAGAGTGAGGTTTATGCCACATCATTGTTATTTTCCACGGTTACCTTGTGGGCGTTTCTAAAGTGGTATGTGCAAAGTGACAGTCATCCCCGTTTATTTTTTCTCGGCGTTTATTTGTTGGGACTTTCCATCGGAGTCCATTTGCTCAATCTTTTGCTGGTTCCTGTTTTTGTACTGCTGTATGTCTGGAAGCAGAGGGATCATGGTGTTTCTAAAAGTATAGGAGCTATCCTGAGTGGCTTTCTGTTGCTCGCTGTATTGTATTGGGGGCTTATAGCCAATGGACTGTGGCCGGCTCAAAAGTTTGAACTCTGGCTTGTAAACGCGTTGGGATTGCCCATACATTCAGGACTTATACTTTTTGTTTTTGTTCTGTTGGCTGTTCATGTGGCAGGCATTGTTTTTACTTTCCCTCGTCACCGGGTTGTTCATTTTGCATTTTTGATATCTGCACTGATTTTGATGGGATGGTTTTCTTATATTCTTGTTCCGGTTCGGGCCCATGCCGGAACTCCAATCAATATGAATGCACCGGATGATGTTTTTTCACTGACCGAATATATTAACCGCACTCAATACGGGAGTCGTCCGTTGCTTCGGGGTGTTCATGCAGGGGCTGTTGCCGGCAGCTGGGAAACGGACAGTCAATATGTTTATAATGAGAAAGAGAGAAGATATATTAAAGTGGGAACAAATACTCTGTTTCATTTCAGTTCTGAGGACAAGGTTTGGTTCCCGCGGATTTACAGCCGGCAGCGACAGCATATTGAAGGCTATAAATGGTGGACGGGGATTAACCCGTCGGAAGTGAAACCGGATTTTGTTGATCAACTCTCTTTTTTCTTCCGATACCAGTTGGGACATAGTTATCTCCGGTATCTCATGTGGAATTTTGCAGGACGTCAAAACGACAGTCAGGGACACGGCGATATGCTTTCCGGTAACTGGGCGTCGGGTATTGATTTTATAGACCGTCATCTTCTGGGGAGTCGTAAGTATCCTTCTGCGGAGGATATTTACAGTGCTGCTGCTAATCATTACTACCTCATTCCGCTGATTCTTGCTTTGGCGGGATTGTTTTTTCTTTTGCGCGATGGCCCCGGACGAAAGCGTGTTCTTGCGTTGATTGGGTTAATGTTTCTTATGACTGGTCCGGCCATAGTACTTTATCTTAATCAGCCACCCTTTGAGCCGCGCGAACGCGATTATGTTTATGTAGCCTCGTTCATGAGTGTTGCAATATTCAGCGGGATAGGTGTATATGGAATATTAAAAGCAGTATTCAGATTATCAGGTTCGGTATTTACCGGTATTTTGGCAGGTGTATTTTTATTTTTGGCAGGTGCCGGACTATTATTTTCTGTCAATCTTAACGATCACGACCGTTCCGAACGTTTCCTGGCACGCGACCTTGCCGTATCGCAATTACGCAGCTGTCCGCCCAATGCCATATTATTCACGTATGGCGACAACGACACCTATCCTTTGTGGTATGCCCGGCAGGTTGAAAAAGTGAGGCCTGATGTCCGCCTTGTCAACCTTGGTCTCTTAAGCATGCCCTGGTATGTAGATCAGGTAACACGTTCCGTGCCAGGCACCCCCGGATTAGCGATGAGCTTACCGTATGAATTTTACCGGGACAACCACCTTGAGTTTTTAAGTGTTTCCAATGTTTCATCATTGCCGCTTCCCGGTGTGGAGGCCCTGGAAAAAATAAGAAAACAATATACGAGAGATCAGGAGAGTGAAGATATTTTTAATGGAAAGTTGCATCCGGTCTGGGAATTGACCTTGCCAGGCCAAAAAATACTGACCTGGGAAATTTCTGCCGGATTTATTTCTATGGGAAATCTTGCTCTTTATGACATTATTGCATCCAATATTAACGATCGTCCGATTTGTTTTACACGCAATTTGGATGTTAGCGAACTTCATGGATTTGAAAGGTTTCTTGTTTCCCGCGGACTTGTATGGCAGGCAGATGTCAAACAAAAAAAGGAAGAAGAACAAAATTTACTAAACGAGTTCACAATATTTATGGACAGCATATCGATAAGAAAACCTGAAAAAACATGGTATGACAACACCTGCCGTCAGGCTCTGGCTGCTAGCGGTTATCGTGAAGTGACAAATGATCTTTCGGAACGATTGCTGAAAGCCGGATACCATCAAAAGGCAACACAGTTGCTGAACAAAAGCCTTGACGAATGGCCGTATTCACCATACATATCTCAACAGCCGCTGGTTGAAACAGCCCGCCTGCTCACCCGGAGCGGAGAAATGCGGAAAGCAGAGGAATTGATAAAAAATATAATGTATGTCAATCTTCAGGATGTGTATTATTTCGTTTATTCCGGCTTTGATTCCAGAGAGGTAAAAGAAGATATTGTCCGTTATTTGCCGAAATACGACAACTTGCGAAAGAGCTTGAAATGAAAGATATGATTGTCTATATCGATATGGAACTGCAAAGCCTTTGTGGCTTTTAATTTGAAGATGGAAAAAGCAAATTACCAGGCATTACGTTTCTGCATCGTTATTTTGTCTGTCCATAAAATGTCATTTACTGTGTTACGCTCGTCCGAAAATTACTCATTTACGATGAGTAAACTCCGTATTTTCGGACTTCGCAGGCCTTGTAAATGACACTTTCTGGACAGACAAACATATTGTAAAATTCTTTACGAGTTTATAGACACGCGTTATTTAAATAATTGAATTTTCTCAAGTTTTGTGTATTTTTGGCATTCCACTCATTCGAAGGAAAAAGAAAACAGGATACTGATGAGACAATACAAAAAGTTCAACCTGGCTATTGGCTGGCTTACATTTTTTATTTCAGCCTTTGTTTACTTATCGACCATTGAACCGACCACCAGTTTTTGGGATTGTGGTGAGTTTATAGCATCCTCCTATAAATTGTTGGTAGGCCATCCGCCCGGAGCCCCTTTCTTTATGTTGTTGGGTCGCTTCTTCACATTATTTGCACCGGAAGAGACCTATGTTGCTGCCATGGTCAATTCCATGTCGGCTCTTGCCAGTGCTTTTACAATTGCCTTTTTATTCTGGACCATCACCCACCTTGCCAGAAAGATTTTTATCGATAATCAGGAATCACCTGAAGCCTGGAGGTATTGGGCAGTATTAGGCAGTGGTTTTGTGGGTGCCATGGCTTATACTTTCACCGATACTTTCTGGTTTTCTGCAGTTGAAGGTGAAGTTTATGCCATGTCGAGTTTATTCACCGCTGTTGTTTTTTGGGCCATTTTAAAATGGGAGAATATTGCCGACCAGCCTCATTCTAACCGGTGGCTGATATTGATTGCTTATCTGATGGGGCTTTCCATCGGTGTTCACCTGCTCAACCTGCTGGCCATTCCAGCCATTGTTATGGTTTACTATTTTCGCAAATTCGAGGTTAATCGGAACAATACGCTGAAGGCTTTGGGGATATCGGCCGTTATATTACTGTTCATTCTTTACGGAATTATTCCCGGAGTGCCTAAAATTGCAGGTGCATTTGAGTTGGCTTTTGTTAACGGAATGGGGCTCCCATACAACTCGGGCTTGTTTATGTATCTTGTCTTGCTGATTGCTGCCCTGGTGTATGGCATTTATTATTCCTATACCCGGCGAAAAGTTGTATTGAATACTGCTCTTACCGCAATTACGGTCATCATTTTCGGTTATTCTTCATTTGCTCTTATCATGATCCGGTCCTCAGCACAGCCAACCATGGATCAGAATTCACCCGACAATGTGTTTGCACTCATTTCTTACCTTAACAGGGAGCAATATGGCGATCGTCCATTATTTGTCGGTGAGTACTATAACTCTCCTGTCGACAGGGAGGCCTCATCACAAAAAGAAGGGACTCCGGTTCGCATTCAGAAGAACGGTCGTTATGAGATAGCCCAGTACAGGCCTGAATATGTTTTCGATGAACGAACTACAACCATTTTTCCAAGGATGTACAGTCGTCAGGCCAACCATATCGAAGAATATAAACGTTGGGCAGATATTGACGGAAGACCTATGACCATTGAGGATGCACAGGGAAAACCTCAAACAATTCATTTACCCACATTTGGAGAAAACCTCAAATTCTTTTTTAATTATCAGATCCGACACATGTACTGGCGGTATTTTATGTGGAATTTTGCAGGCCGTCAAAACGATATTCAGGGAAATGGGGAAGTTCATTATGGCAACTGGATATCGGGGATTCCTTTTATCGATAATGCTATGTACGGAGATCAGTCGAAACTTCCCGATCATTTAAAGAACAATCCCGCACGGAATAAATACTATTTCCTCCCTTTAATTCTTGGAATACTTGGATTGTTGTTTCAGTATAATTCCGGGAAAAAAGGGAAACAGGGATTTTGGATTGTGATGTTGTTGTTTTTCCTTACCGGGCTGGCCATTGTGCTATACCTGAACCAGACTCCCCTTCAGCCGCGTGAGCGTGATTATGCTTATGCCGGCTCATTCTATGCCTTCTCTATCTGGATTGGGTTGGGTGTATTGGCCCTTGTAGATGGCCTGAAAGGATTGACAGGGGGCAAAGTCTCTGCTATTGTTTCATCCGTGGCAGCTCTTGTTTTGGTACCGGGCATTCTGGCAGCAGAAAACTGGGACGACCATGATCGTTCACACCGAACCATTGCCCGCGATTTGGCAGAAAACTATCTGAATACCATCGACGAAAACGGAGTGATCTATACCAATGGCGATAACGATACATTCCCTCTCTGGTATGTTCAGGAAGTTGAAGGTGTCCGTACCGATGTGCGTGTATGTAATCTGAGCTATCTGCAAACCGATTGGTATATCGACCAGATGAAAAGAAAATCATACGAATCCGATCCGCTCCCGATTTCTTTTGACCACGATGAATATGTTGTCGGTAAACGCGATATGGTTTACCTGATTGACAGGGTTAAAGGAGATGTGGATTTGAAGGAGGCGTTACAGTTTTTGCGGAGCGAAAATGAACGCACCAAGAGGGTTCCTGGTTACAGCGGACGAATAGAATACCTTCCTTCCACTACATTTACAATCGCCGCAGACAGCCTTAAATTGCTGCAAAAAGGATTTGTGAGCGAACAATATGCCCACCTCGTAGATTCGGTGATGAATATCAGTCTTGAAAACCGCGACTATATCCTTAAAAATGAAATGATTGTACTCGACATACTGGCGCATAACGATTGGAACCGACCGATCTTCTATGCGGTTACAGTAGGCAGCGATAATTATGTAGGACTGGAGGATTATTTCCAACTCGAAGGGTTCGGTTACAGGATTGTGCCAATCAGAGAGCAAAGCAATGATGGCATGACCGGACATGTAGATACCGAAAAGGCGTATCATAATTTCATGGAGGTATATGATCTCGACAATTTTAAAGATCCTCGTGTATATCTCGATGAGAATCATCAACGAATGGCACTGAATATCCGAAACAATATGGGAAGGCTTGCTACGGCATTGCTGGATGAAGGAAAAACTGAAAAAGCCCTGGATGTTTTGGACAAAGCGCTTGATGTGCTGCCTTCCGACAGGGTTCCACACAATTATTTTTCCATATTCCTTGCTGACGGCTATTATCGGGCTGACCAACCGGAAAAAGGAGATGAAATCCTCGAAAGTCTGGCAACCCTTAATTTTCAGGAGTTGGATTATTTCCTTTCATTACCTCCGTCGAAAAGAAATTCGGTGATGTCGGAAATTCGGCGAAATATGGCCATTTATGGAGAGATAGTCCGAACAGCAGAGAATTACAAGAGAGAGGAATTGCTGGAGCAGCTGCAAAATAAATACGATTCCAGCCTGCAAAAAACGGGGTTCTTTGAGTAGGATATCCTTTTGGATCACAAAGCCGCCGCACTTTTTAAGAAGTGTATTCCCGGCCACTGTTGTCTGGAGAGCGCGGGTTGATGATCGAAGGGTTTTTCTGACCTTCGATGACGGGCCTGTGCCGGGGGTTACCCCATGGGTCATCGACCAGTTGAAACAGCACAATGCTTTGGCTACTTTTTTTTGCGTTGGCGATAATGTGAGAAAGTATCCCGGTGTGTTTTCAAAATTGCAATCGACGGATCATGAAACAGGGATTCACGGATTTTTACACAAACCGGTACATAAATTGAGCAGGAGGGATTTTTATGAGGAGATCAGAAAAAGCCTGGAATTAAACCCTTATGCCTGCTGGTACCGTCCTCCACACGGTCTCCTTTGGCCCTGGCGGGTATCCCGCATCAGGAAATTCGGTCTTCAGACAGCTATGTGGGATATTTTGTCGCGCGATTATGACCGGTCGCTTTCCCCGAAGGATGTTATTAACAATGTGCTGACAAACATCCGGCCGGGAGCAATCATTGTTTTCCATGATTCATTAAAAGCCTGGCCTAACCTGAAGACAGCCCTGCCTGTGGTTTTGTCCCGGATATCGGAAATCGGATACCAGACAGACATATTGAGTTCTTTAAATATAAAACAGACTGAGTTATGAATATTCTACTCATCGGATCGGGTGGCCGGGAGCATGCACTGGCCTGGAAAATGAGGGTTAGTCCTTTACTTGATAAGCTCTATATTGCCCCCGGGAATGCCGGAACTTCTCTGTTGGGACAAAATATTGACATTGCACCCGACAATTTCAAAGCAATCAGGAAGGCAGTTCTTGAGAACCACATCGACATGGTAGTGGTAGGCCCGGAGGTGCCGCTAGTTAAGGGAATCAGTGATTTTTTTCTGAACGACGCAGCAATATCGCATGTGCCCGTTATTGGGCCAACTTCACGTGGCGCTCAGCTGGAAGGGAGTAAAGAATTCGCCAAGCAATTTATGCTGGAACACAACATCCCTACTGCCCGTTACCTGGCCGTCACTTCCGACACCATTGATGAAGGCGAACGGTTTTTGAAAAATCTGAAACCGCCTTATGTTCTTAAAGCCGATGGGCTTGCCGCTGGTAAAGGCGTGTTGATTGTTGATGATATCGATCAGGCCCGCAACGAATTGCGACTGATGCTTGGTGGCAAATTTGGCAAAGCAAGTAACACTGTTGTTATTGAAGAGTTTCTTTCCGGGATTGAATTGTCGGTATTTGTTGTCACCGATGGCCATAGCTATATGCTGTTGCCCGAAGCAAAAGATTACAAACGTATAGGAGAGGGAGATACCGGTCTCAATACGGGTGGGATGGGAGCCGTTTCTCCGGTACCTTTTGCCGATGAAGAATTTATGCAAAAAGTCAGAAACCGCATCATCCGGCCTACCATCGACGGTCTTGGCGCTGATGAAATTCCATACAAAGGCTTTATCTTTTTCGGCCTTATTAATGTCGATGGCGAACCTTATGTGATAGAATACAATGTGCGCATGGGCGATCCTGAGGCAGAGGTGGTCATTCCCAGGCTGCAATCAGATATTGTGGAGATTTTTCAGGCCGTTGCCGCAGGGGATTTGAAAAAACTCACACCACGAATTGATCCCAGAACCGCTGTCACCGTAATGATGGTTTCGGGTGGATATCCAGGGAGTTATGAAAAAGGGAAAAACATTTCTGGACTTGAACACGTAGAAGGCAGTATTGTTTTTCACGCGGGTACCACCAGCAGTAACGGCATAATTACTTCGGGAGGACGCGTGCTTGCGATCACATCCCTTGGCGATTCTATCGACGATGCACTTGAAAAGTCATACAAGAATGCCAGCCTTATTGAATTTGAAAACAAGTATTTCCGGAGAGATATCGGGTTTGATTTAAAGTAATTTAAACATGCTTTACAGGACGTTGCACAACAATAGCCTCCTTGCTTTTATTTTAGTGCCTTTTATTTTACTTTTATTCTGGGTCAGAGTTTTTCTTTATGACGGTAGTGCACCAATTAGTTTCGACGGTGTCTCGATGCCTTTATGGGAATGGTTGGTTCGTCCTGTATTCGGGCAGAGTAATTTTTGGGCTGCTGCATTTTCATACATTTTGGCCTTGTTAACAGCGTTCACGGTCAACCGTCTGGTTGGCCGTCATGGTTTATTAGGGAGACAATCGGTTTTGCCAGCCGTTCTTTACGGTCTTTTGGTAAGCGGATTCCTGGTTGTGCAGCGGTTGCATGTTGTGTGGATGTTCAATCTGTTCTTTTTGCTTGCCGTTGAACGAATCATGGGGATTGTAAATAAGGGCAGAAAAGAAGGACGCAGTTTCGATGCGGCACTTTTGTTGGGCGTCGGAGCCCTGATGTATGCAAAAGGACTTTATTTGTATCCTCTGCTTCTGGTAGTGATGGGAGGATTAAGGTTGCTAACCTTAAGAACCTTTCTCGCTAGTCTTATGGGGCTGTTGTTACCTTTTGTATTGAGTGCCGGCTATTTTTTCTTTTTTGGCAAGACAATGGAGTTTTTAGTGTTCATCCTTTTCAACCTGCTGTCGAACACCGGACAATTCAGTCATAACCTGGCCTCCCGGATTTATTTGCTGCTCATAAGCCTCCCGACACTGATAGGCATTGTAAATGTATTCAGATATTTGCCCACGCAGAAAATCATTACCCGTAAACTATTCCGGGTTATTGTCTGGCTCACGCTGCTAACGGCAGGAGCATGTTTAACACCGTTTTTCTCTGTGGAGCTGGCACCGGTAGTTGCAGTTGGGCCATCGATTGTCCTGGCATTCTGGCTCGATAAAATTTCCAGGCGGTTTTGGCAGGAAACAATTTTACTACTGTTTTTCGCTATTGCCATAGCCGCCCAGTTATATCTTTAAAAGGCAATCTCAAACTATATCCATTTTTGCAGCGTATGTTGCAAGTCGTTTAATTTGACGGGTTTTCCAATATAATCGTTCATTCCGACGGCCAGGCATATTTCACGGTCTCCCTTCAAAACATTGGCAGTCATGGCCACAATAGGCGTCAGAACGCCTGCTTTTCGTAACTCCTTGGTGGCATCCAGACCATTTAATACCGGCATCTGAATGTCCATTAAAATCAAATCAAAATCTTCTTTGTCATTCAGTACTAAATCTAAAGCTTCCTGCCCATTATTTGAAATTACCGTGGAAAGGCCAATTCTTCCAAGCATCTTTTCTGTGATTTTCTGGTTGATCGGATTGTCTTCTACCAACAGTATTCTTTTGTTTTTTTCAGACGAAGATACCGGCAGTTCTCCGTTTTTCTCTTCCGATGAATCAAAGAACAGCTGGCTGATGGTGTTAAACAGAATGGTTTGCTTTATGGGTTTCTCCAATACCACATCGACCCCCTCCATCGATGGATTTCTCTGCGACGAAAATAAAATGGCCTTAATCGAGGGAGCTTTTTCCTTAATTTCCTTAATAAGGCTTTGATTGGTTTTGCTGAAAATATGAGAATCTATTGTGACAAAATTAAATTTATTGTCCGTATTCAGCTTTTCAATGGCCGCTTTTTCATCACTGACTGCTTCGGGGGTAATGCCCCAGTTATGGAACATTTTTTTCAGCAGTAGCAGGTTGGTTCGGTGGTTGTCAACAATAAGGGCCCTCAGGGTTTTCATTTTTGGATTATTGAACTGATTGTCTGTTTTGTCACGGTCGAATGTAAAGGGCAAAACAAAATGGAAGACAGAACCAGGGTTCTCTTTCGACCATGCGAAATTGGGATTGGGACTTTCCACCCATATCTTTCCACCCATCAGTTCAACCAGCATCTTTGAGATACTGGTGCCCAGTCCAGTGCCACCATATTTCCTGGTAGTTGAGCCATCGGCCTGGGTGAATGATTCAAAAATTTTCTCTTTTTTTTCTGGTGGAATCCCAATACCTGAGTCTTCAATGGCAAAATGAAGCCTGATCTCTTTCCCTTCCTGACGTTCAATGATTACCTTTAGCACCACTTCTCCTTCCTGAGTGAATTTTACGGCATTGCCCATCAGGTTTATTATAACCTGAATCAGTCGACCTTCATCTCCTATTAGTACCGATGGAATGGTTTCTTCGACCGATGCCAGCAGTTCCAGATTTTTGTCATGACTCCTGAAAGCCATCTGATCAAGCAGATAGTCTACTGTTGAACGAAGATTGAAGGGGTATTTTTCAATCTTCAACTTGCCGGCCTCGATCTTTGAAAAATCAAGAATGTCGTTAATAATGTTCAACAGATTATCGCACGAGCGGCTGATAATGGTAATGATGTTTTGCTGGTCGCGGTTCAGCCTGGTCTGTCCCAGCAGTTCGGTCGCTCCGATGATCCCGTTCATCGGGGTTCTGATCTCGTGACTCATATTGGCCAGGAACTCCGATTTTGCTTTATTGGCTTCAGCTTCACGGCGCTGCATTTCTTTCTGCGCTGTAATATCCATGAATGCTTCCAGCATAATTTCGGTGTTGTTGACTTTGACCGGGATGATGTTTTTCAGAATGGTACGGGAAATATTGTTCTCTTCAACGCTGAGTCGTTCCTCAAGGGTGGTGATAGTCACCCCCGCAACTTCATCTTCATACTGGTCTTTCTTAAGGGTCTCGAACAACTGATAATATTGATGGCTTTTTACAAATTCCATGGCTTCATCAAGGTTGTCAAACCCCATGATTGTGGCAGCTGTTAAGTTTATCTCCTGGATGGTTTTTTCCCTGTCGGTAATCAGTATTCCCACAGGAAGGTTTTCGGTGATGGTCTTGAGTGCCTCTATCGACTCCTTAAGCGATTGTGTGAGCAGTCTCTTTTCAGTTACATCTTCCTTGATGGCAATGAAGTTGGAAATGGTGTTTTCTTCATTTAGTACCGGAGATATAGAAACCTGGTCCCAAATAATTTCACCGGCTGTATTAAACGACCTGATTTCTCCTTCCCATGATTTTCCTTCCTGAATAGTTTCTAAAAGCAATGCAGAGAAACTGTCGTCATTTTTAGATTGTAGCAAGTGAAGACTTGTTCCTTCGATCTCTTTTTTGGATACATTGTTTCGTTTCTCAAAAGAGGTGTTAATGTATTCGATAATTCCGTGGGTATTGGTAATCAGAATAGAAACGGGGCTTTGTTCAACGGCTTTCAGTAACTTCTTGTTTGTCTCTTCAGCCTTTCTCCGGTGTATGATTACAAGTCTTATTTGATTAATAATCAGGAGTGTTATAAATCCTGCGAGCAGAGAAAAAACAATAAGACTGAGGTATTTCAGCCGGGTGTATTTTTCAAAGACAAAAATATTTCGGTCGTTGAGCCGCGAAATGGTTTTACTTATTTCGAATGAAATTTGATTTTCAAATTCGTATATGCGTGAAAAAATACTTTCGGCCTGCTTCTGATAATAGTTGATGGTCTCCATATTGGCAGGGCTCAGAGGGTTTTTCGATACCAGATTGCCTTCGAGTGAACCTGTTATTTTTGCCGAAAGCGATTGTAATTCATAAAGTAACGGAGTGATATCTCTGATCTCAGGAATTGTTCCTGTGAATTCATCCTGCCGGTATTCTATAACCTCTTTAATACGGTACTGGTCTTCCAGGTTTACTGCTTTGTATACCGTAACGCTCCCTCCATTGTCCAGTTTTTCAAGAATATTAACCGACTGTGTAATCCGATCCCTTATATCCTTTTGAATGTTTTCAAGTTGTTGGGGATGTGTGACTGAGGAATAAGATTTAAAATCGAGATTGATATGCAGCAGATTTTCTTTCAGCAGCCCTTCTATTCTTTGTTTCTGTTCCTGATTCCGAATGGTGTTCTGGTAGTGAATAGTATGTGTACGGTCAAAGTAGTTGTCAATAACAAGAATGGCTGCAATGGTGAATACAAATATTCCCAGCAGCAGATAAAGCTTGTTTATCAGGGGTTCATTAAACAGGCCTCTGTTTTGTTTGAAAGATAATCTTCTGAATATACTCTTGTCAGTCTTTCTTTCCAAAATTGAATGAGATTAGTGTTACACAAAACCAAATTACAAATAAAGTCCGCGAAGTGTTCGGGAAAGTACACTTTTAAATCTTTCCTGCTGCACGTGTGAGTGCTTTCCCGCAATGGCATGTTCCAGCATGCAGAAGCCTTACAGACAGAAACTAAATATACAATTAAAAACGGGAAGTTTAAAGTTCGACAATTCCATATTTTTTAAAAATTTTTTTTGCAGAACGAGAATCGATGCTATGTATAAACTTCATAGCGTTTTGTTTATTAGGAGCGTTGGACAGAACAACCGCAAGTGTTTGATAATGTTTTGCTTCTGAATCGATATGAACGGTATCAATTTTAAAGGCTTCGGAGCGTGTTCCAATGTAATCGGATTCCCAATCGATGGCAATTTGTGACTGGCCGGAGGCAATACTTCTGATCAGTCCTCTTGAGTCGGTAGTAAGAGAAAGGACAGACCTCATAACTTCATTATAAACCAGGTGAGTTTGCAGTAATATCTCAGTTGCCAGTCCCAGAGTACTGGTTTCAGGGTTAGCCAGAATAATTCCAGGGTTTGTGGTTTTAAGCATTTGAAAATCTCCGTCGAACCGGCCGGGATTTCCACCCGGGACAATAAACACCAGTGTTTGATATCCAAATGAAGCAGAATCTTCAAATAAATCGGGATTGGCCATTTGCATATTGTCTATGGTCAGTCTGCAGTCGGGAATAAAAATGTCAGCTTCAGACCTGTAATAGATCAGGTTAGAGAGATTTCTGGCACAGTCGTTCTGAATACTGACTTTTATTCCGGTGTTTTTCTCAAAAGCCGATGAGAATTCTCTTACCGGGGCAAGAATCCCGTTTTCACAATAGACGATAAGTCCCGGGCTTTCTTCTTCGTTCCTGTTTCTGGTATTATTACAGCCCGAAAATATCCCGAAAACAATAATGAATATCCCAAAATATTTAGTTATCAGTACTTTCACAATTGTGGTATTTTAAAATAGCGTTGCTTTACGGCCTTACTTAGTAAGCAGGCATATTCACATTTTTATATACAAACTACTTTATTCAAAGGTTTAGTATAAGAGATGCCCTAATTTTTTATGCGTATATTTGTTAAATTAATGTCTGTCCATAAAGTACCAGTTGCCGTGTTACGCTCGCCGTCAAAATCCTTATTTACAATTAGTAAACTCCGGTTTTGGCGACTTCGCAAGCCTGGCAACCGGTACTTTCTGAACAGACACACATATTGTAAAAATTTTTGCGAGTTTATAGACACAAACTCCGTTAAACTTTTACAATACATTGCAAACCAATTGTTTATACCCATCAATGCTTGTTTGTTAATATGCAGTTTATCAATATCTTACGAATTATCTTACATCTTGCATCTAAAAATCTAACGATCTATTGAGATACGTACTAATTAGAGGTTGCTGAAAAAGTCAGCAACCTGTTTCAAATTTATTTTCCATGGTTCTTTTTGGCATTGCCCCAAAAACCAAAAAGGTCTGGTCCGCTTAAACCTGGCT
>NZ_AHZV01000110.1 GCF_000250735.1 Anaerophaga thermohalophila str. Valhall
TTAAATTCATTTGTTCCATTCTAAACTTGATAGCTTCTATCGGGTTTGGTGCTTTTACCGGATAATGTTCTTGCTCATACTTTTCTACTAGCAAAGATAAAAGTTCCATTTCTTCACCTTCCGGGCTATCAGGTTCTATCGCATTTTTATTGCTATTGATCAAATTATAAATACGTTCACAAACTTCGTTATATTCTTGTTCTGTCTTTAATATTTTAGTTTTCATAACTTCCTGTTTTTGCGTCTATTTTATCGTATTCTTCATGCGTTCCGAACCAAACCACAAAGACTATTTTCAACTTATATTCTATATCTACAATCAAGCGGTAATCATTGCCTTTTATATTGAATACTACTCGTTTTGAACTTATTATACTGGCATTCCCATATTTCGCTTTCAGTTCATTTGCATTATTCCATGTTGAGAACCTAACCTCTTAAACCCAGGCTTTTACAGGTTCTTCAGCCTTCCTGTATTTGCTTTGCCTGCAATACTTGGTTAATGTTAATTCTTTTATTATTCTCATACTTTAAAGATAGTATAAGTTACCAAAAAGGGTAACTATATTTGTTTTTATTTCAACGGATGATACTTTTCAAGTTCTTTCTGTAAATCTTTAAGATTATCGGTTCTATATCTTTCCGTGAAGTTCAAATTTTTATGCCCTGCCATGTATAGTACCTCACATAAATTATGATGTTTCAGCCAGTTTGTAATAACCGAAGCCCGGATTTGTGGCATGCTTTTTAACCTTGGTTCGTAGCGGTTTATCATTTTTTTATTATGGATATACCGCGGATTAGCCGTTTTTTATGGAACAGGTAGTTTCCTTAAATTTCTTCATTTAAAGATTTTCTTTCAGTTAAAAGACATTCATGAGGGAGTATTTGAAAGGGTTTTAAATCTAATATCCTTTTATAAGACGCTGGAAAATATTTTTCAAAAAAAACACGAATATTGGGAGTAAGACATTATGTTTTTCAGTTGAAGCCTGGGAAAAAGCCCTACATGGGATTTAGTCAACTTAAACAGCAGGTTGGTTGGTTTTATGTGCTAAGTACACCTAATGTGCTTTTTGGTGAGGATGTTTAAAAAAACAATTTTTTACTCTGTGGGACTCTGTGTGAACACCGTGTTACTCTGTGAAACAATAAAATACACAGCCTTTCTCAGAATAACACACGGGGCTGATAAACTGCCCCAATTTATTGGGATCAAACAATTCGGATTTACCTCATTGTCGTGTTTGCTTTTAAAGGTGTTCGGTGAGCTCGTAAGTTCGTTTCTTTATGAAAAACAATCTGATTTTCGTAAAGAAATTTTCTTGAAGCGAAACTGCTTCCGGATCGTGAAAAAGTATTCAGAACGTATATAAATACTTGATTTTATTAAATTTATTTCATTTCAATCGGTGCCGCATTAATTGGAATTGCTTTAATCGATGCCTTCATTTGTGTGTATTACCCTTAAATAATGTAAAAAACAAGAAAAATTCTCATTGGTCATTAGATTTGAACAATTCATCAAAATCGCTCATTTTTTTAATTTTTCACTTACAGTTACTTGCAGAAATTTACGCCATTTTTTTAAAAAAATACACCTCGGCTGCGCTGAAGATGGGTTATATTAGCACTGTTAAAAAAAGTATAAAAAAGCACATAAATCTTCATTACTTAAAAATTTACACTTTCTCCCGGGTAGAAATTTTTGTTTCATAAACGTAAATAGCAAAAAAAATTAAAATTAATTACGGAACAGCACAGAACAAATGACTTTAAAATTGTAAAACAACAAATTATGAATTTTTAAAAATTGAATTTCTTAATCAGAAAAATCACTTCAAATGAGAAAAACGGAATTTTCATTAAGGAGGACAGTTTTCGGATTGTTCTTATTTTTATCGGTTTCCTTTGTTGCAATGGCGCAACAACAGGTGACGGTGACTGGAAAAGTCACGGACAGTGATGGCGGCCCATTACCCGGGGTCAACATTGTTGTGGTTGGAACTACGGAGGGTACGATTACCGACATAAATGGTAATTATATCATTGAAGTACCCGGAGATGCTGAATTACGGTTTAATTTTATTGGTTTTGAGTCGCAGGTTATTCCTGTAAACAACCGGACGACTATTAATGTAACCTTACAGGAAGATGTGCAGACGCTTGATGAGGTGGTCGTCGTAGGTTATGGTCAAATGAAACGGAGTGACCTGACCGGTTCGGTGGTATCGGTATCGGAAGATGCCATCCAGCAGTCAGTACCAACTTCCATAGATCAGGTATTACAGGGCAGAGCTGCCGGTGTACAGATTCAGCAGAATTCCGGTACGCCTGGTGGTAGCTCCTCTATTCGTATCAGGGGTATTAACTCTTTAAATGCTTCTAACGAACCCATTTTTGTTGTCGACGGGGTTATTATTGATGGTTCTACCGGATCGAGCACGGAAAATGCTCTCGCATCTATTAATCCTAACGACATTGTTTCCATGGACGTATTGAAAGATGCGTCTGCTACTGCGATTTATGGTTCGAGAGCTGCCAATGGAGTTATTATTATTACTACCAGGCAGGGAGAAGCTGGCAAGTCGCGTGTTTCTTATGACGGTTATTACGGCTTGCAGGAAATGCCCACAAAGTTGGATTTGCTCAACCTGAGACAATATGCACAGCATAAAAATGACCGAACTGATGCCGGCATTGTTGAAGCCGATGATTATTTTGTCAGAGCTGATCTGTTGGGAGAAGGAACCGATTGGCAGGAAGAACTTTTTCAGGTGGCTTCCATGCAGAGCCATAATCTTTCTCTGACAGGAGGAACCGACAAGAGTACGTACGCCCTCGGAGCCGGGTATCTTGACCAGGAAGGTATTGCCATCGGTTCGGGCTTTGAGCGACTCAGTTTACGCGGAAATTTTGATTCCGATGTCAACGATTGGTTAAAACTGGGTGTCAATTTTGCTCTGAGTAACTCAGAGCAGCAGGTGACTGTTGAAGATGCGTCCCTTATTGAAACTGCAATGAAGCAGACACCCAATGTTGCTGTTCGAAGTGCCGACGGTTCGTTTGATGGTCCCGATACGGATATGTATGTGCAGACCAATCCGGTTGGTTTGGCAATGCTTCGCGAAAACCGAAATGAAAAAACAAATATCCGAAGCAATGTTTTTGGTGAGGTTACACCACTGGAGGGACTCACTCTGAAAACCGAGTTTTCCAGCGATCTTGGCGTCAACAATACCTACGAGTTTAATCCTTCCTATCAGTTTGGTGCGATTACCAATGAAGTGGTGGAATCAGAAAGAGCAAAATCGTATAGCAAATTCTGGTCGTGGCGAAACGTTCTGACATTCAATCGTTCTTTTGTCGATGTTCATAATTTGAATTTTATGCTTGGACAGGAAATGCAGAAGTCGCATTGGGAGTATCTTTACGGCTATCGTGCCGGTTTTGTCAGTAATGTCGGGCATGATCTGAATTTAGGTGATGGTAATACAGCTAGGGCCAATGGCTCAAGTGGAGGAAATGCCATTGCCTCTTATTTCGGCAGAGCTTTCTATTCCTTTGATGATCGCTATCTTCTGACAACAACTCTCCGCTATGACGGTAGTTCGAAATTTGCAGAAGATTACCGTTGGGGCTGGTTCCCATCGGCCGCATTTGCATGGAAAATCTCCAATGAATCTTTCCTCAGAGATCATCCTGTTATAAATAATCTTAAGCTTCGATTCGGATGGGGACTGGTCGGTAACCAGAATGTCAGTTTCGATTATCCATATACGTCTACCATGGAGTCTGTTACTACCGTTTGGGGCACAGGACTGCTGAGTGGTAACATGGCCAATCCCGAGCTTCAGTGGGAATCAACCAATTCAAGTAATATCGGACTGGACATTAACTTGTTCCGAAACCGGATTGAGTTTATCGGTGATGTTTATTACAAAAAAACCAAAGACTTATTGCTTCAGGTGCCTTTGCCTGCCTACCTGGGAACGGAAGGACAAGGCTCAACTTCCCCACCGTGGGCAAATGTAGGATCGCTCGAAAATAAAGGGATTGAGCTGACACTCAATACGGTTAACATAGACAGGGGCGATTTCCTGTGGCGTACCAATCTGGTTTTTTCTCTCAACAGAAGCAGGGTGGTTGAGCTCGATACCGAGTCGAGTACGCTTGATAAAACCATACAGGAAGGTTCGGATATAACCATTGTAACCCGAACAGCCGTCGATGAACCCATTGGTCAATTTTATGGCTACAGGGTGATTGGACGATTCAATGAGGCTACCGATTTTTATTATAAGGACTCTGATGGAAATGTTAAACCCGTTGCGATACCAGAGGGTCTCGAAATTTCCGAATCCGGAGTATGGATTGGGGATTACATTTTTGACGACAGGAACGGTGATGGCGTGATTAACGATGAAGACAGACAGTTTATCGGAAATCCCGAACCCAAATTTACCTATGGTATTGGAAATACCCTCTCATTTAAAGGTTTTGATTTGTCCGTATACTTAAACGGAGTCTATGGAAACGATGTGCTGAATTATCAGAAACGGTGGCTGGAAAACCCCAGGGAGAATCATAACCTTCTTACTTCGGCCCTCGATTATGCACGTGTTGAAAAAATTGATCCCGACGGACCGGTCGATTTCAGGAATATGCATGTCACAGGCGGTGATCCCATGATGCCGCGTATGTCGGCGTCGTCATCAAATGCCAACAACAGGATGAGCGACCGTTTTATCGAAGACGGATCGTTCCTGAGAATACAAAATATTTCGTTGAGTTACACGCTTCCGGGCAGATGGTTGCGGAACTTGTTTATGAATAACGTAAGAGTGTATGCCAAGTTGCAAAATGTCTACACTTTTACCAAATATTCGGGATACGATCCTGAAGTTGGCGCTTATCAGCAGGATGCTTTGATGAGCGGTATTGACAATGCCCGTTATCCATCGCCAAGGATTTACACTTTTGGTGTAAATCTGAGTTTTTAAACCTTTAAACATTGTTGACAATGAAAATTAACAAGATATTATTGATATTATTAGCCATTGTTGCAGTGAACATTACTTCCTGTAACGATGACTTTCTAAATATTGAACCTGAAGACAGATTATTACTGGAGAACTTCTTTGCCAGTGAAAGCGATCTTAAGGTGGCCACAGCCCCTCTTTACAGTAAGGTTTGGTTCGATTTTAATGATAAGTTTTACTACGGGCTGGGCGACGGTCGTTCAAACAATCTTTTTGCGCCTTATTCGGATTATATTTATCCGTTTACAAACTTTACGGAGACCTCTCTGACCGGACCGCTTGTGTCGGCCTGGCAGTCGTTGTATAATGTTGTAGGGCAAAGCAATAATACCGTTAATAATATCAGAGACAATTCAGCCGGCGATATCAGCCAGGAGGCAAAGAATGCGGCTATTGCTGAAGCCCGTTTTATGCGGGGTACTGCATACTGGTACCTTACCTCTCTCTGGGGAGATGTACCTATTATTACCGATAATGCAGCTCTGGTAAATAATCCTATAGTGCCGACTAATCCGCGCAACGATGTTTTCGAGTTTGCCATCCGTGATCTTGAATTTGCAGCAAAGCATCTTCCCGAAACACCTGAACGTGAAGGGCGTTTAACCATGTGGAGCGCTTATGGTATGTTGGCAAGAGTCTACCTTTCCTATGCGGGATTGCATAACGTTGATGACCGGAACGGCGGAGTTCGTGATCCCGAATATCTGGAGCTGGCACGTAAAGCAGCCCAAAAAGTATGTGAAGAGAGTGGTCTGGAACTTCATGAAGATTATTACGAGCTGTTTTCTCTGGAAGGAAACAACAGTTCCGAAGACCTCTTTTCTTTGCAATGGGTTGGCGGAACCAACGAATATGGAATTATCAATACCCAACAGGCATATTTTGCCTGGAATTCCGAAATTACCGGCGACGATGCTGCCTGGGGCTATTATACTTTTGCTTCGTGGGATATGATCCGTGAATATGACCCCGAAGAAGATATTCGTCTTTATACCACTTTTGCCACCTATGGTGCCGAATATCCCGATATCAACAAAGCCGCCGGCGGATATCTTTATGAAGAAACCGACCGCTGCAATGTAAAAAAAGGTGTTGTAGGTTCACCAAAAGATACGGACGGTGTTGTGGCGAGAATGAATTCAGGTCTGACAACAAAAATGTTGCGACTGGCAGAGGTTTACCTGCTTTATGCCGAAGCTATTCTTGGCAATGATGCTTCAACCACAAATGCAACGGCATTAGAATATTTTAACAAAGTGCGGGAGCGTGCCGGAATGCCTTCAAAGGATGAAATTACCTATGAAGATATTCGTTATGAGCGAAGAATCGAGCTTGCCATGGAAGGCCAGTACTGGTACGACCTGGTTAGACGTTCCTATTATCGTCAGCAGGAGGTTCTTAACTATATGAATAATGAGCAGGACAGAGCAGTCACCTATGAATGGGACGAGTCATCGGGAAAATATGTGCCCGGCGATTTGAATACCGCCCAGCAGGTTGCAACAGCTACTGTCAAATCGCTCTTATTACCATATCCCGAATCGGAAATGGTACAAAATCCGAAACTGAAAGAAGACCCTGTTCCTTACGAGTTTACTGAGGAGAGAATCAACCTGTTTGAATAATGTTATCGATTGAACTTTTTAAAAACAATGAGTATGAAGATTCAAAAAAATATATGGCTTTTGCTGGGAGTTTTAATCGCTACAATGGGTTTTTATGCCTGCGATGATGACGATGACCCTGCAGATAGTTCTCCCATCACGGTGTCGGCAATTTATCTTCAGGATGCCGAATCGGAAGTTCCCGACAGGGAAGTTCCTTTTGCCCGGCTTGGGCAGGTTATCAGAATTGAAGGCTCCGGCTTTACAGGATTGAGAAAAATTTATGTGAACGGATACGATACTTATTTTAATCCTGTTTATGTGACCAACAATAATATCCTGTTGAGACTTAGCCGGAATACGCCTACTATCGATGCTGAAGACAATGTCCGTAATACCATCAGGCTTGTAAAAACTGGCACCGAGTATGTTTATGAATTTGAAATTCGTGCAGCAGCACCACAAATTTCGAAACTTTCACATACGCTTCCGCAGCCGGGAGAACCTTTGATTATTTATGGCAGCGGCCTGGTCGAAATTGAGAAAGTTGTTTTTCCGGGCAATGTTGAGGTTACCGAAGGTATCGTTTCCGACGAAGACGGAGAATTTGTAACAGTTGTTGTGCCTGCCGGACTTACCGAATCCGGGTCTGTTTATGTTGAAGGAGCAAATGGCGGTGCCTATTCACCGGCTTACTTTAATTTCCGGGAAGGCATTATTCTTGACTTTGATGGAAATGGCCAGCAGGGATACTGGGGTGATGCCGAGAGCATGATTGTTCCTGAGGATTTGAAGTCGGAAGTCATTGGAACAGGTAATATTTCACAGGGAACTTATGTTCCTCACCGTCCCGACAGAATCGAATCTTTCGGAGCCAACCAAAACCGGCTTACCGAAGTATGGACTGCAGGCAATGATGTTGATGACTGGCGCGGCCAGTTGACGCCACATATTCCCGCATCAACACCTGTTAATCAGGTGGCGTTCCAGTTCGATATTTATGTCCCTGATGCCTGGGCGAATACCGGATTCCTGAAAATTTTGCTTATTAACAGTTACAATGGAGGAGAATGGAGCGGTTACACTTATAATTACGTACCCTGGATTGTTGAAAAAGAGGTTGTCCCGTTTGAGACCGACGGATGGGTGACAGTTACCATACCGTTTAGTGAGTTCTATGCATTTTCTGAACCTGAAGAAGGTGAATCGTTTACTTTTGAGGACGTTCTTTTGGCCCGCGAAAACGCAACATATAAAAACTTTGGTTTCTACTTTGAGAATTCTGATTTTACTTTAGCGGATGTAACAGGAAATGATTCGGATGAGACAGAGTTTATTTCTTCCGAAACGTCTGTAGATGTGTATACCGATAACTGGAGAGTTGTTCCTCTTGAGCAACTCGTATATACCGATTTCCCAGCTGAGGAGGAAACGACAGAGGAATAATAACTAATCAAAAGAATACGAACTATGAAATACATAAAATTAATATCGCTTTTTGCAATCCTTTCATTTATTGGCATATCCTGTGAGGATACCAAAATGGAATGGGAAGAACGCGATCCGGCTTCGAAAATAACTGTTGCCGAGATTCCTCTTAAAATGGAGGAAAAGATAGAACGCTATGATGCTTTGAAAACCTACACCGACATGAAACTTGGTGTAGGGGTGGTAGCCTCGCTCTATATGGACGACCAAAGGGTTGACAGTATTGTCAACGAAAATTTTGATGAAGTTGTTGCCGGATACATTATGAAGCACGGGCCTATGGTACAGAGCGACGGTTCCCTGGATTTTACGGCGGCGGATGCTTTTGTTCAGAAAGCCAAAGATGCCGGCCTGGATGTATTCGGACATACCCTTGTATGGCACCAAAACCAGAATGCCGCATATCTGAACGGGTTGATTGCACCGGAAGTTATTCCGGGTCAGGCCGGCACTAATCTGCTTTCAAACGGTGACTTTGAAGAGAATATTACCGGTTGGAATTCATGGGGTGGCGCCAAAGAAGTTGTTGAACATACAACCGATGATGCCGTTAGTGGCAGCGGAAGTTTGAAAGCTGTCACCGGAGACGGAGCCGCTAATATCTGGGATTTGGAAATCCAATCCGAAGATGTTCCTGTCGTTGAAGGTCATCGATACGAAATTACCTTTTTTATCAGATCGGAGGGTACCGGTCATGTGCGTCTTGCTTTTAATAATATGAATCTGGAGTACCCCTGGATAAACGGGGCCGAAACCGTGGAAACGTCTTCTGCATGGCAACAGGTAACCTATAATGCTGAAACATTGGGTGAGGACTTGATGCCTGCCGAAGGAGCCACCACTATGAATTTCCGTTTTGATGTAGGTGCAGACCCAAACATGACTTATTATATTGATAATGTGGTTATGGTGGATATTGATGCCGAAACCCAGCCTGTTAACTATGTGCCAAATGGAACGTTTGATACCGACATGAGTGGTTGGAGCGTATGGAATGGACCGACAGAAGGACTGACGCAGGCAACTGAAGCAGAAGCTTACGAAGGCACAGGTGCCATGAAGATGCAGCACGATATTAATGACCCCGGTAATCAGTGGAAAGTGCAGGTACATACTGATTTTACAGAGACACTTCCGGCAGGAGACTACGTTGTATCTTATTATATACGCTCCGATGCTGCCGGATCAGTTCGTTGTTCAACCACTGGTACTGCATATTATCAGGGGGATCAGCCAACTTCTACGACCTGGAGTTTGATAGAATGGCAAATTACTTCTGCTGATGATATTACCGGTCTGAACTTTGATCTGGGTGCCATTGCCGGTACCTATTATATAGACAACGTAATGGTTACTCCTGCAGATGGACAAGGTTCAGGGGGTTCTTCCGGGCCGACAATAATTGAAAAAACCGATGAGGAGAAGACTCAGATTATTACGGATGCTCTGGAATCCTGGATTGCTGAAATGGTTGGCCACTATAAAGATGACATTACAGCCTGGGATGTGGTCAACGAACCAATGAATAACGACGGAACGTTGCGTGATGGTAATGTAAGTGATCCGGCAAATGACGAGTTTTACTGGCAGAAATACCTGGGCGGGGATTATGCCGTTATGGCTTTTAATCTGGCACGTCAGTATGGTAACCAGGACGATATCCTTTTTATTAACGATTATGGTCTTGAAAGCAGTATCCCCAAGTGCGAAGGGTTAATTGATTATGTAGAATACATCGAAGATCAGGGGGCAAAGGTTGACGGAATAGGAACACAGATGCACATCACCATTAATTCCAATAAGGACAACATCGTGCATATGTTTGAATTGTTGGCTGCTACAGGAAAACTAATTAAAGTTTCCGAGTTGGATGTTCAGGTACTAACCGATGCTCCAACCTCTGAAGATTTTGAAAAACAGGCCGAAATGTACCAGTTCGTGGTTGACAGCTACCGGGAAATTATTCCCGAAGCACAACAATACGGGATAACCGTGTGGGGTCTCAGTGATGCCGAGCAGGAACATGAAAACTGGCTGCCCGATGATGCACCTTGTTTATGGGATGCGGATTATGAGCGTAAGCTGGCTTACAAAACATTTGCCGATGGCCTCGCCGGACGCGATGTAAGTGAAAATTTTACCGGAGAATTTCAATATTAATTTGTGTCTGACTATAGAGGGGAAAAGTTTCCTGCTTATCATGTGTCTGTTCAGAAAGTGCCAATTGCAAGGCTTGCGAAGCCGCCAAAACCGGAGTTTACTCATCGTAAATGAGTATTTTGGCGGCAAGCGTAACGAAGCAAGTGGTACTTTATAGCCTGACACTAATTAATTATCCTTTCCCTGGAACTATGACCCGGCAGGTTTTTCCTGCCGGGTTTTTTATTGGAAAACCATCCGACTTTTAACCTGCTTTATTCAGATAATGATTCATTATTATCATTCGAAATTTAACATTCTTTTAAAAGAATAACTGTGTTTTTAATAAAATAGGGAAAATTTCCACCTTTTTAGCAGAAATTTTCACTTTTTTTAATAAAAGTGCTCGCATTAAATAAATTTCTACACCTCCTTAAAACTTGCCAACCTTAAATTTGTGTGATGCTTTTACACCATGGCGGAGAAAAGAGTTAAAATATGAGAAAAGTGTCGTTTCGATGTGTAAATACGTTAAACACATAAACACAACAGCACAGAACAATCTTTATCTCATGATACCGGAAACGTTGTCGTTTTTTAATTTAAATCTATAAATCGTCAAAATTTCAATCTACTAATCAACAAATTTATTTCCCATGAGAAAAACTGATGTATTTAAAATAAAGAACAATGCTCGCATTGTTCTTTTTCTTATCGGTATCTTTCGTTGCTCTATCGCAAGAGATAAGAGTAACGGGAACAGTGACTGACACCAACGGGGATCCGTTACCGGGTGTCAATATTGTGGTGCAGGGCACTACGACAGGAACGATTACCAGTGTAGACGGGAATTACAGCATTGAAGTCCCGGGTGATGCTACGTTGGAATTTAATTTTATAGGGTTTGAATCACAGATCGTTCCTGTGGATAACCGGCAAACCATCGATGTCGTAATGCAGGAAGAGCTTTTGTCGCTCGATGAGGTGGTAGTGGTTGGTTACGGTGTTCAAAGAAAGAGCGATGTAACCGGTTCTATAACCTCTGTGAAGGCAGAAGAGCTTAGAGACGTGGCATCTTCCAGTATTTCAAAATCCTTACAGGGCAAAACAGCCGGTGTTGAGATTCAGAACATCGGAAATAAACCCGGAGGTGAAACCCGCATTCGGGTGAGAGGAAACCGGTCGCTCACCGCCAGCAATGATCCCTTATTGATTGTCGACGGGGTGCCCTTTAGTGGTGATTTGAGTGACATTGCATCCGACGATGTAGAGTCTATCGAAATACTAAAAGACGCTTCGGCAACCGTTATTTATGGTTCGCGGGGGGCCAACGGGGTTATTCTGGTCACTACTAAACGTGGTAAAGCCGGTAAACCCCGGGTTACTTATAATGGTTATACCGGTTTAAGTAATGTATCACGATATTATGACGTATTCGATGCAGAAGAATTTATTAAACTCCGCGATGTTGCCGGGCATCCGTTCCTTCCGGTTGAAATTGAGTCTATGATGCTTGGTCGTGAGACCGACTGGCAGGATATCGGGTATCAGTCGGGCATGGTGCATAATCACGAAGCCGGGGTCAGTGGTGGTTCAGAGGACACCCAGTATTCATTTTCCCTGGGTTACTACGATGAATCATACGTGATTGAGAATATGGGCTTCGAGCGTTACAGTATGCGTGCATCAATAGATCAGCAAATTGGTGACAGGGTCAAAGTCGGCCTTTCGACAATGAATGTGTTGGCAAACACTGACGGTGAGACTGCCGACCCTACCTGGTCGCTCGTTTCATTGTCCCCACTGGCAGTTCCATATAATCCGGACGGGTCTTTGGTTGAACAGCCAACTTATGGTGTTGATGATACTTATAGTCCTCTAACCCTCCAGGATGAGAGCCGTTGGGGAGAGGAGCGCAGGAAGTTTACTTCCTTTAATACCGGCTATTTACAGGTTGACATCTGGAACGGTATTCAATACAAATTAAATGCAGGGCTTGACTTTACTGCTAATAAATACAATAATTTTTACGGCAGTAACACTCCGTTTCAGAACGGGGCACTTAGCGAGGCCGAGGTCCAGAATCTCGATAATCTGGCATGGACTATTGAGAATATGATTCTGTGGAATAAGACTATCGGACTTCACAGGTTTAATTTTACAGGAATGCAATCAGTGGAGAAGAGTACCACTACATCGTCAATGTTTAATGGTACTAATATCGCTGCTGATTATTTGCAGTTCAACAACCTTTATTTGTCCGAAACAGTGCAGGCCGACCAATACAACAACTATTTCTCGGAATGGTCCCTGCAGTCATTTATGGCTCGCCTGAATTATGTTTATGACGATCGTTATCTTATAACACTTACCGGACGTGCCGATGGTTCATCCCGTCTGGCCGAGGGAAACAAATGGCATTATTACCCGGCGGTTGCTGTGGCATGGAATGCATATAATGAGTCCTTTCTTGAAGATGCTGACTTTCTTACCCAGTTAAAAGTTCGTTTGGGATATGGCCAGACATCAAATACAGCTATCAATCCCTACAGTACATTGGGCGGATTGTCATCTGTAAAATATAGTTTTGGCGACGATGGTGTTACCGGTTATTATGTTTCCTCATTACCGAATCCTAACCTGGGTTGGGAGTATACAACTTCCTACAACATCGGTCTTGATTTTGGTTTTTTCCGGGGGCGTTTGTCCGGTTCTGTTGACCTTTATATGCAAAAGACCAATGACTTGTTACTTGGTAAGTCATTACCATATACCACTGCTGTTACCGGAGATTTTATGGAAAATGTAGGTGAAACCGAAAACAAAGGACTTGAAGTTGTTCTGAACGGAGTTATTTTTGACGGGAGCTCAGTTGGAGGCTTAAAATGGGACCTTAGTACAAACTTTTTCCTTAACAGAAGCAAGATCGTATCTCTGCAATCCGGAGTAAAAAGAGATGTTGGTAACGGTTGGTTTGTTGGCGAGCCGATTAGTGCTATTTATGATTATGAAAAAATTGGTATCTGGCAGTTAGGGGAAGAAGAGGAAGCCGCAATATATGGAGCGCAACCCGGGGATATTAAAATAAAAGACCAGGATAATGATGACCAGATTACAGATGAAGACAGAGTTATCCTTGGTTCACAAGAACCGGATTTTTCCGGTGGTTTTACATCTTCCTGGGAATACATGAATTTCGACCTCTCAGTAGTTGGGTATTTCAGGGTTGGTGGTACTATTATTAGTACCCTACACATGCCCAACGACTATGTTAACCGTCTTGACGGCCGACGTAACGGTATTAAAGTAGACTACTGGACAGAAGACAATCCGACTAATGCTTATCCTAAGCCAAAGAATGACCCCGGACCATATACAAATACCCTGGGGTATTTCGACGGCTCATTCCTTAAAATCAGGAGTATCAATCTGGGTTATACTTTCAAAAACTTGCTTAATACCCGGTCCGATTTGAGGGTTTATGGTTCTGTGACGGATCCCTTTGTTTTGTTCTCACCCTATCTTGATGAGGGAGGCGTTGATCCGGAACCCACCAACAGGGCAGAAGACCGAAACGATGCCCTGGGATTGCCTGCCGAAGATCTTGTCATCGGACTCAACACGCCTCCGGTTACCAAGTACATCTTTGGGCTAAACTTTAGTTTCTAAACATGAAAATGAATTAGAATATGAAAAATAGATTCTTAAATATAATAGTATTGGCTCTTTTCCTTGCAGCAACAACTTCCTGCAATGACTTTCTTGAAGAAGAACCAAAATCACAGCTTTCTACCGATTACCTGGAGTCAGCCGAAGGGGTAGAAGCAGCAGTTAATGCAGCCTATTCATCATTACGTTATTTCTATACAGGGGGTGGCAGTGAGTGCGGCATAAAAATGACCTGTTACGGAACCGATGAATGGCAAAAAGGGCCTGATGGTAACGAGGTTCTTAGTGTATACGGAGATGGTATTAAATCTGCGGGAATCTCTATGCCCTGGACCTGGGGATATACGGAAGGAATTAATCCCTGTAACGCGGTGCTTGCCTATGCACCGGATATCAACATGCCGGAAGAGGATAAAGTTTATGCCATGGCACAGGCAAGTTTCCTGAGAGCTTTCTGGTATTTTATTCTGGTACAAACCTATGGTGAGGTAACGTTAACGCTTGACTTACCTGCCGAACCGACCACTACAGCAGAAAGAAATACTCTGCAGGAGTGCTTTGAGGCAATTAAAGCCGATGTTGACTATGCGGTAGATAATCTGCCTGCTCAACCAACCGAACCCGGAAGGGCTACTCAGGCAGCGGCATTGCATCTGAGGTCAAAACTTTACCTCTGGAAAGCCACATCGGATGTAAGTGCCGGAAATTCCGACTATCAACAGGCTTATGATGATGCCATGGAGATTATTAACAATCAGGGCAGGTACGGTCTTGCTATTTTCCCCGATTTCTTTGAAATGTTCTATCCCGGGAATGAGCATAACAGCGAAACTATTTTTACCTGCGAAAGAAACACCGATGTTCAGTATAACGACTATGCCGATGACAACTTCAAGAGCAATATGGCCAGTTTTTACTTCAGGCCCAATTACAATGTGCTGGTAAGTGGCTTGTCGCGTTCAACCGGTTATTATTATGGTCGTCCTTGGCATCGGCTGAGACCGACGGATTATTTGCTGGAGCATGTGTTTGCTGACCGTACCGACGATAAACGCTACGAAAACTCTTTCCAGACAGTTTGGCTGTTTAACGATGCCGATGCAATTGATGATCCTAATTTCTCGGTTGGTGATACGGCAATCTGGCTTCCGGGTGTTGAAACCGGGTATAATACCAATGCTCATGCAAAGCTGATTTTTACACCAAGTGAATATTATGGTGGAGAAAACAGTGAAGGGTTATCTATTTTCCCTGCTTTAACAAAGTTTAATGACATTGATCGTCCTTCTACCCAGGATCCTTCAGTTCGTCCTATAGTTATTTACCGGTTGGGCGAAACTTATCTCAATGCAGCCGAAGCAGCAATGTATCTAAATAAGCCCGGTGAAGCTCATGACCTGGTGGCTGTTATCAGAGAGCGGGCTGCCTACGATCCCGATCGGTCAAGTACTGAGAATGCTGTTGCTGCCCAGCGTTTGGTTAACCGTATTCCTGTCCTGGATGGAAGCGATGATGCCCGTAACTGGTTGCTCGATGAAAGAGCACGTGAACTTGCCGGTGAATTTGTGCGCTGGTACGATCTGACCCGTTCAAGGACTGAGAGCGGAGAAATTCAACTGGTTGAACGGTTGAACGAACATTTACCTTCTACGGGATATCCTGTTCCGGCATCGGGTAATGTTGAGGATTATCATGCCTTGCGACCGATTCCTCAGGAGCAGATTGACCTGACGACTAATGAGTATCCCCAAAATCCGGGATATTAAGAGTATGAAGGATGAGGAAATGCTATGCTATGCTTCTTTATATGGTATAGAAATAAAAATATTAACACATGAAACGAGTCCCGATTACTCCCCGATAAATCGTGGCAGGCAGGGACGAGTTCCATTAGACCATAAAAATAAAATTTTATACTAATGAAACGAGCATGGAGCTTTGATTTCTCCTTCGGCTTTGCCGCTTTGTTTACAAAGAAAACTGCCACAAAAGGGCATGTATAAAGAAATCGCGAGTTCCATCCGACCTTAATAACTAAATTTTATACGGATGAAAATATATAGTAAAACAATAAAATCAATAGCGGTGCTACTGGGTTTTGTTGCTCTCCTGGCTTCCTGTACAGAAGATAACAGCAACCCGATGGAAGAAAACATCAAGGATGTTAGCAAGTATATTACCGCTGTCGACAAAGAAATCGCCAGTCCCGGCGATGAAGTGACCATAACCGGAACCAATCTGGATAAGGTTTACAAAATAATGCTCAATGATAATCTGACAGTAATTAAATTTGAAGCAACAGAAACATCTTTGACGTTTACCGTTCCTTCGTCGGCTCCTCTCGGGGATGTGGTGATCATAAACATCTTTTTTGAAGGAAAAGGCCTGGCGCGATATCCGATTGAAATTATTTCGCCTCCGGTTATATCAGGGTTCTCGCCTATTGCAGCTACCGGCGGAGAAGAATGTCATGTTTATGGTACCGAACTGTATAAGGCTGTTGAGGTTTATGTGGGCGACACTGAAGTTTCATTTACATTAATTGATGATAAACATTTTGTCATCGACCAGTTGCCTGAGATTGAAAATGGAGATCAGATTAAAGTTGTTGATGCAGCGGGTTCTGAAACAATCTCCGATTGGGAGTTTGTTCGAGGAACAGAAATTCTCATCACCGACTTTGACAGTGAGTCTGATTATTATACTGAATTGAGCAGTAACGGTAACCTTGATGGTGATACCGAAGAGAAAGGTCCGTTGCCCTATGGTACATTCTATACATTCGTTTTTACGGACAACGGAACCAGTTGGGGTGGAAACCTTGATTTCTATTTCGAGGGCGTACCTGCAAATTATCCGGATAATTCAAAAGTATGGCTTTATATCGACATAAAGATGTCCGATCCTGTGAGAGGCCGTATCATGGTTCAGGATCCTGCAAACGTATATGGCGATGACAGGGATTTTACCACAGAATGGACGACATTCAAACTGCGGCTTGATCAGCTTTATACAGGATATGGCAATGGAGATGAAGTTGGTGCCTGTCCAACGGTAGATAAACTGACAGCTGTTAAAGTTCAGCCACCCGCCCAGGCAAGCAGCAATAATTTTGGAAAGACCATTTCTGTTGATAATATCCGGTTTGTTGTTGAAGAATAACGATTTTACATGAAACGCACCAGATGCTTATTAGAAAATTGTCTGAAGATTTCAGGTGCGTTTCATTAAACAATCTGTAGAGGCACACTATATGCAACCACCGGAACAGCCAGCAAAAGCTCAAAATCATTGAGCTATTGCAATTAGGCTCCCGGTGGTTCATACGACATTTAAAAATTAAATAATATAGTGATGAAACGAGCATGACAAGGTTTGTCACAAGAGAACATGTATAAACTCCAATCATGCGAGTTCCATCAGACCAATAACTTAGACTAATTTTATACTGATGAAACAAGTCCCGATCACTCCCCGATAAATGGGGGCAGGCAGGGACGAGTTCCATCAGGACTTAAAAAATTAAATTTTATACTAATGAGAAAGATGAAAATATTTTCCAGTATAACGATGATAGGACTGTTAGTTTTAACAGTTTTCAGTGGCTGCGAAGAGGTCGCTGATTTGACTATCGATCCAGTTGAAAGTGAACCGGCGTTCACTTTTTCTCCCGAGGTTGGTTATCCCGGAACAGTTGTTACATTATCAGGGACTAATTTAAATGATGCGGAAAAAGTTGCTTTTGGGACGGCCGAAGCAGAAATTACCTCAAAATCCGATTCGGAAATAAAAGTTGAAATTCCTGTAGATGCCGAAACAGGTAAAATTCATATTACTTTTCCCGGGCATGTTGTTTCTTCAAAAGGTTCCTTTATTGTTTCAGATTCTCCGGTTCCGGCCATTACATCATTTAATCCGGTGGAGGTAAGTCGTGGTGAAGAAGTCATCATTACCGGTACTTTACTCGATCAGGTGAAAAGAGTGCAAGTAGGTGATTTGGAGGCTGCGATCGTATCTCAATCGGATGAAGAGATTGTAATCACAACTCCCGGAGAATTTTCTACTGCGCCTGTTTATATCTTCTATGATTATACCACGACCTATGGAATGGTGAAAGAAACCTCGGCAGTCAGTGAAATCGAACTTGGCTTGCGTCTTCCTGGCATTTCAGTTGTAGAACCCGGTCTGAAGGACCTTGATGTTGGAGATGTTCTGACCCTGCAAGGATCGAATCTTGACCTGGTTAATACCATCTCATTCGGAGATATTGAAGTCGGAGAAGAAGATTTCACCTATTCAGAGGAGGAAGGAGTTATTACTGTGGCTGTTCCCGAAGGAGCCTCCTCAGGAATCCTGAGCTTAGCGGCTACCGATGGAACTTATGAGCATGAGACTTCCTTCAATGTTTATCTGCCTGTTATTTCAAGCTTTGTTCCGACAAAGGGTGACAAACAGATGGATGACAGATATTTTTCCGTGTTAGGAAGTAATCTGGATATTGTTGAATCCATTGAAATGGGCGGCTATGATGCAACCATTGTGGATCAGACGTCAGAACTAATTACTTTCACTATTTCCGGTGAAGCAGGCGGATTCATGAATTTCTCCTGCTATAACGGGGTGGTGCAGAGTCCTACAGCATTTGTTTTGTACGGCGATATGTTTGTTTACGATTGGGACTCTCAATTTGAAGTAGACCGGTTTGGATGGTTCCAGAGAAACAATCTTGGTTCTTTTGCTACTGATAGCGTAGATGATGGAACAGGAAATTATTTCGCCGAGATAACGATGGGTACGCCAATTAATAACAATTCATTCTATTTATGGGGGCCGGAAACAGGAAATGATGATCGTTTCTCATTATATGTTTCCGAACCTGAAGGCGTTTATCTGGAATTTGATTTAAGAGTTACCGACATTCCGGAAGAGATGTTATATGATGAAGGTTTCCAGTTTAAGATTTTTATGATGGATGCCAAAGGATGGGGAGCCAGTGGTGAATATTCCTATGGCTATAACAGCCCGACCAGTTATGTAACAGCTGATGGCAATTGGCACCATGTCAGAATGAATCTGGCCGATTTTGTGGCCTCAAACAATAGTGGTTTGTACACAGTAGGTCAGGATTTTGAGCAGGCTGCCGGAGCGTATTTGCACCCCAACAGTCTGCGCATCATAACATTCATTTTTGGAACTGAAAGTGAGTCGGATGATCAAACCGTTGTTATTGGACTGGATAACATAAAATTTGCAATAGAAGAATAGGATTTTTGAAATTCACCCGGAGTCGCTTTGAATAAGCGACTCCGGGATTTTTTAATACAACCGGTAAAATGTGATGAACAGGCATGGCAGGATTTAATACAACAAAGATGTATGTAAATTTTTGCATGCGAATTTCATTTTGGTAATAACTGACAGTAATCCTGATCCGGACGAAAGTAAATTTATCTATTGAAGTTGCGCACATCTAAGGCATTGTATAAACAATAACTAAATACCATGAGATTTAAAAAAATTCTTCTGATACTCTCGATGTTTATCATCCCGCTTATTGCTTTTCCCGAAACAGGCGAACGGTTGTGGATGAGGTATAGCCCCTTACCTGATGATGTGCAATCCCGGTATGCCGGACTTTTTAGTGTGTATTTTGAGCCGGGCAGTTCAACAGTTAATGTTGCAAAAGATGAGTTGAATAAAGCTTTCAGAGGCATGATGGAGGAGGGGCTGCAGTTTCAGGATAACATAAGGAAAAGCAGTCTCCTGATCGGAAAGGGAATAAGCAGAAAAGCGGAAATTGAAGGTTTGGAAGAAGCATTGAAGAAATGCGGCAGTGAAGGTTATGTTATTAAATCGGCTGAAATTGACGGACGTAAAAAGATTATTGTTTCGGCGAATTCCGATGCCGGGATACTCTATGGCACCTTTGCCTTCATTCGGATGATGCAAACCGGCCGATCCCCTGAGGATTTGAATATTATTGAAAAGCCCGAATATGACCTGAGGCTTTTGAACCATTGGGACAATCTCGACGGAACTGTTGAGCGCGGTTATGCCGGTCATTCCATCTGGTGGAATCGTAAGAAGGATTATGACTCCCTGAAAGAACATTACCAGACATACGCTCGTGCCAATGCCTCGGTAGGGATTAACGGTACTGTCCTTAACAATGTTAATGCCGACCCACAGGTGCTCACTCATGATTATATTGAAAAATTTGCCCGCTTTGCCGACCTGTTAAGACCATACAATATAAAAGTATATATGTCTGTCAACTTTTCTTCTCCTGCCATTATCGGGGGGCTGGAAGACTCCGACCCTTTGCGTGAAGAAGTGCGTCAATGGTGGAAGCAAAAGGTTGCAGAAATTTATGAATTGATTCCCGATTTTGGTGGTTTTCTGGTAAAAGCCAATTCTGAGGGGCAACCCGGCCCCCAGGATTACGGACGTACCCATGCCGAAGGCGCTAATATGATGGCTGAAGCGCTTGAACCTTATGGCGGCATCGTTATGTGGCGTGCTTTTGTCTATTCTCCTTCTGGTGATGACCGGGCTAAGCAGGCATATAACGAGTTTGTTCCTTTGGACGGGGAGTTTCACGAAAATGTGATTGTCCAGGTCAAAAACGGCCCCGTCGATTTCCAACCCAGGGAACCTTTTAGTCCCGTCTTTGGGGCTATGGAGCACACCCCGCTCATGATTGAATTTCAGATTACCCAGGAATACCTTGGATTTTCCGATCATCTGGCTTATCTGGCTCCATTGCAAAAGGAATGTCTCGAAAGCGATACCTATGTCAACGGCCCCGGCTCCACCGTTGCAAAAACAACCGATGGCTCCATATTTAATCAGACACACTCTGCAATTGCCGGTGTTGCCAATATCGGACGGGATACTAACTGGACAGGTCACCACTTTGCCCAGGCCAATTGGTATGCATACGGACGACTGGCATGGGATCATACTCTTGCAGCTGATGATATCGCCGTTGAATGGGTAAAGATGACTTTTTCTCACGAGCCTGATTTTGTTCAGCCCGTGCTGAATATTATGATGCGCTCACGCGAAGCCGTTGTTAACTATATGACACCTCTTGGTCTGCATCACCTGATGGGATGGAGTCACCATTACGGCCCCGAACCATGGACCGATATAGAAGATGCTCGCCCCGACTGGCTTCCGCGCTATTACCACAACGCTTCCGAATATGGTATCGGCTTCGACCGGAGCGAATCGGGCAGTAATGCTGTGGAACAGTATTCCGAACCTTTGCGTTCCATGTTTAACAATCCCGGGACCTGCCCTGAAAACCTGATCCTCTGGTTTCATCATTTGCCCTGGGATTATCGTATGAGTTCGGGACTGACTTTGTGGGACGAGCTTTGCTATCACTATTATCACGGAGTTGACGAGGCCAGACTGATGCAGAAACAATGGGATCGCCTGGCCGGAATGATTGACCGGGAACGGTTTGATCATGTTCAGCATAAATTAAAAATACAGACTCGCGAGGCAGTGTGGTGGAGAGATGCGTGCCTGCTCTATTTTCAGACATTTTCCGGAATGCCCATCCCTCATGAGTTGGAACGTCCCGAACATGACCTGGAAGAGTTAATGGAGCTTGAATTTGATATGACCCATCATAATTAGTGCTCGTCTATAAAGTAGAAAAAGTTTCCTGCTTTTCATGTGTCTGTTCAGAAAGTGCCAATTGCAAGGCTTGTGAAGACACCAAAACCGGAGTTTACTAATCGTAAATGAGAATTTTGGCGGCAAGCGTAACGAAGCAAGTGGTACTTTATGGACGGAGACTAATTAATAAGTCTGGAGACTGTCCAAAAATTATGAATTGTAAGTTGTTCATTCTTTCTTCTTTTTGGACAGCATCTGAACTCATTTATTAAACGTTCTCTATGGCTATGATAGATGAGTTAGCTCAGAAAAGGTGATTTTCAGAAGTAAACTCATCATTGAGAATGAGATAATGCCGGCAGCTGTAAAAAAAGCATGCTGCCGGTTTTTTTTGAATTATCCTGAGCAGCCTTGATCTGCCAACCAACCCTTCCTTTCCCGCGTGCTTTAGGGCATCTGATATTTAATATTCTTACATTTTATTGATATGAGAGCAATTCTGAACAATACAATTGTTTGTCTTTTTTTTCTGTTTGTTGTGGTTTTTACATCGTGTGAGAAGAAACATTCAAGTCAGGCTGAAGCAAAGTTTCTCTGGTTTGTATATGAGGGAAATGATGAACTTTATGCTCAGAATTCGTCTGATGTCAAAGCATCACATACCGGCAGTGATACTTCGGCCGGAGTTTCTTCTTCGGAAAACTTTTCTATACACGACGATTTTTCTGAAGACTCTCTGGCTTTCTACTGGAATTTTATCCGGACACCTCGCGAAAAATGGTTTGAACTTGAGGATGATGCCCTGAAACTTGATTTCAGACCGGTTTCTTTCAGAGAAATGAAAAATCCTGCATTTATCGGACACCGGCTACAACATCTCCGGTTTGTTGCAACAACAGCCCTGAGTTTTACACCCGAAGGGCCCGACGATACAGCCGGATTACTTTGTTTCAGAACGGAAACCAGTAACTATTATCTTGGATTAAGTTGCAACAATAAACAAATGGAGGCTTTTGTAGAGAAAACCATAGTGAGGGGCGGACAACCGGTGAAGAAACGCCTGGCAATGAAAAAAATTAATTGGAAAGCGGGTCATCCGGTTTACCTTAGAGCAGAGGGGAACGACAACACCATGAATTTTCTTATTTCTGAAGATAATGAGACCTGGGAAATCCTGGCCAAAGGGCTGGATGCCTCTTACCTTAACAACGCAACCACCGGTGGATATGGAGGAACGTATATCGGGATGTATGCATCGGGAAGGGTGGAGTAAAGCAACAATCATCGCTCAAAACTTCGCATCCATTTCAATGACATAGAACGACATTGGCTTTAATGCCTCACTAATGCTTTGTCCTTTAAGTTTCATTTCTGTTTCGACCGGTGCAATGTTTTTTGGATTTTCCAGGGTGTTATATGCCAGGGGATTGTCGGCAGTCATCAGGTAAGCCGTTGCTTTTTTGCTGATTTTGGCTTTGCCGTTTAGGTCTACATTTACTTCCTGTGCCTCTTCTGAAGCATTGACCAGCTTAACGTAAACCTTCCCGGCTTTTTTATCGACTGAAGCGCTGGCATACAATTTATCCTGCCCCGTGACAGGTTTACCATTCATAGTGATGTTTAAAACCTCACTGCCGGTGTGGTTTGAGTAAAGTTTTTGCACGTAATAGTTGGGTGTTCCCATCACGTTCAGGTTGTCGAACCAGATGAGGTCGGGACGCCACTGCCAGGCTTCAATGTGCGCCATTAGTGGAGCGTAAGATGCCATATGTACCACATCGGCATTACGAACCAGGCCTGTCATGAAGGCTGCTTCGCTCAGGGCACTCAACCATGAATTTTTGGAGGCAGGGTCTTCATTATCCGGACCATGGGCTGCATATTCGCCTGCAAACACTTTAGGGCCGTTCCGGTCGTAATCGTCGTAGCGGCCGGCATTCTCGAAAAACCATTTGGGGCTCATGTAATAATGTTCGTCAATCAGGTCCACTTTTTCATCCTTCATCTCCTTCCAGAGATAATGGAAACGTTCGTCTTCAGGCCTTGGGCCGGAACCGCCAACGAGCATAATTTCGGGATGTTTATTACTGATGACTTCAGCAAATTTTTGATAACGTTCCACATACTGTTCACCCCATTGTTCGTTGCCAATTCCTATGAATTTCATGTTGAAAGGTTCGGGATGACCCATTTCTGCACGCAATTTTCCCCATTTGGTGGTGGTGTCGCCATTGGCAAACTCAATCAGATCAAGTGCATCCTGAATATAGGGGTCGAGTTCATCCATGGGAACCAGCTCACCTGTATTATACTGGCAGGCCATTCCGCAATTCAGGATGGGAAGCGGTTCGGCACCCAGGTCTTCAGCCAGAAGGAAATATTCATAAAATCCAAGACCGAACGATTGATAATAATCGGGCGTATGGCGATGCAAAAATTCAGTGTTCCATCGGTTGACGATCATTTCACGGTCTTCGACCGGACCCACTGTCTTTTTCCACTGGTAACGAAGACTCAGGTCATGGCCTTCAACAATGCAGCCGCCGGGGAAACGCAGGAAACCGGGATGAAGATCGTACAGCATTTGCACGAGATCGGCACGAAGTCCGTTTTCCCGCTTGTTCCAGGTGTTTTCGGGGAACAGGGAGATCATATCCATATCAACAATTCCTGTTCCATCGACCATTACCCGCAGTGTGGCTTTCGCGTCGGTTTGGGATGATTTAAAGGAGCCTTTCATCTTTTTCCAGTCTTCCGGGAATCCGGTGATGGAAGTCTGCCCGATGACTTTCCCGTCTGAGCTGAGCAATTCTATTGATATTTCAGGGTTGTTGTTTCCAACTTTGCGGGCAATGACCGAGAAATTGTACCGGTTGCCGGCTCGCACGCCCATTCCGCGAAAACCTTCGTTCATGACACCGAACATGCCGTCATCATTTCGGCTGTCGATGCGGATGTATGTCGGGTTTTCAGGCTTTTTCTGTTCCCGTTTCAGGATAAAGACTTTGCCGTTCCCATCGTCTTTCGATGTTTCCTGCCAGCCCATCATGGGTTCGTAAAATTCGAAAGAACGGTTTTTGACCAGCTCGGCATAGAACCCCCCGTCGGCGCCAAAGTTGATGTCTTCAAAGAAAATACCCCACATGTAAGGTTGAATACTCGCTTTTGGATGGTCAATATCTACTTTTATCTCATGTTGTCCATGGACGAAATTGCCGGAGATTGTGTAGATCAAAGCCAGAACTAAAAGTACTTTTTTCATAGCATTGAAGGTTTTATGGATGAGAGTGGTGTAAAAAGACATACTTTTTAAAATCAAAGCGTTTTAAATTTTTGGATCGGAGTTAACCTGTTGTTAATAAGGATGCAAAAAATTAAAACAACAAAGAGTTTGACAATAAAGATGGTTTTTAGACAGTACTCATGGATTGTTAGATTTTTTAAAATGACTATGGATATTCATAAATCTGCGACCAAAATAGTGTGAAATTATATTACGTGCAAGGATTAAAAGTCAAAAATACATTTTTTAAAATTAAATTGTCAAACCGGAAGCGGTATATTTTGTTGGCGATTTCGAAGCAAGACAAGCAGGTAACCGGATTTACATCGATCTTCGGAACAAGTGGAAACTTACCATAAACAAGGAACAGAGTGGCATACGTCGTCCTGCCCATTTTCAGCTTTTAGGTTATGGCTTTCTATGGTCACAATGTTTAAAACGATTTCCAAAACCACGAAGATGAACGAGTCCCGATCATCCGGGACTCGTTCTATATGACCTTAAGAGATTAATTATTTCTTATAAATCAACTGTTTCCCATGGTTTAAAGTGGCTGTTCCGATCTTAAACGGGAAGACCCGTACGCGCGGTTTACCCTGTGAAATAAGTTGATTTCACAGGGTGAATGTGAGAGGTGCTCCGGCGTGCTAATGGCTCACCAGCCATCTACTCGATTGTTGTTTTGTGCTTTTCTTTCTGGGCATTAATTGAATAGATAAATTCAGTGCATTTGCAACCTACTTCACCAACTATTGCCACCACATACCCATTGTTGTGCTTTCGTGTTTTTTTTATTCTTTTAAATGATTAAAAAAGTCAATCAGCTTATCTATGGTGAAATATGGATTTCGCTGGTATTTTGGTAAGTCTGTCTGAACATTTCTTCTCAGAGTTTTGGCCCTTTCAATTGCAGTATCTAAGTAATTTTTTAAGAGTTGATAATGTTTTAGCTTGGTCTTGTGATATTCAGGCCACTTAGTTTTTAAAAATCTCAGGGCTTCAGCACCGTCCTGAAAACTTCTACCACAATTTTCAAAATGTAGAATAAACCAATGTTCGATACATATTGCACTGTATGCAATACAGAATCCTTCTGAGTCAACAATCCTGAATGCTGCTTCTAATTGAGGCCAATTGTCATGATCAAAAAACAGCCAAACTGAGTCGTAGGAGTTCCTTTCTTTTATAGCTTTGCTTTTTCTCTTTCTTGCTTCTTCGGCTAAACTTTTCGGGTCATTTTGAGAATTGTAGTCAATTTCAATTGATATTGATCTTTGAAGTTTTCTTGGCAACTCACTTTGCAAGGATTTAGCGTATAAATATTCAGTGATTCCTTCGCAAAGTATTAATATTCGCTTATTTGGCTTGTTAATCTTCATCGGTTTGCATTTCTATGAGGAAGTCGGAGTCATTAATAATCGGTGTAGCCCCAAACCTACCCGAAGAATACCATTTATCTAAGGGAGTGCCTAAGCGAATTCCTTTAATGTCTGAGCATCTGTAGAGTAAAGTTGAACCAAATTCATCCTTCTCTGTGAACCAAACTTGATCTCGTCTGAAATTATCGTTTGAAAGTTGTGTAATATCGTGGGTGGCAAAAATTAACTGTGAGTTTTTGGGGTTAGTGATTTCATTGTGAAATAGATTGATTAAGAATTGTGTAATACTTGGGTGCAGATTCTTCTCAAATTCATCAATAACTAGTACTCTTCCTGTTTCTAAGGCGTCAAGAATAATACCGCCAATCACGAATAAACTCTTCGTTCCTGTTGACTCTTCGTCAATTTCAAAGTTCTTTATTCCAATTTCATTTTCTCCGTCAAAAATTGGGTGTTGTGTTTTTATATCATATTTATATTGTTCCTGAAATCTTTCCTTCACATCATCCGGCATATTGCTTGGAAACTCAAAATTGCTCCAGTCAACTTCTTCTGCCTGTATTCCTACTATTCCTGTGTCCAAAGCACAAATGAGTTTATTAAAGCGTTTAGAAAAGTTTGAGTTTTTGTTTTCAGCGAGTCTCTTTGCATAAAGTTTGCTTAAAGAAGTTTCACGATAGTCTTCCAGAAAAGGAAAAACCATCATTCCTTTTCCAAAAAATGAAAATGCAGGAAGCAAAGATTCTACATTATTTTCTGCTGCTTTAGATAGAAATAACTGATTTGGAAGTAATAGTTTTTCAATCGTTTTTTTTCCGCCTCTATAAGATTCTCCGAATTTTATTGGATTATCTGTTTTTCTCGAAAAAAGTAACGTTCGAGTAGAGTTAGGATAGTGGTAAAGCTCTTCGAGTTCAACTCTTCCCTGTGTAAAGTCAATATGATATAAATATTGATTTTTCTCATGCAAAAATTCTATCTCCATTGAAACAGGAGAGTTCACATTTTTAACGTTTAATTTGAAAGGCTCATAAGCAGCTATCTTTTCGTCTGGTTTGAAGAATGATGACCTTCGTACCAAATATTCAAGCGCTTTAAATGCCCGGAGAAGTCCACTCTTTCCTGAGGCATTTGGTCCGTATATAACAGCTGATTTGATTAGCTTATTATTTCCACTCTGGAAGGTGTTGGATTTCAATTCTCGCAAACTTGTCTTTTTTAATGATAGCTCTGCGTTATCACGTATTGACCTGAAATTTTTTACACTAAATCTGATTAGCATTTCTTATGTTTTTGTGCAAATATAGTTTAAATACGACAAAGAAACAAGGAATATAATGTTAATTTGCGTAATTCTCGCAAATAATGAATTTAATATAGATTGGTGGATTTGTTTTTTGCGCTAGGCACAACGTTACCTATCGCAATTGTCCTTTTTATTCCATAAACGACAATTACCTTTATTATTTCTCAATTTAGTGT
>NZ_AHZV01000109.1 GCF_000250735.1 Anaerophaga thermohalophila str. Valhall
TGCAGGGTAAGATACATCTGATAATGCTGAAAAAAATTTTTAATTGATGAACCAGAAAATCAAAAATATATCTCCGAAACAACGTTATCATAAGCAACTCCCTTACTCAGCAGAATGTCGCGAACTTCAACCACCATATTTGCATTGCCGCAAAGGTAATATTTTATGTCCTTTGGTAAATTCTCCTGCCGAGCCAACCATACTGTAAGCCTTCCGCTGTTTATTCCGGGAGCATTTTCACGGGTAGCAAAACGAAGGTAGTTTTCCCCCATTTTATTGAGAAACAGACCGGAAAACCAGAACTCACCAGATGTTCGGGCACCGTGTATTAATTTTTTGTTAAAATGTATCCCGGATTCCGCCATGCTCATAAAGGGGGCAATTCCTGTTCCTGTGGCTATCCACCATGCCGGGTCGTCTGAGCCCAGAAACCGTCCGAAGGGTTCCGACATTAACAATTGATCGCCACATGCAAGCTTTGCCATCCGGGGAGTAAGCAGACCATCGGGATTAATATCAAAAAGTAACCGGATATGATCACTCTCTACACCACTGGCAATGCTGTATAGTCGTGGCTCCTCACTCCGGTTTAAAGCAACGGCAACAACCTGCCCCGGGGTGAAGTCGAACCTTCGTTCAGTCTGCAGCGTAAAGACTCCGGGAGCAATTTCTCTTTTGCCTGTGACCTTAACCGGAAAAAGTTCTTTTTGCTTTCGTTTGACCATAAAAAAAATCAGTCATTCGGTTCTTCACCTGTTTCTTCAGTATTTCCGTCAAAAGCACTTTCGGCATCATAGGGAAAGACATCCATCAGGGGACTTTCGGCAATGCTTTGAACCTGAAAATCGACCACCATATCGGAAAGGCCCTTCATAAGGTGGTCGTATGCATCGCGTACATTATCTGCCATTACCAGCATTTGACTGGTCACCTTTTTTTCTTTTCCGGCATTCTCATCAATTGCCAAATGGCTAACCTTGCATTTATACCAACGATCGCCGGGAAAATCAGGAAACAGATCGGTGTAATCGGCCTTACGAATATTGGTAACCTGAAACTCACCTCTTATCATGGCCTGCATTTCCTCATGTATGCGACTTTCGGCCTCAGTAAAGGAAACAGCATCTACCAGATATGGTTCAGTAACCTTTTTCTCTTTTCCGGTGTTCTCATCTACTTTAACGTATTTTACTTTGCATTCAAACCAGGTGTGCATCATTTTAGTAAGTATATTTTGAAGTGAAAAATTAATTTGACCCGCAAAGGTAAAGAAATTTGAAATTGAGCAGCGCCAGACGATAGGAAAATGATAAGATTGCCTGCAAAAGGATAAGCCCGGTCAAAAAAGCATTTAACTTTTTGCACTCAAGCCGCGAGTGCCTTTACTTTTTTGTTCATGAGATAAAAATTATAAGGCGTTCACGATTTCCGCTTCGCTCTAATTCATCCGTATAAAATATATTTAGAGTCTGTCCATAAAGTACCATTTGCTGTGTTACGCTTGCCGCCAAAATACTCATTTACGAAAAGTAAACTCCTTTTTTGGCGGCTTCG
>NZ_AHZV01000108.1 GCF_000250735.1 Anaerophaga thermohalophila str. Valhall
AAATGTGGTTTAAATATTGTTGAAAAAAAATACAACATATAAGCTACGTTAAACCAAATTTTAACTACATATAAACAAATTTCAAGTTGTCATTAAATTCGTGGTAGAACCGACTTGTTTATCAGGGTGTCATTTTGTTTATTTCCTGAACAGGTGCTAAAGCATGTTGAGTAACTTTCTCCACCACTGTGGTTTCGGGTAAATAAAAGTTGGCTGTTTGCTCTGTTTGTGTGGAAGATGAACCAATTTTAAGGGTATACTCTCCTTTTTCGGCAATCCATGCACCGGTTTGTTCATCAAATGATGATATGTCACGTGCATTAATATCAAACGAAAGGGTTTCACTTTCGTCTGGTTGCAGAAGTTTGGTTTTTCCAAAGTTGATCAATTCGATACCTGGTTTTACCAGATTTCCCTGCGGTGCTGAGATATAAACCTGAACCACTTCGCGTCCGGCTACTTCGCCTGTGTTGCTGATTTCAACTGAGGCAGTAAGTTTATCCTTGAACTCATCGGCGGATAATTTCAGGTTATTGTAATCAAAATCGGTATAGGAGAGGCCGTAACCGAATTCATAGGCTGTTTTTTTGTTGAAAGTGTTGTAGTAGCGGTATCCCACAAAAATATCTTCGGTATAGATCACTTCCCATGGGACTCTCTGCATCATTGAGAATCCTGATAAATCATCTGTGTTACTTGTTTCTCCTTCTGTGGCATGGCCCGGGAAGTTTGCTGATGACGGGGCATCGTCATAAGTAACAGGGAAAGTTACGGCCAGCTTACCTGAAGGATTGACTTTTCCGCTAATCACATCAACCACTGAGTTTCCGGCTTCCTGACCGGGTTGCCAGGCAAGGAGGACAGCATCCGGAATTTTGGCCCAGGAGGCTGTTTCAACAGGAGCCCCGATGTTGAGAATGACAATGGCCTTTTTGCCTTTGGCCTGAAATGCTTCAGAGACGTTCCTGATGAGTTGCTTTTCCGTCCCGGTCAGGTAGAAATCGCCCGGTGCTGCTTCACGGTCTCCGCCTTCACCCGAATTCCGGCCAATGGTTATCAGTGCTACATCGTTTTTTTCTGCCATTTCGCGGGCCATCCGGGCAGATACCTCCATTTCAGCAACGGGTTCTCTGCCACCCATCAATGCTGTCAGCCAGTTTTTTGGAGGGCCGGCCTTGGCACGCATCTCTTTAATATATTGATGGTAAATGTCTGAAAGTTCATCGTTGGCATCGAAACCGCCATTTTCCAATCCTTCTATAAGTGAAACGGTGTAGGCTTCATTTACATCCCCACTACCTGTTCCGCCCGAAATAAACTCGTAAGATGAATTTCCGAAGACGGCCAATGTTTTAACTTTTTCTGCTGAAATGGGTAGTGCATGATTGCGGTTTTCAAGCAATACCATCCCATCGGTTGCGGCCTGGCGGGTTATCCGGGCATGGGCCTTCATATCCGGATTGTTGGAATATTGGTAAGCTTTGTATTTCGGGGTTTTCAACATGATGCCAAGTATACGTTCGATATTCCGGTCAAGAATTTTTTCATCCAGTTTACCTTCTTCAACGGCTGCAATAATTTTTTCAACCTGGTTGGGCTGCCCCGGCATAATCAGATCATTGCCTGCCTTCATTTGTGCCACGAGGTCATCTCCGGCTCCCCAGTCGGTTACGACATATCCTTCAAACCCCCAGTCGTCACGAAGAATCTTTGTCAGCAAATCATGACTTTCGGATGCATATTGCTCGTTAATTTTGTTGTAGGCCGACATGACAGTCCATGGCTGCGACTCTTTGACAGCAATTTCGAAGCCACGCAGATAAATTTCCCTTAAAGCGCGTTCGCTAACAATGGTATTGACGGATAGACGATTGGTTTCCTGATTGTTGGCAGCATAATGTTTGATGGAAGTTCCCACACCATTGGACTGGACACCCTTTACCATGGCTGCAGCCATCTTTCCGCTTATCAGGGGGTCTTCCGAGTAATATTCAAAGTTTCTTCCGCAAAGCGGATCCCGTTGAATATTAAGAGCAGGTGCTAACAGTACATCGCCACCATACTCCAAAACTTCGTTGCCCATGGCTTTACCTACTTCTTCTACGAGGTCTGTGTCCCACGAAGATGCCAGAACTGTGGCAATAGGGAAGGCCGTGCAATAAAAAGTGCTGTCCGTTCCTTCTCTTTCGGGAGCGATCCGGAGTCCGGCAGGGCCGTCGGCCAGCACCTGCGAAGTAATTCCCAGTTCCGGGAATTCGGCAGTAAATCCGGCCGCTCCGGGTAAATATTCACGGATGCGGCGAACCATTTTTGCATAAGCTGTATCGCCGTAATTTTTCAGAGGATCTTCGAAAGGTGCTTCAATTGTGTCGGGAAGATCGAAAACCATACCTGTTCCGATCACCAGCTGTGCTTTCTGCTCCAGGGTCATTGAGGAGATGATGTCCTGTACTTTTTTCATGTTGTCTTGCTCTTTTGTTGTTGACGTACATTGTACAATAACTATTGCAAGTACAAAGAAAAGGATAATTTTTGTTGTAGGTTTCATTGACAGATTATTTGATGTTAGATGATTCATCCGAATGAAACGAGTCCCGATTACTCCCCGATAAATCGAGGCAGGATAGAACTCACAAATTTTTCATAAATGCCCTTGTGTGGCAAATTTCTTTATAAACAAAGCGGCAGAGCCGAGGGAGAAATCAAAGTTACAGACTCGTTTCATTTTATTATGGGTTTATTACGATCTTGGCAGGTTATCCCCGGGCGCTGAAGAGTATATAAAAAGGGCTGTCAGAAAAAAGCATGATTTTTATGGCCCTTTGATTAACTCTGATAACATAAAGGTATAAATAAAATTTCAGAGTAAAAATGCTTTTCTGACAGCCCTTTACAGAGGTTGAGTTATGCTATTTTACCAGGGATCATTCTGTTCCATTTCCGGGTTGTTATCAAGTTCGTTTTCCGGAATAGGGTAGTATTCATATTTTGAACTATAGTTT
>NZ_AHZV01000107.1 GCF_000250735.1 Anaerophaga thermohalophila str. Valhall
CGTTGCCGCCAATGCAATGTAAAAACAAACACGAAAAGAAATGAAAAATGGATTTGAAATAAAAAGAGTAATCAAGTATAGTTCCATTTTTGATGATGAAAAAAGAAGTTTAGACTATTATCTCACTGGAATTAAAAGAAGTGTTTTGATAAGAGCAACAACATATTTTCTAGGATTTTCCATAGATAACTCAAAATACGACGAAATAAAAAACTTTTTAGAATTCTTCTTTTGCAAGGAAAACAGCTCATTGGCGAATAAAATATATGATAAGCTAGTTGAATCCGGACAAATAATAATTAATACTCTAACAGCATTGCAGTTATTTGAATACAGTTTTGACCATTTAAATGAAGAAGAAACACAAGAAAAAAAGCAAGCTGAAGTAAATGTATTCAAAGCTATATTATTCCAAAATGAAAAGAATTTAGATGCCCAAAACAACGCTTTTTCTTCTGCAGAACAAGTAAATGATGAAATAAAATTTGCTGCAACAGCACTTACTCAATCATTTGGATACTCTGACCTTATCAATTTTAATAAGCACGAAATATTTGTTGCACAATTAATTAAATCTATTTATTTATTTGAATTCCTAGCATCTCACCCTAAGACTCAAGACCTTCTAAATGAATATCTTTCGACTTTTAAATGCCAAGATTGGAAAGAGTACCTTAAACGAATACTTCCCGTTGCAATGCCATATGTCCAAAATGACAAGGAAGAAAGCAATGATATAGTTTTCTTGCAAGATAGTGATTGTGAATTCATAGAAAACTTGGCAATAAGAGACGATGATGTTTTAAAGGATTTTGATTTTCGAGAAATTCGCAGCAAACCATTGTATAATATTGAAGATAAAAAATATAGAATAATTTATGGTCTTTTTGCAATTGAACTATTGCACAAAGGCGTATTTTTTAAACTATCAGAAATTAACAAGAATCTAGACAAAAATAAAAAAGTAAAAGGTGACTTTAGGGGATTTTACTGCGATGAATTCTCAGAGAAATATTTATTGTATAATATTATTGAGCATATATATCGAAATAAATATTTCAAACTCAATGGAGCCCAGATTAAAAAGCAGATAAAAGATGCAGAACCTGACTATTATATAAGAAATGGGAATAATATTTTTCTTATTGAAAGCAAAGACGTACTTTTTTCAGCCAAAGTAAAACATTCTTATGATTTTTCAATATATGAATCAATGCTGAAAGAGAAATTTTATTATGATGAAAATAATAATAAAGCTGTATTACAATTAATTACAAATATCAAACGCTTATTAAAAAATCAATTCCCTGTTGACAAAAAATATAAACCTCAAACCATTAAAATCTACCCAATTCTTATACTCCATAATTCACAACAAAATATTTCTGGGCTAAATGTATTAATTAATTATTGGTTCCAAAATGAATTAACCGAATTAGAAAGAAATGGAATTGACACAAAACGAGTTAAGCCTATTGCAATAATTGATATCGACAGTTTAATATTTCATCAAGATGCTTTTAGGAATAGAAAAATCAAACTTGAAAAAGTTTTAGATGACTATTTTAAGTACATTACATTTGACAAAAAAAAGAATTACAAAGATAAAAACCACTTTAATGACCACGTTAAAAGAACAATCGTACCTTTTTCTATTTTCTTAACTAATTATTTATCTGAAAGAGGCTTATGGTTTCTTCCAAGAATGTTAAAAGAAAAAGGATTCTCAATATTTAACTAAATTGAATGGAAAATAAGCACAGGCGGCAACAAAGCTATTATACGCCAGCCGTGGCATCCACAGCATATTGAGGGTTTTGTGTCTCCCAAAACCATGCTTTC
>NZ_AHZV01000106.1 GCF_000250735.1 Anaerophaga thermohalophila str. Valhall
CAGGTTACCTTAATTTTTTTGAATGTAAGATGAATTTTACATGATTTAAAACAACTAATAAATGCATACAGAATTGATTCGTTTTGGGATCATCGGCTGTGGCCGAATTGCAAATCGTCATGCAAAACATATTGCCAATAACGGCCAATTAGCTGCTACCTGCGACATTGACATTGAAAAGGCAGGAAATCTGGCCGACGAATATGGATGCAAAGCGTGGTCGGACACGGAAAAATTCCTGACAGAGAATAAAGGAAAAATGGATGTGGTGTCGGTCTGCTCACCCAACGGACTGCATGCAGATCATACAATTGCCGCCCTACGGCACGGGTATCACGTGTTGTGCGAAAAACCGATGGCTATTTCTGTTGAGGACTGTGGAAATATGATCAATGAGGCCGAACGCGCCAATCGTCGTCTTTTCATTGTCAAACAGAACCGGTTTAATCCGCCCGTGGAAGCATTAAAAAAAGCGATAGAAGAAAACCGTCTGGGAAAAATTTTTAACGTGCAGCTCAGTTGTTTCTGGAACCGCAATGAGAATTATTACAAAGAAAGCAACTGGAAGGGGTCTAAAGAAATGGACGGTGGTACGCTCTTTACACAGTTCAGCCATTTCATTGATCTTCTTTACTGGCTCATCGGCGATGTCAAATCAGTTCGCTCGTTTACAAGAAACTTCACCCATCAGAACATCATCGATTTTGAAGACACGGGGGTTGTCGCCATGGAGTTTTACAACGGAGCAATAGGTACAATCAACTACACCGTTAACAGCTATCAGCAAAACATGGAAGGTTCAATTACAGTTTTCGGAGAAAAAGGAACCGTTAAAATTGGCGGTCAATACCTGAATAAGCTGGAATATCAAAACATAAAGGATTTTCGTATCGAAAACCTCGCCGAAAGTTCGCAACCAAACGACTACGGCAACTATCAGGGGTCGATGTCGAATCATGATAAGGTTTACGAAAATCTGGTAAGCGTACTAACTCGCCAGGGAGTGATCGCCACTAATGGTTTCGAAGGGTTGAAAACTGTAGAAATAATTGATAAAATATATTCTAAAGCGAAATGATGCCGTCTCCTGTTTTGACTCTGCCCGTCCAACCAAAAACTGAAGCCAATGACAAAACCAACCGCACTAAAATCCGGAATAAAAGACGTTACCTTTGGCAAAAATGTAAAATACGTAGAACCGGTTAATTTATACGGCTGTAAAATCGGCGACAATTGCTTTATCGGACCGTTTGTAGAAATACAGAAAGATGTAACCATCGGAGACAAAACCCGCATACAATCACATAGTTTCATATGCGAGCTGGTATCAATCGGAAAGAATTGTTTTATCGGTCACGGTGTTATGTTTATCAATGATACTTTTAGTACCGGAGGACCTGCTAACGGCGATAGAAGGCTCTGGAAGAAAACGACTATCGGCAACAACGTCTCCATCGGTTCCAATGCAACCATTTTACCCGTAAGGATATGTGACAACACGGTAATTGGTGCCGGGGCTGTCGTCACTAAAGATATTGAACGGCCGGGGATTTATGCCGGAAATCCCGCTCGTTTTCTTAAATCATCAGAATAAATCAGAAATGCAAAGAATTTTATTAACCGACCTGCATCGTCAATACGACAGAATAAAAGATGAAATTGATGAGGCCATCGCAAAAGTTCTTGAACAGAAATCATTTATTCGTGGCCCGTTTGTGGAACAATTTGAAGAAAATTTTGCCAAAGTCACCCGCATGCCTCATTGTGTGGGTGTAGGAAACGGAACCGATGCGCTTTATATTGCACTGAAAACCCTTGGGATTGGCACCGGCGATGAAGTTATTACGGCAGCCAACAGTTTTATCGCCACTTCCGAAGCGATTACCATGACCGGTGCCAGGGTTGTCTTCGCCGACTGTGATAACTTTTACGGAATTGACCCCGATGAAATCAGAGAAAAAATTTCGTCGCGAACAAAAGCAATTATTCCCGTCCACCTGTACGGACAGATGGCAGATATGAAAACCATTATGGAAATTGCTGATAAGCACCATCTTTTTGTTGTAGAAGATGCAGCTCAGGCGGTTTTGGCCGGGCTAAACGAAACGCCTCCGGGAGGGTTCGGACATTTTGCCACCTTCAGCTTTTTCCCTGGTAAAAACCTTGGCGCCTATGGCGATGCCGGAGCCTTGGTTGCAAAAGACGAGACGCTTTTCAAGAAAGCAAAAATGTTCGCGAATCACGGACGCACTAATAAATACGAACATGATTTCGAAGGTATTAACAGCCGGATGGACGGCATTCAGGGCGCCATACTGAATGTTAAGCTAAAATACCTGCCGGAGTGGACCAAAAAGCGACAGGAGATTGCTATGGAATACTCAAAACAGCTTTCTAATGTAGAAGAAATTGTTACGCCTCCCATACGTGAAGGTGCCGAACATGTGTTTCACATCTATCCCGTAAGAGTGGATGCAGAATATCGTGACGGTTTGTTGAACTATTTGAAAAATGCGGATATTGAAGCCGGAATTCACTACCCCGTAGCGTTGCCAAACCTTAAAGCTTATGAATACCTGGAATACAAAACCGGTGATTTCCCAAAAGCCACGCAATTTTCGCAGGAGCTAATCAGCCTGCCCTTGTTCCCTGAGTTAACATCAGTCGAAATCGAATTCATAGTGGATAAAATCAAAGAATTTTTCAAGGAATAATAATGGCCATCAGATTTCTGAAAATATCAAGTTATTACCGGGGGTTTCTGAATCATTACTATGGTAAATATCCGGAGGTCAGATCCCTAAGTTACCGGGAACAATACGACCATCTGATGGGACAGTATTTTGCCTGGTCGGATAATTACGGTCGCCTGTTAGCACAAAAAGGCATGAAGACCATGGAAGTGGTTGCCAACGCGGAACCGCTTCAAAGAGCCTGGGCACTTGAAAATAATATTTCACCAGACGCATCCGCCGATACCATTTTAGAGGAGCAAATCAACTATTTTAAGCCTGAAATTATTTATTTTCAGGATTCTGTAACTTTCAACGGTTCTTTCATTGATACGCTCAAAAAGAAACATCCCCAAATCCGCCTGTGTATCGGGAACCTTTGTGCTCCTTTTTCTCCGGCCCAGGTAAATGCCTTTCAGGCTTTTGATTTTTTCACCGTTTGCTCCCCTTTCTTTCATCAACAATTAAAGAAATATAACATTGACTCGGTAGTTATCCCCCATGCTTTTGACCATCGTATTCTTGACAAAATTGATCAAGACAACCCCTTCCCTGAAGTTCCTTTTGCTTTCATCGGATCCATCTTTGCCGATGAAGGTTTTCACAGTACACGCCGGCAGGTATTGGAACAACTCATCAATGATGATATTCCCATTGCTTTTTACGGGAATTTGCCCGACCGAAGCCTTACTGCTTTGATAAAAAGGCAGGCATCTTTTATTGCTGCCCGGACTTTGGACAATTTCGGTTTACACAAACTGACAGATGCTGTTAAAGTCATCAGAAAGGGTCGAAACCATGAAAAAATGCCGCGCCGGTTGATGCTCTCTAAAAAGCTTTATGACAGCGCCAGACCACCGGTTTTCGGACTTGATATGTTCAAAGCTTTGTCACGGGCTAAAATCGGATTTAACATTCACATTGATTGTGCCGGCGATTACGCTGCCAATATGCGCCTTTTTGAAACAACCGGAGTAGGAACTTGTCTTGTTACCGATTACAAAAGCAACCTATCAGATTTTTTCAGAATTGACGAAGAAATTGTGACATATAAAACACCGGCCGAATGCGTGGAAAAAATAAAATGGTTGATGAATAATCCTGATGAATGCGAAAAAATTGCAAAGAGGGGACAACAGAGAACTTTTCAAACACATTCCTTCGAATCAAGAATAGAAATATTTCACCAATACCTGATGTCAAAACTCCGCTAAACTTTGGTAAAAATCAAACCACCTGCTATGATGGAACTTATAGAAACAGATATCCTTTAATTTTGCGTTCTCAGGTGGAATAACAACAGACAATAAAGAATTTTGTAATTTTACCTTTTCAAAAATCTTTACCACATGAGAAAAGCAGATACTTCACGGCGCAAGAAGGTCGATTTTCTGGTTATTGGTTCGGGTATTGCAGGACTCAGTTTTGCCCTGAAAGTGGCAGACAAGGGAAAGGTTTGTGTTATCAGCAAGACCCGGCTGGATGAGACCAATACCTCCTATGCGCAGGGAGGTATCTCTTCAGTAACTTATGCTCCCGATAATTTCGAGAAACACATTGATGATACCCTCACCGCAGGGGCCGGTATTTGCAACAAAGAGGTAGTACGAAAAGTTGTGGAAGAAGCTCCTAAACAGATAGAAGAACTTATGAAGTGGGGGGTTCATTTCGACAAGGATGAAACCGGAAAATTTGACCTTCATCGCGAAGGAGGGCACTCCGAGAGCCGGGTATTACACCACAAAGACCAAACCGGCTATGAAATACAACGAAGTCTTGTTGAGGCTGTAAAAAAACATCCAAATATTGAAATATTGGAGAACCACTTTGCAGTAGAAATTATTACCCAACATCACCTGGGAGAACTTGTACACCGTTGGAGGCGAGACATAGAATGTTACGGCGCTTACGTGCTGAACCGGTCAACCAATTCTGTTGAAACCATTCTTTCGAAAGTAACTATGATGGCCACGGGCGGTGTCGGCAGCGTTTATCAGACCACTACCAACCCGGTCATTGCTACAGGTGACGGAATCGCTATGGTTTACCGTGCCAAAGGTATCGTAGAAAACATGGAATTTATCCAGTTCCATCCTACCTCTCTTTACAATCCCAAAGAAAGACCTTCCTTCCTCATCACCGAAGCCATGCGTGGTTTTGGAGGTATCCTGCGTCGTCGCGACGGAAAAAAGTTCATGCACAAATACGACGAGCGTGAATGTCTGGCCCCGCGTGACATCGTGGCGCGTGCTATCGACAATGAACTTAAAGCCACCGGAGATGATTATGTGTACCTGGATGTGACGCATCAGTCTGCCGACGAAATAAAAAAACACTTTCCGGCCATCTACGATAAGTGTTTGTCACTGGGTATCGATATTTCAAAAGAATATATTCCGGTAGTTCCGGCTGCTCATTTTTCATGTGGCGGAATTAAGGTAGATATGGAATCGAGAACTTCGATCGCCCGTTTGTACGCAGCCGGTGAATGCAGTTGCACCGGACTTCACGGCGCCAACCGGCTGGCATCCAATTCTTTGCTCGAAGCCATTGTGTTTGCAGATGCGGCTGCAAAAAATGCCTCAACTGTTTTTAACAATTATTCGTTCTGTAATGAAGTACCGGAATGGAACGATGAAGGAACCTCGCACCCCGAAGAGATGGTGCTGATTACCCAAAGTCAGAAAGAACTCGAACAGATCATGAGCTACTATGTAGGCATTGTTCGCTCAAATCTGCGTTTGAAACGCGCGCTGGACCGGCTGGAAATATTGTATCACGAAACAGAAGATCTTTATCAGCGTTCAACCGTCTCTCAGCGTCTGTGCGAACTTCGAAACACCATACAGGTTGGTTACCTCATCATCAAAATGGCCCGACAGAGAAAAGAAAGCCGCGGACTTCATTACAACAGCGATTACCCCGAGACGATTGAGCTCAAGCACAATGATCATTAAAAACCACAACTTTGTTTGCGATTACTGAGTGTGGTATAAAAAGACATATTTTTATCAAAATCAAGACGTTTTAAACCGCACTCATCAATTGTTTTCAAGAATATCCAGAATCTGATCGAGCCTGGGTGTTAATATGATTTCGGTTCTGCGATTCTTCCTTTTTCCTTCAGCTGTTTCATTCGAAACCAGAGGGACATACGGTCCACGTCCGGCAGCAATGACTCTTGAAGGATCAATCTCTGAATTTTCCAGGAGTATCCGGGTAACCGAGGTTGCCCGTTTAACACTCAAATCCCAGTTGTCGAGCAAAACACCACTACGATAGGGAACCGGATCGGTATGTCCTTCAATCATAATGTTGATATCCTTATTATCGCCCAAAACCTTTGCTACTTGCCTGATGGCAGAAGCCCCTTCCGGACTAACCTGATAACTTCCTGAACCAAAGAGTAATTTCTCCTCCATCGAAACATATACTTTACCATTTTTCATGTGTACGTTCAATTGGCTTTGATCAAATCCGGTCAGTGCATCAGCAATGGCTTTCCTTAGTGCGCGGCTGGCACTGTCTTTCTTTGCAAGTGCCTGTTCAAGTTCGAGAAGGCGCCTGTTCTGCTCTTCAAGTTCGGTTTGGGCGGCATTAAGCCTTGCAGTGGCATCGTTAAGTTCCTGCTTGCGTTGCTTTAAGTCGCGTTCGGCAGCAATAAGATCATCTTCCCTTTGTTGAAGGTCTTCCTGCAGTTTCTGAAGGTATGCAAGAAGCTCTTCAGTATCGCCGGTACCGGTTTGATTGCGTAACTGCGCCAGAAGGTCGTCGTATTCTTTTCTCAGTTGTTTCAGATGATTACGGTATGTTCGGGCTTCACGCCCTTTTCGGAGCGTATCGGCTGTAAGCTCTGCAACCTGTTTCTTTAAACGATCGGCCAGTTCCTTTAATTCTTCGGTACGTCCCTGAAGTATTTCATTTTCGCTTCCCAGGCTTTCCACTTTGTCGGAAAGCTGCTTATTGGCCTCTTCCAGTTCGCGAAACTGGTTCAGAGGTACGCAAGCCATAAAAAAGAAAGCTAAAATAATGCTGTAAAAAAGATATCGGAAAAACTTCATAAAATGGTTGATAATAATTAGTGCTTGTCTATAAACTCATAAAAATTTTTACAAAATGTGTGTCTGTTCAGAAAGTATCATTTACAAGGCTTGCAAAATCCGAAAATACGGAGTTTACTTCATCGTAAATGAGTAATTTTCGGACGAGCGTAACACAGTAAATGGCACTTTATGGACAGACACTAAATTAGTGCTCTTTTACTATAGTCATATTTCAATACGCATTAAATCAATTGTTTACACTTAAAACTATTTGCTTATTAAAATACAGTATATCAAAATTGTACAATTCATCTTACCTCTTATATCTAAAAATCTAACGATCTGTATTCCACCCCTTGCCATGCTTGTTTCTTCACAGAAAACGGATGGTTAATGACAATTATTATTCTACAAATATAAAAACCCTACGCTTCAATCATAGTCAAAATATTAACAATCTTTTATCTTTGTACGATTAAATTGTGTCTGTCAATAAAGTACCATTTGCTGTGTTACGCTCGCCGCCAAAATACTCATTTACGAAGAGTAAACTGCGTTTTTGGCGGCTTCGCAAGCCTTGCAACTGGCACTTTCTGAACAGACACACATATTGAGAAAATTTTGGCGAGTTTATAGAAGAGCACTAAATACATTATCATTTAACCTGACCTGCTTTATTCATAAATAATCTATTCCAAAGCCCGACTAACTGCGAAATACAATTGTACTCGAAAAAAATGATTTGAAAATAGTTCGCTATTTACTGCATCATTTTTTCTGCGATTAATTGTATTTCTTGTTATTTGAACTTTTCATTACGATTATTTATGAATAACGCAGGCTAAAATCAAGGGAAACGGGAATGGAAGAGGCCGAAACAGAATTTTTAAAACGAATTAACAGTCCGGAAGATCTGCGAAAAATACCTCAGAAAGATCTGATAACGGTTTGTGCAGAACTCCGGGACTTCATCATCGAGTCCGTATCGTGCAATCCCGGTCACTTCGGAGCCAGTCTTGGAGTGGTAGAGCTTACTGTAGCCCTCCATTACGTTTTTAACACGCCATACGATAAAATTGTCTGGGATGTAGGACATCAGGCCTATGGACATAAAATACTGACCGGCCGAAGGGATCGTTTTCATACCAACAGGAGATATAAGGGATTAAGCGGATTTCCCAACATTTTCGAAAGTGAATACGATGCATTCGGAGTAGGTCATTCCTCCACATCCATCTCTGCTGCCCTGGGAATGGCAATTGCGGCACGGAACAAGGGAGAAAACCGCCAAACCGTTGCAGTGATAGGCGATGGTGCAATGACTGCAGGACTTGCTTTTGAAGGCTTAAACAATCTTGCTACAAGCAAAGCCAATGTGCTGGTTGTTCTCAACGATAATAACATGGCCATTGATCCTAATGTGGGCGGATTCAGCGAATATCTGGTAGATATTGCCACGAGCCACACCTATAATAAGCTGAGAAAAGAAGTGTTCAAAGCCTTGCAAAAATTCAACATCGGCGGTCCCCGCTCTCGCGAAATGATCGTTAAGATCAACAACAGTATTAAAACCTTATTGACACGTCAGACCAATATTTTTGAAGGACTCAACATCCGTTATTTCGGACCTGTTGACGGGCATGATGTTGAAAGACTGGCCAACATACTTAAAGATTTGAAAGAAATAAAAGGCCCTAAGGTATTACATATCATAACAAAAAAGGGCAAAGGATTTAAGCTGGCTGAAGAAAACCAAACCGCCTGGCACGCCACCGGAGGTAAATTTGATCGACATACCGGGCGTTTTCTTGAAACCGTTTCCAACAAGCCCAAACCCCCAAAATTTCAGGATGTTTTTGGCCACACCATTATTGAACTGGCCAGAAAAAATGAAAAGATTGTGGGGATAACTCCAGCCATGCCCACCGGCTGCAGCCTGAATCTTATGATGGAACAGATGCCCGACCGCGCGTTTGATGTGGGAATTGCCGAGCAACACGCCGTAACTTTTGCGGCTGGTCTGGCCATTTCCGGCATGGTACCTTTCTGCAATGTTTACTCCACATTTATGCAAAGAGCATACGACCAGGCCATACATGATGTAGCTCTGCAAAAGCTAAATGTAGTGTTCTGCCTCGACAGAGGAGGTCTGGTCGGAGCCGACGGGCCGACCCACCACGGGGCTTATGACCTGGCCTATTTCCGGTGTATACCCAACATGATTGTCTCCTCCCCCATGGATGAATCGGAACTGCGAAACCTTATGTATACCGCCCAGTTACCCGGCACAGGGCCGTTCACAATCCGCTATCCCCGGGGTAGTGGCAGCCTGATAGACTGGCAAACTCCATTTGAGAAAATTGAAATCGGTACGGGCAGAAAACTGGCCGGAGGCAATGACCTGGCATTTCTGACAATCGGGCCTGTAGGTGTGAAAGTTGCACGTATCGTTCAGGAACTAAAAAAAGAAGGTATCTCTGCAGGGCACTACGATATGCGTTTTGTAAAACCTTTGGATGAAGCTTTACTTCATGAAGTGTTCCCCAAATATAAAAGAATCATCACTATAGAAGATGGAACGATAATTGGCGGACTTGGTTCAGCTGTTCTGGAGTTTATGACTGAAAACGGTTATCAGGCAACGGTAAAACGGTTGGGTATTCCGGACCGGTTTATCGACCAGGGTACCCAAACAGAACTGGCGCGTGATTGCGGCTTTGATATGGAAAGCATTAGAAATGCTGCCCGGGAAATTATACAAAAAAGGTTTTAACCCCACATTCAATAGATCGTTAGATTTTTAGATATAAGTAATCGACAGGCAGAAGTTTGCCAGGCAGAAGGCAGAAGTGTTAAATTCTGCAGATAAGAATTTTACCGTTAGTACCGAAAATTGGCCTGATAAGCAAAAATCCAACTCCGCAAAACAAATGATTGATATAAAGTGTTTTGTAATTTGAGTTAGATAAAAGATGTAAGATAATTCATCAGTATAAATTATGTATAAGTTATTGGTCTGATGGAACTCTCATGCAAGCATTTATACATATTCTTGTTGTGGGAAACCTTGCCATGCTCGTTTCGTACAACCTTGATATACTGTATTTTAACAAGCAACCCTTTTAGATGCAAACAACTGGTTTGCAACGTTTTGCAAAGGTTTAACGAAGTATTAACATTCAAAAGAACCATTTTAACCTTAAGGCTCCCTGAAAATCAGTTGTTTTTCGGTTACTATCTGTCCGGTTTACAAAGAGATTTAAAAAAGTAGAAAGGTAGAGATTGGGTTTTATTGAATATTCAAAAGAGGGGCCAAAATAAAACGCTTCTGAGGGCGGAAAAGCCATTAATGAAAGACTTCCGGTAAAAAGCGGTGTAAACGGATATTCGGCAGAAGCAAATATACTATACCGTGATACACTGAGTCGGCGCACCGAGGCCTGACCGCTGATTAATTCCGTAAAGCCACTTACCTGTTCGGGTAAATTACTACTATACAATCCCTCAACTTGCAATAAAAGAGAACTTTTAAACGTGTAATTTGCACCAACAGATGAAATAAATGTTTCGTCTTCATTCTTTTGGTCAGAAAAGAGCAGCGTGTTTTCACCGTAAAATCCTGCATCCCCAATATGACCCGACCAACCAATCCCGGCAACCCAGTCTTCATCATTTAAGCGACCACCCAAAAGTTGCCAGTCGTAGCTCCCTGCATTGAATCGGTAACGGCCAGCAATGGTTTTGCGATTATTCCGGTCAATTTTTACCACTGCCTCTGCCTGAGAGGCCATTCCGGTATATAACTGAAGTCTCACTCCGTCAATACCCGGCCTTTCAGGATAATCGAAGTCGAAAAAAGAATAGGCGTTGAAAATATCATTGGGATTCCAAACCATAGACTGCCCCCAGTTGATTCGTTGACGGCCGATTCTGAGTTGCAGTTTCCCAAGATAAAAGTCGAGCCACAAACGATCGATGGTCAGATTCAATACCGTCGACTGTCCCGAAGCCAGGTTAAATGACATATCCAGAAAACCCTGATCCTCATCTAAAAGAGCGGAGTACCCGGGAATCTCTTTGACTGTTTTCCCCCATATCAGACGATTCCGGAACTGAGCGACACCAATAACAGACGGTGAAAAATCATAACTAAGATTCAACCGGTTATGAACGACACTCTCCCACATCTGCATATCCGGCTGATCCAGATAATACCACACGGGCATAGTTCCGACATAACCGTCGGCTTTAATCTGAGACTTAACTTGAAAGCTCAACAATAATAATATGGGAAGGAACAGGTACTTCATAAAAAATGATTTATATAACAATAGATCGTTAGATTTTTAGATTTAAGATAAATCTTGAGGCACTGATAATTTGCATTTTAAGTCATAAAAACTTTTAAACATACAATAGTCAGTTAAAAAAAGCCTAAACGCAGAGACGCAATGATACAAAGTTTTTGTTTTAAGAAAGTTGTGATTTGCGCTATTAGTTGTACAAGCAATTAATTATTAAATATTTACAAAAGCTTAACAAAATATTGTATAACCTAAGTTGAGCGATACGAGTTTTACGAAGTATCACTTCACTTAGAGGTTGCTGAAAAAGGCAGCAACCTGTTTCAAATTTATTTTCCATTGTTCTTTTTGGCATTGCCCCAAAAAGAACCAAAAAAGTCTGGTCCGCTTAAACCTGGCTTCCCGCGAAAGCAAAAATTTCCGGCCATTGCGCAAGGCCATGAATGTCGCCCATTTTGGCTTCCCGCCATCCGCCGGCCCGGAAAGCGGACAGGCCACCGCGCCTTTTAAATAGATAAAATCGTTCATTATTACGACATTCTTTTGAATAGAGATATGTTGACAATTAACATTTACAGGTGCAAACATTTTTAAAGATTTGCATGAATAACCTTACACCTTAAATGGAATTATACGATGTAAATAATTTATTATTAATTATTTAAGTATTATTCAGCAGCCCTACTTAATGCGTGTCTATAAACACGCAAAAAATTTTCACAATATGTGTGTCTGTTCAGAAAGTGTCGGTTGCAAGGCTTGCGAAGCCGCCAAAAACGGAGTTTACTCTTCGTAAATGAGTATTTTGGCGGCAAGCGTAACACAGCAAATGGTACTTTATGGACAGACACTACTTCGAGTTAGCCCCGATTCAGGAGGTCTCATCCGTTTTTATTTTTCCATCCTGCAACGTCACAACCCGGCGTGCCATCTTAACAACCCTTTCATCATGGGTAGAAAAGATAAAAGTAGTGTTTTCCTTTTGATTAAGCTCCTGCATAATAGCCAACAAGTTTTCTGCCGAAGCCGAGTCAAGATTGGCAGTAGGTTCATCGGCCAGCACAAATCTGGGACGTGAAGCAAGCGCCCTGGCTACTGCAACACGTTGCTGCTGACCTCCGGAGAGCTGGCGGGGGCGTATGTCCGCCTTCTCGGGAATGCCAACTGCTTCTAACAGTTCAGCGCTTCTTTTCTTTCGCTCAGATTTGGGTACGCCCTGCAATTCGAGGATGAATTCAACATTTTCCCTTGCAGTAAGCACCGGTATAAGGTTATAGGCCTGAAAAATAAAGCCAATATGATGAAGCCGGAATTTAATCTTCTCGTTTCCCGATAACGCATTGATCTTTGTCTCATCAATAACAACATCTCCTTCGTCAGGATCATCCAATCCTCCAACTATATTAAGAAGAGTTGTTTTTCCTGATCCCGAAGGACCGACTATAGCGGTAAATTCCCCTTCGTCGAAAGACAAGTCAATGCAATTAAGTGCATGTACCGGAACCTGCTTACTATTATAGGTTCTGGATATACTATTTAAAGTAATTATTGCCATAGCTTTATGTTTTTTGTTAATTGACAACCTGTTTCGTATTTTATATTATATGGCCCTGACGGCTTCCGAAGGCTTCAGTTTCAACGCCTTCCAGGCAGGATAGAGAGAAGCAAGAACACCTGTGGCAACCACCAGTAACGCAATACTTAGAACCAGGGCAGCGTCCCATTCAAGATAAACTATCGGATTAAATCCCATCTCTGTAAGTCCTGTACTCCAGACTGATAAATCAATGCCGGTAATACTTAAACGCCAGACGGCAATCATTCCGAGAAAAATACCCAGTAAGCCGCCGGTAGAGGAAAGCATGACCGTTTCAAGAACGATCATCAGAAAAATACGCCAGCGGGTCATTCCCACCGACATCAGCATCCCAATTTCCCGGACACGCTCCAAAACCACCATAAGCATTGTGTTGATGATGCCAAATCCGAGAGCCAGAAGAATAATGATTACAAAAATATAAAGATAGGTATTGCCCAGTTCGGTCAGATAACCGAGCTCCGGGCTCAACTCTTTCCAGGGCACAACTTCAGTTCCGGGCAGTTCCGCCTGAAGCTCACCGGCAACATTCATTGCCTGCTCTGCATCATTTAGCCGTATTACAAGCGAATGGCAATTTTGGGAAGAAATACCCAGCAATTCTGAAAGGGTCTCTTTCTTTACCCAGACATGACCCTCATCGAAAGCAGTATTGCTTGTCCTGAATATACCTGCTACCCTGAAAGAACCACCTGTAAGTGTACCCTCAACATCCTGAAAGCGAAGCACCACACGCGATTTCAATTTAAGTTCCAGCTGCTCGGCAAGTTTTTGACCTATTATGATGGGCCGCGAGTAGGGAGAGTCGAACCAGGTTCCTTCAACGATCTTTTCGTGAAGATTCAGAACTTGTTTCTCTGCATCAGGATCAACACCGTATGCCACAATTCCTCTTGCAGTCTCGGCCGAAGCGGCCATGCCCCGAACAATCAACCTTGGAGAAGTGGCCGAGGCAGCAGAATGCTCCAAAACACCTGTCAATTGTCCCGGTTTCATATAGAGCGACACTTCCCGGCTGTTCTGATATCCGTCGGGGAAAATCTGTATATGTCCGGTTTCGGTTTCAACGCCGTCGCGCAATCGCTGAACCATCCACCCGTTGATAAAAGTGGATGAGAAAACACCGGCAAACATACCAACCAATAAGGCGGCAATAATTATCCAGCTTCGTACCGGGCTTCGCCAAATGTTTCGCCAGGCTATTTTTATCAGCATAGTATTAAGTATTAGATAATTACACTTTTACAAATCTCTGCCTGAAGAATTCAGGGGCAATCAACATCAATTCTTCTCCCCAATCACAGGAGAAACCTTGAAAGCTCTGACAAAGGGATAAAATGAAACCAGCGTGGTCAGGACAAAGACTACCGCCATCTGTTGAAGAAAAACGCCGACATCCCATGCAAAAAACATGAAAGGCTCAAAACCAATGTTTTCCATCCATTCTCCGGCCTGACCGGTTATGGGTACCGGATGATGAACAAACCAACTGATGACAGGCAATGTCCCCAAAAATCCGGCCAGTACACCAAGCAAACCGATCCAAAGAATTTCCATCAATAACATAAATGCCAATTTGTAACGGTACATCCCCACTGCTACCATGACACTGAATTCGGCCCTTCGTTCGGCCATCATCATCACCACAGTTCCCAATATTCCAAAACCGATGACCAGATACAGTATGAGCTTCATGATTAAAGCGGTTGCCCTGTCGCTCTCGATTTGCTGAAGAACTGCGGGAAACATATCCTGCCAGGTTCGCAATGTGAGTTCTTCGTCCAAATTCTTTTTTAGTGCCGGGAGCACTTTGTCTATAGCCTTCTGGGATATCCCTACCAAAGCAAGTGATGTAATATTGCCAAAGGTTTGAAAAAAGTATTGGGCCTCATCAATGGGTAAATAAACAAGACGACGGTTCAGCTCAGGATTCGGATGTTTGATTATTCCTACAACCGGATACTGTCCGAATGCACTAACTCCATGATATCCCTGGCTGATCATGACCAGAGTATCACCTACGGAAAGTCCAAGGTTATCAGCTAAATCAACACCCATCATGGCGCCCTGGTGCTGAAAATAGTTACCGCTTACAACTTTATCAGAAAGCCGGGTCATCCGGTTCTCCTTTTCAGGGTCGACCCCAAAAACCATAACCCCTTCGGTTTTATTCCCGGAAGAGGCAAGTGCAAAGCTTTCGAGACGGGGGACTACCATTTCGAGTTCGGGGTATTCCTGAAGTTTTTTTAGAAGAGAATCGCCAGGAACAAATGAATTGTTTATTGTTTGGTGATCGGGATAGTCGTGGTGCTGGATCTGGGCGTGGCCGGCATAGAAGCGTACCACGTTTTCAATCATTTTCTGGTAAGAGCCCTCCTGCATCGAACCCATGAGCGCGGAAAAGATCACCCCGAAAAAGATGGATGACACGGTGATGAGCGTCCGGCGTTTGTTTCGCCATAAATTCCGCCAGGCAATTTTTACAAGTCCTGTAAACCCGCCCGCAGGAGTCTGCCGTAATGAGTTTTTATATCGTTTAATATTTACAGACATGGGCTAATTAAAATAAAGGGTTAAACAAAGAGAAATTTTCAGCGCATTTGTTTCATATTTTGAATAGAAAAGAACCGGTCTTCTATCTCAACGCCAAATTCAATCTCCTGAAATTTCATGATGGTTTTGTGCCCCTCTTTATCAGCCGGGATCATGGTGTAACGGGTAGGAATGGTGCGATCGCCAACATCTTCAATCTCGTCCAGAATTTCTTCATTGACCAGTTCTCCGGCCTCATCATAATACTCGTTTCGAAGATTCAGGAATCCGTCCATGGAAATCCAGCACAATACCTTTCCCCAAACCACCGGGGCATCTTCGTGCGGAACCATTTTGATGACATAACATTCACGCCCCCTATGCATTTCAGACCGAAGAAGTTCATGGTCATAATCAGTCACAATGGATGCTGCATTGACCAGGTCGTCGTTGGTGAGGTCGGAGCCCATCCACGATTGCGTCATCATGCTGGGGGGAATCTTAATCATGCGATCGATGGCAGGAACATAGTTCCACATTTCGCGGTCCCGTTTCAGGAATCTTTGTCCCTTCTCACGCGGGGGATGCGTAATGTAAACCAAAGAAAAATCGTCTCCTTTTGCCCAGGTTTTAAACCGAAGCGTACGCGTCCAGGAAGGACGAATGATCTCCATTTCCACTTCCGAATAACTGCTTTGACCACGCATGAGGTCGTCAGCTTTCTTCACAATATCACGGGCAGAAATCTGTTGGGCAATAGCTTCTGGTAAAATGGCTGTCATTAAAAAGGATATCATCAATCCTCTTAAAAACATCCTTAATTTTTGTCTTTGATGCATAACTTTTGGGTTTTGTTTGTTGTCAATTTGGTATCAATTGATGGCCTGTGTCTCTTAATACAATAATTCGTTAAACTTTTACAAATAACTGGTAATTAGGCTCTGCTGAAAAAGTCAGCAGACCAATTTTTTACTTCTTTATTGAATTTCTTTTTGGCATTACCCCAAAAAGAAACAAAAAGGTCTGGTCCGTTTAAACCTGTCCGCCCGCATCAGGCTTAATTTCCGGCTGGCCAGCAAGGCCTTGAAGTCGTCGCCCAATAAGCCTTCTCGCCAACCGCCAGCCCGGAAAACGGGCGGCAACACTCTCATATTAAAAACTTTGTGTCATGGCGGCTTCTATGTTGTACACTTTTAGCAAATTATGAGTGGGGTATAAAAAGACATCTTTTTGTCAAGATCATGGCGTTTTAAATTTTTGCACCGGAGTTAACTCATTGTTAATGAGGATGCAAAATTTAAAACAACAAAGATGCTTTTTAGACCGCACTCAAAGTATTATTTTAAAAGACCTTCATAATATCTTATTACACGCTCTTCAATTTTATCGAGCGGAAAATTTTCCGGGTCGAGAACGTAGTTAATTTCTATTCCGTCAAGCAGGGCATAAAAAAAACGCACTTCGGTTTCCGGGTCACTAAACCCGTGTTCTTTGAAAAAAGTTTTCATTTTTTCGATGTAAGGACTTATTATTTCCCACAAATCCTTTTCCAGCATTTTTAGAACCTTAGGCTGCGTAATCACCGAAAAATAGAGTCTTAAAAAATCTCTGTTCTCTACAAGCCATTTCTTACTTTTCCGGATCATTCCAAAAAACTCTTCCACCGTCACTATACCATCATGGTCCGGATCCATCATCTCGGCAGTTTCTTCAAGGGTCTCGAAGACCAATGTGCGTAACAATATTTCCTTACTCTCAAAATAGTTGTAAACCGACCCCTTTGCCACTCCTGAAGCCCTTGCTATTTCATCAATGGTTGAAGTGTGATACCCCTTGTTAGCAAAAATAGCAAGGGCTTCTTTCATAATTCTTTCTCTCTTATCGCCCTTTTTATTTTGTCTCATCCCTTTATAAAAATTAGCCTGATGGTATTCTCTTAATCGCTATTTGTTTATCTCATGAAAATTAAATCAAGTTTGACTGACTGGTCAGTCAAAAGTATTAAGAGTTTTTTCATCCACAAAATATTTTTCTGTTCTTTTTGGTAAAAATTCTGCGAATAGCGACAATAGTCCGTTAAACTTTTGCAACATGCTGTAATTCAATTGTTTGAAATCAAAGAGAGTTGTCTGATAAAATGAAGATTTTCAACGATATAAGAATCATCTGGCATCTAAAATCTAAAAATCTAACGATTTATTGTAACGATGAAGCAGGTTAAAAATAGGGGGAATAATCGGTGAAGTTCTCCTGCCTCGAATTTACAGGTTGTTGAAAAAGTCAGCAGCCAGTTTCAAATTTATTTTCCAATGTTCTTTTTAATACTCCGTTAAACTTTTTCAGATATCTGATAATTAATTGTTTACACAAAAAACCGAAAAAACTACAACTCTCTCATAATAATAACTTTGCCTCATTGCGTCTCTGCATTTAGGCTTTTTTTAACTAACTATTGTCTTCTTGGCATTACCCCAAAAAGAAAATCAAAAATGGATCTGCTGACTTTTCAAGGAGGCCCTATTTACCGGTCAGCTATTCAGAAAAATACCCGGCAACTTAGGGTAAGTTCCCGGGTATTTCGGTCAAAAAAAGGAAATGAAAAAAGGATTAACCGATTAATTCACTTCAAAACGGCTGTCTTCAATTCCGGTATTTAACTCAACCGATTGAATCTGAATATCAAAATTTTGCGGGCCCATTACCTGTTTCATGGTCATTGGGAAAAGAATTCCCTCAACATCTTCATAATCGGCAAAAGTAGTAGAAACAGTTCCTTGCGGAGTTTGTGCCACTTCTTTATATTTGAGACCGTCTTCAACGCCATAGAAAACGCTTGATTCAGTTCCTGAGGGTTTTGTAACTACTATCTTATAGGTCTCTTTCCCATCAACGTTCTCTATACCCTTCATCTTCAGTTTTACACCATCTTTCACATAGGTGAGTTCGGGGAAGATCTTAGCGCTTTCTTTCATTTGAGTTAATGCCTCTCCCTCAAGGACTTGATCTCCCATAGGCGATTGCATCTTTCCTTTTTCGCCATCAAAAACCTGTTTGGAAACAACATTTCCATTCATGACTGTTTCCTGATAAAGTTTATCGGGGCGTTTCTGAAACAGGTTAACTTGCAGAGCCATCCCCTGAACTTCCATCTCCATAACCATTTTCAAGTCATCTACCTCGGTCAATGCTTCACTTCCTCCGATTGCGTCGATGTACTTTTCTATCACTTCAGAAGCTTTAATGTCGCCGGAAACAGCTTTTTTCTCTACAACATTCCCGTAATAGTCGTATTGAGTAACTTTCTGCGAGGGGCTGAACTTTTTCATCTTTTCTTCGATGGCAGAAACATTTCCAACGGCAAGAATAACGGCCTGACCGGGTTTCAAATATTTCAGGGCTGCTTCCCGGACATCATCTTTGGTAACACTTTCTACTTTCTGAAGATAAGTTTCATAATAGTCTTTCGGCAAACCGTATCGTTCGATGTTCAGCGCAAAACGAGCCACTGTCTGCGGGTCTTCGAGCGATCGGCCGAATTCTCCGGAAATAACATTCTTTACCAGTTGCAGTTCTTCATCAGATACCGGTTCGGAACGTATTCTTTCCATTTCCTTCAGAATCTCTGTAAGTGCACTGTCGGTGACAGAAGTACGGACCTCGGCTGCTGCGGTGAACCGGCCGACACGTTCGTCTGATTCCAGGCTGGAGTAGGCGCCATAGGTAAATCCTTTGTCTTCACGAAGGTTCTGAAATAAGCGGGCGTTGAAGGAGCCACCCCCAAGTATCTGGTTCATCACCCGTGCTTTTATGGCATCGGGATGTCCGGGTGTAAGCATGGCTTCATGGGTCACCATGACAGTGGACTGATTTGCACCTTCCTTATTGGCAATGGCAACCTGTGGTTGTTCATAGCAAGCCGGATAAGGAAAAAGATTTTGCGGAACAGAACCTTCTTCCCAGTCGCCAAAATATTTTCTGACCTGCCTTTTCGCATCTTTCACCGAAATGTCACCTACAATAACCAAATAAGCTTCATTGGGACGGAAGTAAGACGTATAATAGTTTTTACAAAGTTCCACTGTTACATTGTCGAGTGTATTTTCTGTCACGATCTCCCCATACGGATCATCTTTCCCGTAAACAAGGGCACCGGCAACATTCTCAGCTATCGCACGTGATTCTTCCTTGTTGGCCTGAATGGCTGTTTTGTACTGGGTTACCAGTTTATCAAGCTCTTCCTGGGGGAATGTAGGGTTTAACAACACATCTGACATAATTTCCAGCAACAGCTCATTGTGTTTCGACAACGACCGTGCGTATATGCCTTTAGAATGAGTCTGAAGTGTAGCACCTATAAAATCAACCGCTTCATCTATTTCTGCCTTGGTACGATTGGTGGTTCCGGCACGAAGCAGTTCACCCGCCACCTGAACATAACCAACGGCATTGTCTTCGCGTGGTAAAGTCACATCAAGTGTCAGAGAATAAGATACCACAGGTGCTTTATGGTTCTCCACAACAATAACGGTCAGTCCGTTAGACAGGGTAAATGTTTTGTAGTCACCTATTTTAACCTCCGGAGCCGGCCCGGGTTCGGGAGGTGTAGTCCGGTCAAGCTGCGCACTTACCGTTGAAACCATCAGAAGAAAAAGGACGGCTATTGAAAAATATCGCTTCATAATACTCAGTATTTTAAATGGAAAAATTTGGGTTTTTCAGTGTCAGGTTAATTTTTCTGACTTTCAGGTAAATAATAAAGAACAACACGATTGTCTTTGGTGTAGTACTTGTTGGCCACTCTCTTTATATCTTCGCGGGTAACCGACATATATTTATCCAGTTCCGAATTAATCATATCGGTATCGCCGAAATAGGTATAATACCGAGCAAGATCGTTGGCAATACCTGCAATTCTGGTTTTGCTGCTGATAATATCGTTCTCAAATTTATTTTTCAGTTTCTGAAACTCCTTTTCATCAATAAGATTGTTCTTCACCTTTTCAATTTCGGTAATCATGGCCTGTTCCAATTCTTCAATATCTTTTCCCATATTGGGCAGCGCAAATGCGATGCTAACGCTTGGATCGCGAAACGGAAGCGGGAAAGAGCTCACCTGCATGGCAATTTGCTGTTCATCGACGAGCGACTTGTAAAGACGCGAACTCTGTCCGTCGGCCAAAAGGGTGCTCAACATCTCCAGGGCGTAATAATCTTCTGTTCCCATGGCAGGTGTACGATAGGCATGAAGTACAAGCGGTATTTGAATGTTGTCGTAAACGGTATCCCGGACTTCTCCTCCTAACGGCGGTTCAACAACATCGGGACGGTATATCTCTCCTTCGCCGGCAGGAATATCCCCAAAATATTTTTGAACCAACTGCCTGGTTTTTTCAGGTTCGATATCGCCGGCAATAACCAGAACGGCATTGTCGGGCACGTAAAACTGGTCATAGAACTGCTGAAATTCCTCATCTTTGGCTGCCCTGATATGATCGGGATCGCCGATGGTTGTCCAGCGATAAGGATGCTCTTTAAACGCCCTTTTCATTACCTCGATCAGAATTGAACCGTAGGGCCGGTTGTCGTAATTTTGTTTTTTCTCTTCAATCACAACCTGCTTTTGTGTGGCAATCCCCACGCTGTCGACTTTCGCATGAAGCATCCGTTCAGACTCAAGCCAGAGCCCCATTTCGAGCTGATTGGAAGGAAGAATTTCGTAATAATAAGTGCGGTCGGCCGATGTATTGGCATTCAACGTTCCGCCCGATTTTTCTACATACCTCGAATATTCTCCCCGGGGAATATTCTCTGTTCCTTCAAACATCAAGTGTTCAAAGAAGTGTGCAAATCCGGTACGATCGGGTTGTTCATTTTTCGACCCGACATGATACATCACGCTCACCGATACAATCGGTGTAGAATGGTCTTCATGGAGAATGACATGCAGGCCGTTGTCAAGGTCATACTCCGTGAATTCGATCTGCCGCTGCTGGGCAAACATTACACTTCCTGACAGTACCAACGCCAGCAGGAATAATGAGCTTCTTTTCATTTTCTTCATACTATAACTTTTTATTGGTTAAGGTGATTGTAAAAAATTTGATTTATGAGTGGACTCATTTATAGATATTAAAAATAACCTCAATAGATATCACCTGCCACAACACCAATCGTTGCAGCTCCGAAAAAATCAATAAAATGATTCGGATTATATTGTGTCTGCAGCCATGCAGCACTTTGAAAAAGAAAACCAACAAATACTTCTATCATTTTGAAGAGAATGGTTTTGGGTTCAAAAAAATGTTAAATCAATTTGCAGGCCAAAAAAGATATTTATCTGACAAACAACAAATTAAATTAAAAGTAAATATTCATTACAGAACATTAAATTGTACGAAAACGAACAAATAGATGTACTAAAACGAACAAAAAAAACCACTTTATTTTCTAACTTTGCACAAATATGTCCGTGAGTTTATGAAACTGATAACTTATTTATTAATTACCGCATCATTCATCCTGTCAATTGCCGGATGCGAAAACGATGAAGCCTGTCTCTCCAACCAAAATGCTGTTCAGGCAAGTTTGCTTTCAGCCTGGTGGGAAGAAGACAACGACACCACCCTGACAGAGGTATCCGTGACCGGACTTAATATGGAAGACAGTATTTACCGCAATCAAACTATTTCCGGGTTATTCTTGCCTCTGAATTATCATACCGATACCACTTCATTTGTCATTTCAGTCAAAACTTTGAAAGATACAATCCATTTTATATACGAGAAAGAACTCGACTTTATCTCAGGTGAGTGTGGGTATATTTTTTCATTTGACCTGGATACTGTGATACACAGTAAGGCATTTATTGATTCCGTTTCTGTTATTTATCCGACTGTACAATATGGTGAAACACTTGAAAATATTAAGCTTTATATTTATTAACCTTTTTCTTATCTCGTATCAGACTTCTTCAGGGCAGCAACGAGAAAGTACAAAGTTAAAAGAGCACCGGGAGCAACCGGGAATGACTCTGGGGGTAAACCTTGAAGGCCCGATTGGCCATTTTTTTGACACAGACAAATCTGCATTTTCTGTAATTTCGCATTTTAAACTACCGTCCAATTGGTTTATCCGGGCTGAAGCAGGCTTTGAAAACCTTACTTTCTCGGAGGAAAATCAGGAGGAACGCAATTATCATTACCAAAGCAACGGATCATTCCTTAAACTGGGAATTTTATACGATTTTTTCGATGTGGATGAGCCCGGAAATAATGACAACATTTTCGTGGGAATAAATTACGGCTTTGCCCTTCAGGAGCATGGCAGCAAAAGTTTCATCATTGAGAACAATTACTGGGATGACTATCACGGCTCTTTGAGTAAATATGTCATCAACAATCACTGGATTGAATTCCTGGCAGGGCCGCGAACTGAACTGTTAAAAAACTTGTACATGGGCTGGACGCTCAACCTGAGAGTAAAAATAACGGAGAATAATAGCCGGGTGCTGAAACCATTCTCTATCCCGGGATACGGGAAAGGTGATAACAATATAACTCTGGGCTTTTCGTATTCTCTTGAATATTTTATCCCCTGGGGCAAAACCCCCTAAATCCCCCTATAGGGAGAGTTTTGGACCCCGTCGATATCTGGAAAAGCTTTAGAATTAAGGAACGGTAGGCCATTTCAATAGATCATTAGATTTTTAGATATAAGATATAAGACAATTCATCAGACCAATAACTTAGACTAATTTTATACTGATGAAAATTGCCGTTTTTTGTGCATCAAGTCCAAAGGTTCCGGAAAAATATTTCGAAGCTGCCCGCCGGGTATCAGCAGCCCTTGTAAAAGCCGGTTATGGTATCATCTACGGTGGCGGAGCAGTTGGTCTAATGGGTGCAGTTGCCGACGAAGCTCTGAAACTTGACGGGTCGATTACCGGCATTATTCCGCGATTTATGGTTGATGTAGAATGGGAACACAAGGATGTGGAAGACATGATACATGTGGAAACCATGCACAAACGTAAAGAATTGATGGTACATGGAAGTTCAGGCATAGTCGCCCTCCCTGGCGGTACCGGGACTTTGGAGGAACTTTTCGAAGTATTATCTCTTAAAAAACTGGGACAATATTCCCATCCCATCGTGGTACTTAACACCGATGGTTTCTATGACGGACTGCTGCAACAAACCAGGAAAATGGTTGAAGAAAAATTCATGCGCCCTGTACATAACGAAATGTGGAGCATTGTTGACCGTCCCGAAGATGTAGTTCCGGCAATTGAGAATGCAAAACCATGGGACAAAAATTCGATTAATTTTGCTGCTGTTTAATAACAATCATCTTTTTAAAAAGCCGAAACGCAGAGACGCGATGACGCAAAGTTTTTATTATGAAAATGTTATATTTTTGCAAATCAATTACTCAAACTGCATGAAGAGAACTTTTCATCCCTCACATACATTAATTGAGCAGCAACAGGACACTACATTGAATATCCTTCGTCCTGCCGTTGACGTGCCACAGGAAATCGAGCTCAAAGTGGAACGGCCAAAAATTAAAACCCTGTCAGAAGAAGATTCTATCCCCGCACCGACTGAACAAGCACAGACCGATGAAATTACAACAGAAGCAACGGAAGAGCTCGAAAAAATTGATGCCCCCTCCGGGCAAGAAAATGATCCGGATACTCTCGATTACATCCTTATCTCCGACTGGAAATCCACGGGCTTTAGAAAGCAACTTTGGTCCTCAGCATCCAACGATTCTGTCTGCTTGTTACCTTTTGTTGGCGAGGCAGGTGACATAATTGATCGCAACGAAGGCGTCGAAATTACCGGAACAAAACCCGACACCAAAGTTTTTAGCAAAAAAAACATTGAGGAGGCAAAAGAAACTATTCCTTCCGGGGAGGAGAAACTTCCGACATCACAGGCTCACAACAGCGACCTGCTTTCTGTTACATGGTTTATAACAACAATTATTATCCTGGTTGCAGTCACCGGTATTGTGCGTTTCAGATGGCAGAAATATCTTTCCAATATTTTCAATGCCATTCTTTTTTCCAATGCTGCCAACAACCTTAACACTTCTTCCCTACGCAATGAAAAGCCAGCATCGCTTTTGCTGGGAATTTTGTTTTATACGAATTTCTCTTTGTTTTTATATGAGTTCATTATTTTGACTGACCGGAGTTTTTTCGGTCTTTCAGGCTGGCAACTCTGGATAACGGTTTTAGGTTTTCTGCTTGTAATTTTTGCCCTGAAAATAATCGTTTACCAGTTTATCGGATGGATTTTCAGAATACAGGATCGAACAAAGGAGTATTTATCTCAGTCATCGGTAATGAGCAAAGCTTATGGTGTTATCCTGCTGCCTTTGATTGCACTTTTCCCGTTTTTGGAACCCGAAGCACGACATTTTGTTCCGAAAATCGGTTTTGCTGTTTTTATTTTGCTGTATCTAATACAGATAGCAAGGGGTATTAACGCAAATTTAAGGGATACACTTTCAGGTTATTACATTATTTTGTACCTTTGTGCCCTGGAAATTTTACCCTTGTCAATACTGTATAAGGTGCTGTTTTATTGACCTGGTACTGGAATGGTTTCTGGTTTTGTTGAACTAAAACTTAAGCAAATTGAAGATCAAAAAAATTCTGGTTTCGCAGCCTAAACCGTCAACGCCAAAATCCCCATATTTCGACCTGTCTGAGAAGAACAATGTGAAGATTGATTTCAGGCCGTTCATTCAGGTGGAAGGGGTATCTTCCAAAGAGTTCAGGCAACAGAAGATCAATATTCTCGACCACACCGCGGTGATTTTTACAAGCCGTACGGCCATCGACCATTTTTTTAGAATATGTGAAGAAACCCGCGTGACGGTTCCCGACGACATGAAATACTTTTGTATTTCGGAAGCCACTGCTTTCTATCTGCAAAAGTATATTGTCTACAGAAAGCGAAAAATCTTCCACTCTACCGGGAAATTTCCCGATTTGGTGGAAGTGATAAAAAAACACAAACAGGAAAAATTTCTGGTGCCGCTTTCTGACATTCATAAACCTGAAATTCCCAACCTTTTGACAAAGGCCAAAGTCAAATTCACCAAAGCCATTCTATACAGGACGGTGAGCAGCGACTTAAGCGATCTGAAAGACATTGATTATGATGTTTTGGTCTTTTTCAGTCCGTCCGGAATAAAATCGTTATTGCAGAATTTCCCTGATTTCAAACAAAACGATACGCTTATTGCTTCTTTTGGCCCTGCAACCGCCAAGGCCGTTAAAGAAGCCGGATTACGGCTCGACATCCAGGCACCTATGCCTCAGGCACCATCCATGACGGCAGCTTTGGAGATGTACATCAGGAAGCATAACAAAAAGTAGTGCATTATAAGTCCCTCATGGGCTCATTTGGAACAAAGCCGGAGCACAAAGAATTGTAATGATTTTTAGTCAGTTGCTCCTTTCCGGCTATTTACTATCGGCTTTTTACTGCACTATTTTGCAAGGTAGTATCCCTGCTCAAAATAACTAATTTCAGGTATGCATCGATCAGGTTTCACTTTCGGGAAGAACGAAAAGCTGTGCAGTCGTAAAATCATCGACCGGCTCTTCCTAAAAGGTGAAGCCTTTCTGGTGTATCCGTTGCGTATTCAGTTTTTGTTTACAGAAGTTCCCGGGGATGTTCCGGTTCAGGCAATGTTTCAGGTTTCGAAAAAAAGGTTTAAACAGGCTGTAAAACGAAACCTTCTGAAACGCCGTATGCGGGAATCCTATCGCATAAACAAACCATCCTTCATCCGTGTTTTTCAGGAAAGAAATCTTCAAATTGCAGTTGCCTTTTTGTACATTGCTGAAAAAGAGCTGGACTATCATACCATTGAAAAAGGAATGAAGAAAGCGCTGTTGCAATTGATTGAAAGAACTGAAGAATATGGAAATACTTCGCAAAATATATAAAGGTTTCAGTAAACTTCTGGTATTCATTCTGATCATGCCGGTCAAATTTTACCAATGGGTAATCTCTCCGATGATTGGCCCGTCATGCCGGTATACTCCCACATGTTCGGTTTACTCCATGCAGGCCTTGAAAAAGCATGGCCCATTCAAAGGGTTGTGGCTGGCAACCAAACGAATTTTGTCGTGCAATCCCTGGGGCGGTAGCGGTTATGATCCGGTGCCATAAAAATTTCTATCTTTACGCTTAAACAATCGAGCCCGTGAAAGTTCTGCACATCAACAAAAGCGACCAGACAGGTGGTGCTGCTTTGGCAGCCGTAAGATTGCTTGACGCGCTCAGGGCAAGCGGCACAGATGCTAAGATGCTTGTCTTGCAGGCAGAAGGGGAACATCCCGGCATCACGCCTCTTATTAAGTCCCGCGCAGGACAAGTTTTCCAACAATTAAAATTCGCAGCAGAAGTATTCTCCTTCATCAGGTATGAGAAAAACCGGGAAAAAAGATTTGCCTTCTCGTCCGGCCGTTTCGGATATGATGTCAGCCGTCATCCGCTGATCAAAGAAGCCGATATTCTTCACCTTCACTGGATTAACCAGGGATTCTTATCACTTCACGGATTAAAAAAACTTATACAAACCGGCAAACCGGTTGTCTGGACCTTACACGACACATGGCCTTTTACCGGAGGATGTCATTATCCTGGCAGCTGTGGAGGATTCACATCTGCCTGCGGAAACTGTCCCTTGCTCAAAACGCCGGCAGAAAACGATTTATCGGCACACCAGCATGCGCGAAAAGAAAAAATGTATGCCAATGCTGCCATCACATTTGTTGGTTGTAGCAATTGGATGAAAGAGATGGCCGATAAAAGTTCGTTGGTTCGCAAGGACCTTAAACATTCGGTTCGTCAGGTTTTTAATCCTGTTGATGTCAATATTTTCAGTCCGGCAAATAAAGAAGAAGTCCGAAAACAGCTGGGACTGCCGTTAAATAAAAAGCTTGTTCTCTTTGGAGCAGCAAATGTTTTTGACCCGAGAAAAGGAGCCAACTTGCTGCTTCGCTCCCTGAAAAATCTGAATGCGACACGACCACATCTGCGAAAAGAGATAGAGCTGGTTGCATTCGGCAAGAACGTTGAAGCATTTCAGTGGCAATCTCCTTTTCTGATCCATACCTTCGACGTTGTAACCGGTCAGGCAAATATGGCCCGTCTTTATCAGGCTGCCGACGTTTTCGTGCTGCCTTCTATGCAGGATAACCTGCCCAATACCGTGGTAGAATCTCTGGCGTGCGGAACACCGGTTGTTGCTTTCAATATCGGTGGAGTCCCGGAAATGGTAAAACATCAGCAAAATGGCTTTCTGGCAGCTCCCGACAAGTGGAAAAACCTCGGTGAAGGCATTCTGTATATTCTGGACAATCATGATGAGTTAACCTCTAATGCCAGAGAATTTGCAGTGAATAATTTTTCGCCTGAGATAGTGGCCTCAAGATACACAGAAATTTATCACTCGGTACTTAACCTGGTCTATTCATAAACTTTCTGTTGCATGGATGAGTCTGCTCCTGCAATTTCTTGATTCAAAAATCACTAACCGGAAGAAATATCGAGAACAATCTTAATATCCAATTTTATGCAACAACCCCGCGTAAGTATCATCACCGTTGTATACAACAGTGTCACCACCATTGAAGACACCATCAAATCTGTCCTGGCACTTACCTACTCAAATGTGGAATACATTGTGGTTGACGGTGGCAGTACTGATGGTACCATTGACATAATAAAAAAATACGAACAAAAAATATCGCTTTGGACGAGCGGTCCGGACGCCGGTCTGTATGATGCCATGAATAAAGGAATGGAAATGAGCTCAGGAGATTATTTCTGGTTCATAAATTCTGGTGACGAACCCGCCTCTCCCGATGTGCTGAACAAAGTTTTTTCAGGTAGTTCAACCGCAGACGTTTATTATGGCGAAACCATGCTCATTGATGAAGCGGGGAATGAGATAGGATTACGACGCCTTTCGCCTCCGGAAATTTTATGCTGGCGCGATTTCAGGCGAGGAATGCTTGTCAGTCATCAATCGTTTATTGCATCCAGAAAAGTGGCCGGGAAATACGATTTAAGCTATCGTTTCTCCGCCGACTATGAGTGGTGCCTGCATGCACTTAAGCATGCTTCTGAAATCAGGAATACCCGTCTTATTTTGTCAAAATTCAGGGAAGGAGGGATGACCAGGCAAAATATTATTCCGGGATTGAAAGAACGATTCATAATAATGGTCAAAAATTTTGGTTTGTGGTCTACCATTATGGCACATTTTGTAATTGTCCCAAAATTTTTCTGGTACTGGATTCGAAACCGCAGGTTTTAGGCTTTTTCTCTGCTACGAAACTTTCCCGTTCTCTTTTTCCGACGGACGGTAAATATAAACCACCCCGTACTCAGAAGCTTTCTTTCGCTTTTTTTCGGGTTCCAGACCGGCGAACCGGGCTTCTACTTCGTTCCAGATATTTACAATCAGTTTGTCAGCTGTTTCCCTTTCCTCAGCAACTTTTTCCTGCATTTTCTGCGAAGTTTTGACCAGATCCTTGTGGAAATCATAATTTTCCAGAAATTTTTCGAAATGCACCTTAACCATCGCGATGGTTGGATTAAAAACACGAGACCCACCTCTCACCATTCTCTCTTCCTCGCCTTTAATAATTTTTCGGCCCCATTCGATAAGTTGTTGCTCGGTGTTTATTTCGGGAATGGTTCTGTCGTCCTCTGAAAGGCCGTAAAAAGTTCTGGTCTCCGGCTTAAACTCTCCCCTGGTAATAGACATATTGACGACCTGAAGAAAATGAGAAAGATACATTCTTGCCACCCTGAAGTGTTCGGCCAGCGACTTGCCGAATTTTGCCTGACGGTCTTTGCTGAACTGGTACTGTTGGATCACTTGTTCATATTGAGGGACAAAAGCTTTCACATCAAAAAGCAATTTCTGGGAAAAAGCGAGGTCCATAGGTGCCAGCTGCGCACCTTTTTCCTGTGCGGTTTTCAGAGCCCTGAGCCGGGCCTGGTCGGTGTTGGGGAGTCGTCTGTATGGCATGGTCTTATCATTTCATGGGGCATGAAGTTAAAAAAAAGTTTAACCATTTACAATGCAAAGAGATAATCCTGTTTCAGACGACAGCAAAAGCCCCCGGAAAATTCGGCTCATATTGCAACAAGCTGTGACGGGTAACAACATTATCTGTCACAGCTTGTTTCACCTTTTAAAAACCCGGAGTTAGTCCTGTATCCCGGCTTTCAGAAATTCACGATTAAGTCGCGCAATATTGGCAAGAGAAATACCTTTAGGGCATTCCACTTCACAGGCACCTGTATTGGTACAGTTTCCAAATCCCAGTTCGTCCATTTTTGCCACCATGTTTTTGGCACGCCGTGCAGCTTCTACACGTCCCTGTGGCAGCAGGGCCAACTGACTTACTTTGGCCGATACAAACAGCATGGCCGAACCGTTCTTACATGCAGCCACGCAAGCCCCGCACCCGATACATGAGGCGGCATCCATGGCCTCATCAGCATCTTCTTTCGGAATGGGAATGGCATTGGCATCGGGAACGCCTCCTGTGCTGACTGAGATGTAACCGCCGGCAGCAATAATTTTGTCGAACGCAGTACGATCGACAATCAAATCCTTGATAATTGGAAAGCCTGCCGAACGCCAGGGTTCCACAGTGATGGTCTCTCCATCCTTAAATTTACGCATGTGCAACTGGCAGGTCGTTACATCATCGTCGGGCCCGTGAGGCCGGCCATTGATATAAAGCGAGCACATACCACAAATACCTTCCCTGCAGTCGTGGTCAAAGGCAACCGGCTCCTTTCCTTCATTAATCAATTGTTCGTTGAGGATGTCAAGCATCTCAAGAAAAGAACTATCGGTAGATATGTTATTGAGCTCGTAAGTTTCGAACCGGCCTTTTGCTTTTGGACCGGCCTGACGCCAAACTTTGAGTTTGATATTTATTGTTGTTTCCATGATGAATTCTTAATTTAATTTCAATACTCTGTCAGATTTTTGCAAACAACTTGAAATCAATTGCTTACTAACAAATGCGTATTTTTACTAAAGTTCAGATTTTCAGCATTACAGGATTCATTTTACATCTAATATCCAAAAATCTAAAGGCCTGTTGAGATATACATCCCTGTTATTTGTAATTACGCTGTACCAGTTTCACAACTTCAAAAGTCAGGTCTTCCCTGTGCAGTTCGGGCTCCTGGTCTTCGCCCTTGTATTGCCAGCAGGCGGTATATGTGAACTTATCGTCCTGACGAAGCGCTTCACCGTCTTCGGTTTGATATTCTTCACGGAAATGTCCGCCGCACGACTCTTCGCGGTGTAGCGCATCACGGGCCATGAGCTCTCCTATCTCAATAAAATCGGCCAGCCGGCCTGCCTTCTCCAACTCTGCATTCATATCTTCGGCAGACCCCGGGATACGCACATTGGTCCAGAACTCTTTTTTAATGGCTTGTATCTTTTCGATGGCCTGCTGCAGTCCTTCTTTGTTACGGGCCATGCCGACAAAGTCCCACATAACCAGTCCCAATTCTTTGTGAATACTATCGACCGAACGTTTACCATTAATGCTCATAATCTTATCCAAACGGTCTTTGGCAGATTTTTCAGCATCTTCAAATTCCCTCTCTTCGGTGGTCATACGTGGTGTGGAAATATCATCGGCCAGATAGTTCTGAATGGTATAGGGCAGAACAAAATAACCATCGGCCAGCCCCTGCATAAGCGCCGATGCTCCAAGGCGGTTGGCTCCGTGATCAGAGAAATTGGCTTCCCCGGCACAGAACAAACCCGGAACGGTGGTCTGCAATTCATAATCTACCCAGATGCCGCCCATGGTATAATGAATAGCCGGATAAATCATCATCGGAGTTTCATACGGATTGTCGTCCACAATCTTTTCGTACATCTGGAAAAGATTCCCATAGCGGGCTTCTATGGCATCGCGGCCCAAACGGTCGATAGCCGACTGGAAGTCGAGATATACCGCCAGCCCTGTCGGACCTACCCCATAACCTGCATCGCAGCGCTCTTTGGCGGCACGTGAAGCTACATCACGCGGCACGAGGTTACCGAATGCAGGGTAACGGCGTTCCAAATAATAGTCGCGGTCTTCTTCCGCAATTTCGGTTGGTTTCAGCTTGCCGGCACGAATGGCTTCGGCATCCTCCTTTTTCTTTGGTACCCAAATACGACCATCGTTACGCAATGATTCCGACATCAGCGTAAGCTTACTTTGAAATTTACCATGAACAGGGATACATGTCGGGTGAATCTGCGCGAAACAGGGATTGGCAAACATGGCGCCTTTTTTGTAAGCTTTCCAGGCTGCCGAGCCGTTAGACCCCATGGCATTGGTTGAAAGGAAGAATGTGTTTCCGTAGCCGCCGGTGGCAAGAACAACCGCATGTCCGAAGTGTCGCTCGAGTTTACCGGTCACCAGGTTGCGTGAAATAATGCCGCGAGCCTTCCCGTCAACGATCACGATCTCCACCATTTCATTCCGTGTATAAAGCTTCACACTGCCGGCATGCACCTGACGCATAAGTGCCTGATAAGCTCCCAGCAGAAGTTGCTGACCTGTTTGTCCTTTCGCATAGAAAGTCCGACTCACCTGAGCTCCGCCAAAAGAACGGTTGTCGAGTAAGCCTCCATACTCACGGGCGAAAGGAACACCTTGTGCCACACACTGGTCAATGATATTGTTGCTAACCTGTGCCAGGCGATAAACATTGGCTTCGCGGGCCCGATAGTCACCTCCTTTTACAGTATCATAAAACAGGCGGTAGACCGAATCTCCGTCGTTGGGATAGTTTTTCGCGGCGTTAATACCACCTTGTGCGGCAATGGAGTGCGCACGCCGGGGTGAATCCTGGATGGTGAACACTTTGACATTAAACCCCATCTCACCAAATGATGCAGCTGCTGAGGCTCCGGCCAGACCGGTTCCTACAACAATAATATCGAGTTTCCTTTTGTTGGCCGGATTGACCAGTTTTTGGTTGGCTTTATAGTTGTCCCACTTCCGGGCGAGAGGCCCATCGGGAATTTTTGCATCTAATTTTACCATGATCTTTCAGTATTTTTAATTCGTCGCTGTCCATTAAGTACTATCTGCTGCGTTAAGTTTGTCCGAAAATTACTTGCCCCGGCATGCCGGGAATCTGTATTTTCGGATTTCACAAGCCTTGCAACCGATATCTTCTGAACAGACACACATCTTGAAAAATTTTTACGAGTTTATAGACAAGCACTAATTAGGCTGATAAAACAAGTATTGAAGAACCGCAATAGAAGAAAAGCCGATTCCTATGATCCAGGCAAAAATATTACCCAGCACGGACAGTCTTTTTCTCCATTTCAGGTTGCTGAAGCCGATGGTTTGAAAGGCCGACCAGAAACCGTGTGAAAGATGGATGGCAAGCCCGACAGCCCCAATGACATAAACTACCACAATCCAAAGATAACCGAAAGTGGCATTGACCAGAGCATAAGCATTTTCGACTTCTGTCGGAACACCGGCTATGTCCACTGTGGTGTGTTCAAGCAAGGGATCGCCGGTGAGCTTCATCTTCACCCAGAAATTGGCAATGTGAAGCACCAGGAAAGCAGCAACTGTAATGCCCAGAACGAGCATGTTCTGAGACGCCCAGGTCACACCAGTGGTCTTTTTCCCTGATGCATAACGGGCCGGCCCGCGAGCTTTACGATTCTCAAGGGTAAGCTTCACCCCGTAGATAATGTGGACAAGGAACCCAATTGCCAGCAATGGTTCAATAACACGAATTGCCGGATTGGTTGCCATGAAATGTGCACCTGCATTAAACAGGTCGCCACCATCGGGCACCAGAAGAAGTGAGTTCACAGTAAGGTGAACTATAAGGAACAAAATCAGAAAAAGTCCTGATATGCTCATCAACAACTTTTTCCCAATTGAAGAACCTAATGTACTACTCATAAATTCATTAATTTTATTAGTATCTTGTTTGACTAAATTTCCCGTCCGGGAGTTTTGAGCTGCAAAGGTAGATGCTACGATTCTTATTCGCTAAGAAAATTAAAGAAATTGTTCTTTATTTATAACTAATCTAATTTGCACCTTCAAAAATGCACTTTTTCGAAGCAAATTTTCACAGTTTTGCTTCCCATTTTAACAATTTTCGCCTTTCATGTTTGTGCTATTACAAAAGTAGGATAAATTGTTGTGTTTTGTTTAAAACGGATGCCTGTTTTACAGCATAAAACGAGAGACTATTTCGAAATGTCCCAAAGTTTTATATTTTTGTTCACAAATAATCGGAAATCAGACATTAACCAATACATTTTGCCATGGAAGATGATGTTCAAATACTGCTCGAAAGCACAGAAGAAAACATGCAAAAGGCCATCGATCATCTTGACCGGGAGCTGGGTAAAATACGTGCCGGCAAAGCCAATCCACGTATGCTTGACGGTGTAATGGTTGAATACTACGGAACCATGACCCCTCTTCAGCAGGTGGCCAGCATTAACACGCCCGACCCGCGCACCATTGCTATTCAGCCATGGGAGAAAGGAATGATCCAGCCAATCGAAAAGGCCATTATGAATGCCAATCTTGGACTCAATCCCGACAATAACGGCGATATTGTTCGGATTAACGTCCCCCCTTTAACTGAAGAACGCAGACAGGATCTGGTTAAACAGGTGAAGAAAGAAGGAGAAGAAGCACGCATCAGCATCCGCAATGCACGACGCGAGACCAATGATGAACTTAAAAAACTAAAAAAGGAACGGCCTCCCCGAAGACATGGAGAAAGATGCTGAAGACAAAGTTCAGAAACTGACCGACAAGTTCACAAAAAAGGTCGAAGAAATGCTTGAGAAAAAGGAAAAAGATATTATGACCGTTTAACCTGCTTAATTGGATTGGGATAAAAAACCGGATATCGGTTGCAAAAAAATACTTGCTTCCTGATATCCGGTTTTTTTTCCGGTCTTGCTATTTCAGCTATTGCCGGGATCAGACTTTCTCGGCGAGCTTTTTCTTAACGTATTCTTCAGTCTTCTCGATGCGTTTTTTACGCTCTACCTGCATGAGTGTAATCTCATTTTTGTTTTGCTCTTTCATAGCTGTCAAAGTACGTACCATCAGGTTAATGGTTCCGAGTGCCTGGTTGATCCTTGAAAGCATTTTCTTTGTTTTGGATTCAACGAGCCAGTCCTGCATCATGTCGTCGATCAATCCTTCCACAAACCCGTCTGCAATTTTATTAAGTATAAGTATATCGCGGTTCGAGAAAAAAGGCACGGCAAGTATAGAAAAACATGACATCAGGCTTTCAGCAGCCGGCATAACTTCAAAAGCTCTGTCAATACTGCCGGGCTGAATTTTATCATATCGTACCTTGCGGGAGAAAAACATTTCCCAGGAACCCCAGTTCTCTTCCTGCTTCAGATTTTTAACGGCGCCATAAAGCCGTTGTTGTAACTCTTCTCCAAGCTTGAGTAACATATCAAGAACAGACGAACGGGCTTTCACTTCCCCGGCTTTCTCAACAAAATGCAGTAAGGTAGATACTTCCTGGTAATAATACTTGTCCATAGTGGAATCCTTGATATTACGGGCAAGAATGCGTAAACTGCGTGTTTCTCTCTTAGATTTAACCTCGGGGTTTATTCGTTTCATCTCATCGGAAAATACCCTGATGCTTTCGGGAAAAGACTTCAACAGCAAATACATCTGAATAAAACTACGCCTTTTCTTATCTTCCTCATTGTCCTGATTCTCAAAAACCACATAGAACAATGACTTTAATCCCGGAATTTGGTCAAGGTCGGTGGAAGATAAATGCGGAAACGAAAACTTAGAAAAGGCCGTGTTCGTTTTTTTCTGTTTTCTGATTTGTTCTTTTCGGAATTTTTCCAGCGTTTCATAATAATTCTGGAGTGTTTCCTGTCTCAAAATTTCTCTTTGAGCTTCTGTAATCTGATCTGCAATCCCCTGAAACATGATTTTTTAGATTTAAAAAGTTTAAAGCTAATACTCCGGTGAGGGTTATCAGTTATCGGGGGCGGGCTAATCAATACGAATTACAATTTAACTGTTTATTGATAACGATCATCTTTTTGTTAGGTCAGATTAATGAAATTGTTAGTTTACCTAACATAATAGTTAGCTGTAATTCTTTTCGGCCTTAAATATAAACAAATAAGCAATTAATCAACTATTTATTTTGATTTTTATTGTTTTTTGGAATAATGGAGGACATTTTGTGGCCTGAAAAAAGAGGGAATGCTCCAGTAATATCCAAGTGAATTCCTCGATGGTATTTTCGGTAATTTTATTATGCATCGTTAGGTTTTGCATATCCCTACGAGTTTAAACCGGGCTTCAACGAACGTTTTCCTTTGTTCACTTTCGCCACCAGATTTGTTGGTTAACGAACACAATAAGGTGATTACTCCCCGGTTCAGATCCTGGCGGCATCAATAAACGCTTTAATATTCTCCGTTGTAACACCCGGGGGCATTCCACCTCCGACAGAAAGCATGAGCCTCGATTTATCGGGTGTTTCGTCAAGAAGTTTTTTTACTTCGCGTTTCACATCATCCGGCGTTCCCGAACCCAATACGTCTCGAGGAGGTATATTCCCAAGAATGGTCATCCTGCCTGCGGAAGCCTCTATAAGGTCTTTTGCTGACATTTGTGTTCCCGGATTAAATAGGTTAATCCCCAGGTCGGGATAATGCTTCACGGACATGGAACAATCGGCATCATTATGGAAAAACTTAACACTAACCTGAGCATCATCATAAAGCTCCTTAAAATAGGGGAAACCGAATTCCATAAACTCATCCTCTCCTACAAATCCGACAATATCGTCGAGCATCAGGATACCATCGATGGTTGGTATGGCCTCGCGCTGCAACTTGTGCCAGGTCTTCAGAAAGTCGGTAACAATACGCATCAGTTTATGTACGGCATCAGGCTCCATCATCATCGTTGTCATCAGTTCGGTGGTACCCATCAGGAAGGAAGCGATATTCAGCGGGCCCCGCGAAACAGAAAAACGAATTCTATGCCCTGCTTTTTCAATATCGGGCCGGCACATCAGCAACCTGTTAAGCATGAAAGGCAGTAATCCGTCTGTTTCAGGATTTGGAACCTTCAGCTCATCAATGTCAGCAGACGAACGGATGGTTTTTTCGGCAAACGGAAATTCATCTTTCCAGAAAATGCACCTGGCGCCAAAAGCAGATGGTTCAGTACACATCCCGTATTCACTCCAGAAGCCGGGAAGGAACATCACCTCAGGGAATGTTTCTATAGCTTTAAGATTGGCTTTAAGCCATAGTTCATCACTGGTAAAATAATCGAGAATGTTAATGCCATACCAGTTTGGCAACCAGGGCGAATCGATAATAAACCCTATCGGCATTCTGTTCTGTTGTTCTCCTTTTACGACAGAAATCAGTTCTGTCCATTGTTTGTCGGTCATAGTAAATGGAAGGTTTGCAGTTTACGGTTCTAAATTTACATAGTATAAAGCATCTTTACAAATATATTTTTGTATATTGATGCCGGATAACAGGTGAATATCAAACATTTTTGTGCCAAAATATAAACGTTCACAACCCGAAAACAACTATGGAAAAAGAGGAATTACTACAAAAAATTCTGCATTGTGTTGAGAATGGAAAAGTAAACAACGCCGCTCCTTATCCTCCGAATATGAAAGGCAAGGATGGTGCCGATGAATGGACAAAGAAGGCATTGGAAGAAGGCATAGGCCCCGATGAGATACTGAGTGAAGCTCTCATTAAAGCCATGGATGTTGTGGGCAAAAAATTCTCAGAAAAGAAAATTTTTGTCCCTCAGATGTTGATTTCGGCTAAAGCCATGAATGCTGCCATGGAACATCTCAAACCCTACTTCCAGTCTGGCGCTGTCAAAAAGAAAGGCTTGTTTATTATAGGAACGGTAGCAGGTGATCTGCACGACATAGGCAAAAATCTTGTAGGCATGATTGTCGAAGGTGCCGGGTGGGAAGTTCTGGATTTAGGCGTTGATGTCAATTCCCGGAAATTTCTCGATGCCATAGGTTCTCATAAGGATGCCGTTGTCGGCCTTTCGGCATTGCTTACAACCACCATGGCCAACATGAAAACCATAGCACAGGATATCAAGCAACAATACCCGGAAGTCCCTCTGATTATTGGCGGGGCGCCGGTTAATGAAAATTTCAAAACCGAAATCGGCGCAGACGGGTATGCTCCGGATCCCCAGGGGGCTGTTTCCTATCTCAATTCATTGATTGCCTGACCCGACTCCCCCGCCGGATTTTAACATAAAAATACGGGTGCTCTTGAAAGAGGCGTTTCCGTCATGGTATTTGCAAAAAGAGACTTTTCAGGAGCAGACTTAATCATTACATTTATGTGTCTGTTCAGTAAAGTGTCATTTACAAGGCTTGCAAAAACAGAAAGCCCCGTTTTTAGTTCGAAACCTGAACTTCTGTAAAATCATGAGCGGCAGATATAACATACGCGAAACAGCAGACAGGACTCAAAACGGAAGGTCTGTCAGAATACATCCTGACAATTCACTTATTACCATTGACCCCGGGCGGGTATCCGGCATGTTAGAAGTTCCGTCGGGGCAAATAGAGCCATATCTTGAAGAGCTGATCGTGACACTGATCGACGAATGCCTTTCTGTTGTCTGCCCTTCTGCATGCTTCAGCTGCTTTCAAAGGCCTGAAATCGATGTTTCGGCAGGAACCATGAAGCTTCAGGGTTACACTTTTTACCTCAACAAGATGGTTGCCTCATGCCTTCAGAAAAGTGAAGAAATATATTGTTTTATCGGAACGTGCGGGAAAGAAATGGAAAATCTTTCGCGGAAACATCTGCAACAGGGAAACCTTCTCGAAGGCTATATTATAGACATTATAGGCTCCGAAATGGCCGAATCGGTCGCCGGCATTGCTCACGACACCATAGAAAAGTATGCCAACCGCAGCGGAATGAAAATCTCTAACCGCTACAGTCCGGGCTATTGCAGATGGCCTGTTTCCGACCAGCAAAAACTATTTGCTCTGATGTCGGGAAACACCTGTGGTGTAAAACTGACAGATTCATCATTGATGCTCCCCATCAAATCTGTCAGCGGCATTGTCGGTGCCGGGAAAGAAATGAAAAGAATGGAATACCAATGCTCGAAATGCGATGCTAAGTATTGTCTATTCAGGGATAAATACAGGAACCATTAAGGAAACGCTTTGTCCTACAGGGCAATTAACAGGAGAAAATTTGAAAGTCATAAGGTTCGCTGTTGTAACCCGGTCAAAATAGCCGGCAAAATTCTGCATAATTAATTCCAATTTTCTAAATTTATAGAATTAAAGAGAAGAACCAATATGTTACCATCTTTCATTCTTAAAAACGGTCGGATTTTTGACGGAAGGTCTTTTCTCTCACCGGGATTTTCTATCGTTGTAAAACCGCCACACATTCTTGGCATAACCACGCATCCTCCTTCACATTTACCATCCATCGATCTGGAGGGGAAGGTGGTTGCTCCAGGATATATCGATCTCCAGGTTAACGGTGGCGGAGGGAAGTATGCCTCGTTGGACCCATCGGAAAAGTCATTTCGCCAAATACTGAACACTCATCTGGCACACGGAACCACGTCATTACTCCTGACCATCATAAGTTCCGCTACCGATACGAGGAAAAATGCCATCGAGACCATACGCAAAATAATGGCAAAGGAGCAATCATTGCTCATGGGCGGACACCTCGAAGGCCCCTTCCTGAACCCTTCTAAAAAAGGGGCCCATCATGAACCATGGCTACAACCGGCTACCCCATCATTGTTAAAAGAAATAACCGGCGAAGGACACGAAGTTATTAAAGCCATCACTGTGTCTCCCGAGTTGTTCACCTCAGGAAATCTGGATGTTCTGATGGAAACCGGGTGGATTTTGTCTGCCGGTCACTCTAATGCATCCTACGAAACAGCAATGTCGTTCTTTGATCATGGAGGACGAATGGCAACCCATTTGTATAACACAATGTCGCCCATATCAGGAAGAGAACCGGGGATTATTACCGCTATCTTCGAACATCCAAGTGCACGGGCAGGTGTTATTGCTGACGGCCACCATGTGCATCCGGCCGCCATTCGCCTGGCTCACCGCGTCATGGGTGACCGCTTGTTCCTGATATCCGATGCCACTTTTCTGGGACAAAAAGACGGCGAGGTTTATTTCGGCCCGACCACTTTCAGGATGAAAAACGGCATTTGCTACAATCAGGAAGGCAAGCTGGCCGGGTCCTCCATTTCAATGGCACAAGCCGTACAGTATTGTATCAAAGAGGTCGGATTGCCCCAAGCAGAAGCTTTACGCATGGCCTCCTTCACCCCGGCTGCCGTTATGGGGCAAACGCACCGCATAGGACGGATAGGCAAAGGTGTCCTTGCCAATATGGTTGTTTTAAACGACGACTGGATGCCTGAAACGGTTTACTATGAAGGAGAAGAAGTTGAAGCTTAATACGGATGACCCGCATTATAATGCCGGTTAAAACAAACCGTGTATCTTGCTGTCCACTTTATCAATCACAGCACTCAGATTTACTTTTTTCTTTAATGAAATCGTTCTTGTCAACATCAACAATGAGCAAATTGGACGCTTTGTAACTACGTATCCACCCCTCGTAGCGTTCATTTAGGCGTCGCAGGTAATCCAGGCGTATAGACGATTCGTAAGGACGTCCCCGCATCTCGATTTGCCGCACAAGGGTGGGAACAGAAGCCCGCAGATAGATCAGGAGGTCGGGAGGCGCTATCAAACTGCTCATAAGATCAAAAAGTCCGCTATAATTTTCATAATCGCGCGGACTCATAAGCCCCATATCGTACAAATTAGCCGCAAAAATAACCGAATCTTCATAAATGGTACGATCCTGGATGACACTTTTATTGCCTTCTCTGATTTTAATGATCTGAGAGAAACGGCTTTTCAGAAAATAGACCTGAAGATTGAACGACCATCGCTTCATATCGTTGTAAAAATCGGCCAGGTAAGGATTTTCTTCCACATCTTCGTAATGAACCTCCCAACCGTAATGATTGGCCAGTAATCCGGCCAGAGTAGTTTTCCCCGATCCGATGTTCCCGGCAATAGCAATATGCATAACAATACCTTTTTACAATAGTCCTTAACTCTTTTGTAGAAAACTCATATTCAACTCCTTACGATTCAGCGAGTGTTTGTCAGATTATCAGTATTATAGAATTCATAATACTCCGTCAAACTTTTGCAAAACGTTGCAAACCAATTGTTTGCACCTAAAGAGGTTTATTTGTTAAAATACAGTATATCAAGGTTGTACGAAACGAGCATAGCAAGGTTTCCCACAACAAGAATATGTATAAATGCTTGCATGCGAGTTCCATCAGACCAATAACTTATACATAATTTATACTGATGAATTATCTTATGCCTAACTTAAATTACAAAACACTCTATATCAATTATTTGTTTTGCGGAGTTGGATTTTTGCTTATCAGGCCAATTTTCGGTACTAACGGTAAAATTCTTATCTGCAGAATTTAACACTTCTGCCTTCTGCCTGGCAAACTTCTGCCTGTCGATTACTTATATCTAAAAATCTAACGATCTATTGATTCAGCTTTAATCTTCTTTCCTAAAAATCTAATGATCTATTCTATGATTCAGCTTTAAAAGATCATCAAGATAATCGCGATTGTTCGATAGCCGGGGTACCTTATTTTGTCCTCCCAGTTTATTTCTCGACTTCATCCAGTCAAAAAACAGGCCTTCGCGCGCCACAACAACATCGGGCGGATCAAGGGTAATACTTTTGTAACGCTTGGCTTCATAATCGCTGTTAACATCCTGCAAAGCTTTGTCGAGCACTTCCCTGAACTTATCAACAGAATCGGGATACTTCTCAAATTCAATAACCCATTGATGAGCCCCCTTGCTACCTGTGCTCATATATAACGGTCCTGCAGTGTATTCACTGACAACTGCGCCCGTGGCTTTACAGGCAGCATCCAGCGCCTTTGTGGCATTATCAATAATAACTTCTTCGCCAAAAGCATTGATGAAATGCCTGGTTCGTCCCGAAATGATAAATTTAAAAGGGTAGCGATGGGTAAACCGTACCGTATCACCTATCATATACCGCCACAATCCGCCATTTGTTGTTATGATGATTGCATAATCCTTGTTGAGTTCCACTTCATCCAGAACCAGTGTTTTGGGATTTTCTTTTCCCAACTCTCCCATCGGCATAAATTCATAGAAAATACCATAATCAAGCATCAACAACATCGAAGAAGAAGTCGGATCATCCTGTATCCCGAAAAATCCTTCCGAGGCATTATACGTTTCCATATAATGCATCTCTTCGGAAGGAATTAATTCTTTATACTGCTCGCGGTAAGGAGTAAAATTAATCCCCCCGTGGATAAAGAGTTCCAGATTCGGCCATATCTCCAATAAATTTTTTTTGCCCGTGGTCTTCAGAATATGCTTGATCAAAACCAAAAACCAGGAAGGAACACCTGCGAGAGAAGTTACATTTTCTTCAATTGTAACCTTCGTGATCTTCTTCAACTTTTCTTCCCACTCCTCCATCAGGGCAACATCGGGCCCCGGCGTTTTGAAAAACTGGGTCCAGAATGGCAGGTTTTCAATCAGTATTGCTGAAAGGTCCCCGTAATAAGAATCGTTGCTGAAATTGTTGATCTGATGGCTGCCGCCCAGTGTGAGTGTTTTGCCTGAAAAAACCTGATTTTCCGGATAATTGTCGTTATATATTGCAAGAACATCTCTTCCGCCACGAAAATGGCATGCTTCCAAAGCAACTTTAGTCACAGGAATAAATTTACTTTTAGATGACGTCGTCCCCGAGGATTTGGCAAACCAGCGGGTGACGCCCGGCCAAAGCACATCTTTTTCTCCGTTTCGCAAGCGTTCTACATAAGGTTCGAACCCCTCATAACCCTGAACGGGCACTCTCTCCTGGTATTGATGAATCTTACGGATAGAAGAATAATCGTATTGCCTGCCCCATTCCGTTTCCCGGGCTTCTTCAATCAGGGAGAAGAAGACCGATTCCTGTACCTCCATAGGTGCTTTCCGGAACAGATCGATCTGCGACAAACGACGGGCATTAAAAAGCCCGACAATACTGGATATAATTGGCATTTCTTTATCTTTTCAAAAATTCACTACTCTAATGTTTACGAGTCCCCGGCTGTTTATTTTCTGTTGTCGTGATATTATTCCATGTATTCAGCCTCAATATTCTTCAAAAACCGGCAACCGTTTTATGAGCCGGCCAAACAATGTTATTTTTGCAAAAAGCTGAAAAACAGCCCTCTTTGAGCCGGGAAATGACGATATAAAACTCCCTGCAACAAAAAGGGTGGAAAAAATGAGCTTCTTAAAGGTGTACTCATCTATTGTTTTGACCGTAAATATAAATAATTTTGTTCCAACCAATAATTTATCCTGCTTTATTCATAAATCGTCAGATTTTTAGATAAAACTATGAGCTATTTCGACATCATTGCCGGTATTCTTCTGATCCTTACTGCCCTGAAAGGTTTAAAAAACGGATTTATCAAAGAACTGGCAGGCCTTGCAGCATTAATTCTGGGAATAATTTTAGCAGTTCAGTTTTCTGACGTTACGGCACGTTTCCTTTCCGGGATATTTCATTCGCAATACATGGGAATTATTGCCTTTCTGGTTACCTTCGTTATTGTTGTGTTGATTGTTCATCTTATTGCCTCGTTACTGCGAACTCTGATTCATGCAATAGCACTTGGACCTTTCGACAGGATCATTGGCCTCGTTTTCGGAATGTTAAAAACAGCTTTCATCATCAGCATTCTTCTTTTGGGACTTAACGCTTTCGGCCTGGAGGACAAAATTATTACTCCGAAAGAACAGCAACGCTCAAAACTGTATCCCCCGGTAAAGAAGGCTGCTCCACTTATCTTTGACCTCTTTGAAAGGGACCTTGAAGAATTGTTGAATCCGTCAGAAAACGGACAAAGTCCGGTAACCATTTAATTCCTCAAGGCATGTTCGTTAATTATTCTTATTTTTGCGCCTCTTGAATGAAACAATGTTAACTATTGCGTGTCTATAAACTCGCAAAATTTTTAACAATATGTGTACAGCAGATCATTAATTTTTTTAATGCTCGATGTCGATCAACTAATAAGACATTGCATGCAAAACCTGAAGTGTTGCATTTTAACAACTAAAACGCTTTGATCACGAACATTTGATTTGCATTCTAAAGATTAACGGATATTGAACCATGAATTTTGTAGAAGAACTCAAGTGGCGGGGAATGATCCACGACATCATGCCCGGTACCGAAGAACAACTGGAGAAAGAGATGACCACGGCCTATGTGGGTATAGATCCCACTGCAGACTCGCTGCACATCGGCCATCTTGTTGGTGTTATGATGCTTCGGCATTTTCAGGCTGCCGGTCACAAACCAATTGTTTTGCTGGGCGGTGCTACGGGAATGATCGGCGATCCTTCTATGAAATCGCAGGAAAGAAACCTTCTTGATGAAGAAACGCTGCGTCATAACCAGAAATGTCTGAAGGAGCAACTCTCCAGGTTTTTGGATTTCGAGACGGGCAAAGAGAACCGGGCCCTGATGGTAAACAATTACGACTGGATGAAAGATTTCACTTTTCTGGAATTTATTCGCGATGTAGGTAAGCACATCACCGTTAATTACATGATGGCTAAGGACTCCGTGAAAAAACGCCTGGGTAGCGAATCGCGCGAAGGATTGTCATTTACTGAATTTACCTATCAGCTGGTGCAAGGCTACGATTTCCTCCATCTGTATCAGGCGCATGGTTGTAAATTGCAGATGGGCGGCTCCGACCAATGGGGAAATATCACCACCGGAACAGAACTCATTCGCAGAAAAACAGGCGGTGAAGCTTTTGCACTGACCTGTCCGCTTATTACCAAAGCCGACGGCGGAAAATTCGGAAAAACCGAATCGGGCAACGTCTGGCTCGATCCCGAACGTACAAGCCCATACGCTTTTTACCAGTTCTGGCTCAATACTTCGGATGCCGATGCCGAAAAATACATCAAAATATTTACACTGATACCGCGCGACGAAATTGAAGCGCTTATTAAAGAACACAACGAAGCGCCCCACCAGCGAAAACTTCAGAAACGGCTCGCCGAAACTGTTACCCGCCTTGTGCATGGCGATGAAGCCCTGCAGATGGCCATTGATGCTTCACAGATACTTTTCGGAAAAAATGTTACCGACATCTTAAGAAAGCTGGACGAAAGGACACTCTTGTCTGTTTTCGAGGGAGTTCCCACATTCAACATCAACAGAAAGGAACTTGATGCAGGCATCGGAATTATTGACCTGGTGGCCGAAAAAACCGAAGTGCTCCCATCGAAAGGTGAAGCACGACGAACCATTAAAGGCGGCGGACTCGGCCTCAACAAAGAAAAAGTGACAACCGAAGAATTGATCGTTAAAACAACCGACTTGCTGAACGACAAATATCTTTTGATACAGAAAGGCAAGAAAAATTACTTCCTGATAATTGCAGAATAGAATACTATGCGGGCAATCTGGAACCATCTCGAAGGATTTGGCAAGCTATTAATGACCATAATGCTGGTTTTTACCAGTTTTATCGGTTTCACATTCCTTGCACTTCTGGCTGCATTGCCTTTTACGGACGGACTTTTTCTCGCGGGCACAGAAGGTATGCCTTTGTCTGTTAATATGCTGCGGTACTTCCAGATTGTGCAAAGTTTTTCAGTGTTTATCATTCCTTCGCTACTGGCCGGCCTTTTCTTCTGGGGCCATCTGACACGGGGAATTGGTTTTCGCCGGCCTGCAACCGGCCTGCTGCTGATGAGTCTGGCCATAATTGTTTCGTCCCAACCGCTGGTGAGCTACCTGGGAATTTTGAACAACAACATGCAATTGCCGGAGTTTTTAAGGGGCCTGGAGCTATGGATGAAACAATCGGAAGATAGCGCAACTGACATCATCTACAGTTTTCTGGATACCGACCAGCCGGGGCTCCTGCTGATTAACTTTATAATGATTGCCATATTACCGGCGCTCGGCGAAGAGATGCTTTTCAGAGGTGTTTTGCAGCCCGTATTCAGGGAATGGCTAAAGAACAAACACGTTGCAGTATGGCTAACTGCTTTTCTGTTCAGCGCCATTCATCTTCAGTTCTTTACTTTCCTGCCACGATTTTTCCTCGGACTGGCTTTGGGATATCTCATGCTCCTTGGGAAAAATCTTTGGTACCCTGTTGCAGGGCATTTTGCGAACAATTTCATGTCGCTGATAATTTTTTATTATTACAGGTGTACCAACCCCGATATCAACCCGCTCCAACCCGGAACAGAAGATTTAACAACCGACTGGAACTTTGTACTGCCATCCATAGCGCTCCTGGGTTTTCTTTTATGGAAGTTTCACAAAATACGCAACGCTCCGGAACAAACCAAAAACTATTGACTAAAAACTATTGACTAAATTTTATGCCCTGGAAATACCAAATTGACCACCCCCTTGATTCGCCTGAAAGAACGCTTGCCCACCGAAAGATTCTAAAAAGCAAGAAGTTCCTACAAAATCTTTACCGGCAGTGGTATTCGCATTTCCTCAAAGAGATCCCGTCTTTGCCTCCCGGAAAATTACTGGAACTGGGCAGCGGCGGCGGCTTCCTTAAAGAACTGGAACCCCGGGTCATAGCTTCCGATATACAGAAACTGCCAACCAACGACATGACCTTTTCGGCCGTGGAAATGCCTTTTGAAGATCAAAGCCTTGCAGCCATTTTCATGATTGATACTCTTCATCACATTCCGGATGCTGCAAAGTTTTTTACTGAAGCTGAAAGAACTTTAATCCCGGGCGGTATCATAAAGATGATTGAACCCGCCAACACTTTATGGGGTAGATTCATATACAAAAACTTTCATCACGAAGCGTTTGATCCCACGGGCGACTGGACACTGCCCGAGAAAGGGCCACTCTCTTCGGCCAACGGGGCTCTTCCATGGATTATTTTTTGCCGCGACAGAGAAAAATTTAACGCTTCATACCCTGGCCTGGAAGTACGAGGGATCACCTATACCAATCCATTCCTATATCTTGTGAGCGGTGGCTTCACCTGCAAACAAATGCTCCCCGATTTTTTATACCGTGCTGTAGAACTGATCGACCGGATGCTTCCTGTTCTTTCACCCTCAATGTCAATGTTTCAAATAATCACTGTAGGGAAAAAGATGGTCTGCTAAAACAAGTGCCAAACGTAGTGACTTAATGACGCAAGGTTATATTATGAAAAAGACGATCTGTTTCACCCGCCCTGCAAGTAATTTATCGCCTGGTAACAGGAGAAAATTTACCGGAATATAAAATAAGTGCCGGGAATTAATAAAAAAACAAAAAATGCACCAACCCGCTTAACAGAAGAATAAGATAAAAATATTAACTTGCATACGAGTTTTCCATTAAACCAATAACCTGAACTAAATTCTATTCTCATGAAACGGGCACGGCAAAGGTTGCCACAATAAGAACATGTATAAGTTCTTGCATACGAGTTCCATTCAACCTTAAAAATCAAATTTTATACGAATGAAACGAGCATGACAAGGTTTGTCACTAAAGAACATGTATAACCTTCAATCATGCGAGTTCCATCAGACCACTAACTTAGACAAATTTTATACTGATGAAAAAATCATTACTCTTTTTATTCCTGTTAATGGGAGGCATGACACTCTCTTTCAGCCAAACGGCTACCGATTCTATCACAATGAAAAAGGTTTTCGGAGGGTATCAGTTTTATCAGGACAACAACCGATTAAGCATGAATAAGCTTGTAAACGCGATGAGGCCTAACGAACAAGCCTTTAAAGAAATAAAATCTGCACAAAGCACTTATGCACTGGCAACAGTAATCGGGGCCGCCGGCGGATTCATGATTGGTTATCCTATTGGGACCGCCATTGCAGGAGGTGATGCAAACTGGACATTGGCAGGTATTGGTGCCGGGTTAGCAGTAGTATCGATTCTCATCACACAAAAATTTAACAAACAGGCAAAACAGGCCATTGATACCTATAATAAAGGGTTGCAATCAAGTTCATTTTGGAACAGGCATCAGTTAAATTTAACGATGTCGGAAAACGGTATTGGCCTGACGTTAAAATTTTGAATTGCTAAAAATTGAGAAATTAATATCTGAGTCTGCTCCTTAAAATGCCTTGTTATGAAAACTACTTTTTTTCGTGTTGTCTTTTTTCTTACCATCATTTTCTTCTCTGCCTGCGATAGCGACAAAAAGGAAGCTCCCCATTCCCCTTTTCATCCGGCAATCAGTGCTTTTACCTCTGGGCAGATTTCTGTGAAATCACCCGTGATGGTCGAATTTACATCGCCTGTCAGCCAGGCAGTCCCTGGCCAGAGCATAAAAGACGGCATTATTTCTTTTTCTCCATCAATAAAGGGAGAAGCAGTATGGGCAGATGAGCGAACCATTGTTTTTAAGCCTTCAGAACTGCTTCCCTCAGGCGAAAAATTTAAAAGTGAGATAGCCCTCCAGCGTCTTTTGCCTGATGAAGAGGAGCCTTTTTTCTTTACCTTTCAGACTATTCAGCAGGATGCCTGGTTAAGCACCGAAAACATAGGACCATTGTCTGTCAGCGACTACAATAAATATCAGGCAACCATAAAAGTGGCATTGGCCGATGTAGCCAATGACGAACTGGTAGAAACCAATGTAGAAGTTAAATACAACGGTGAAACCCGAGAACCCGAATGGTTCCATTCAAATGGCCGAAACCACATCCTTACTGTTAATGACATAATGCGTGGAGAAAATGAGGGTATACTATCTGTAACGGTCAAAGAAGGTCCGCTTTCTCCCGGTGAAGAACAAAACCTAAAAGTAAACATCCCTCCGGCAAATACATTCAAAATCTTTTCAGCCCGTCTCGAAACCTCACCGCGAAAAGTTATTACCGTTACTTTCAGCGATCCGTTAGACCCGGGACAGGACATATCAGGCCTTTTCAGGCTTTCGGGACAGGACCTTAACTGGAATATAGACAACAACCTTGTAGAGCTATACCCGGATGAAGACATTACCGGCGAAAAAACGCTTATTATTTCTGAGGATGTTAAGAATGTATCGGGCCGCAAATTGTCCGGACGCGGCGAATTCACCTTCACCTTCACAAGTGAAAAACCGGCTGTTGAAATCATCGGAGACGGAACTGTCATGCCTTATTCAGACGGTTTGTTCATGCCCTTCAGAGCAGTGAGTCTGAATGCAGTAAGAGTCCGTATTATCAAGATATATGAACACAACATCGGTCATTTCCTTCAGGTCAATCAACTCAGTGGTGAAAACCAGATTAAACGGGCAGGAAGACTGGTTCACAAGCAACGCATCGAAATAGACACCGATCCAACACTCGACCTAAACAAATGGAACACCTTTTCTCTCGATTTATCCCGCTTCATCCAGCCCGATCCGGGAGCCATTTACCGGGTAGAACTGGGCTTTGAAAAGACGGATGCCATTTATCCCTGTGCAGGTGATGACCAGAGGGATAATTCCGTTCAGGCCGACCATCCCGACCCGGAAGAAGGATTCTGGGATGAAACCGACAACTATTACTCCGTTTATCCTTACCACTATAACCCGGATTATCGTTGGAGCGAAAGAGACAACCCCTGCTCCGACTCATATTATACACGCGACCGCTGGGTGGCACGTAATGTGCTGGCTTCGAATCTCGGACTGTTGGTAAAAGGCGGTACCAATAACGAATTATTGGTGACCGTGAGCGACCTTATTTCATCCGAACCCCTTGCCAATGTAGGGGTAGAGATTTTTAACCTTCAAATGATTAAAATCGGGGAAGGCACTACCAACAATGAGGGGCAGGCAAGTATAACGGCTGACGGAATTCCCTTTTTGCTGATCGCCAGAGATGGAAAGCAAAGAGGATACTTAAGGCTCGATGACGGGCAGGCCCTCGCACTCGACAGGTTCGACGTATCAGGTGAAACCGTGAATGAAGGTCTGAGAGGATTCATTTTCGGGGAACGCGGGGTCTGGAGACCGGGAGACTCCCTTTTTGTCTCTTTTATGCCCATCGAAAGCACGCCGGGAACACTTCCCCCCAATCATCCGGTTACGTTCAAGTTAACAGATCCAAGAGGACGTCTTGTTTACAAACAAACCCGGACACATCCCGAAAACCGTTTATACACTTTCAGGACGAAAACCGGCAAGGACGCCCCCACCGGCTATTGGCTCGCAAGTGTTCATGTGGGAGGTGTTGTGTTCGAAAAGAATCTTCGCATTGAAACAATTCGTCCCAACCGTCTGAAAGTGGAGCTTGAAACACCCGGAAAAATTTTGGAATCCGGGCAAATCTATAATTTCAATATCCGCTCCAACTGGCTTCACGGATCCCCTGCTTCCAACCTCAAAGCCGATGTAAGACTTAATTTGCAGCCTGCAAAAACCCATTTTGAAGGATATGCCGGCTTTATTTTTGATGATCCCTCACGGGAAGTGAACGAATCGGAACTGACCATCTATGAAGGAATGTTAGACGAAAAAGGTCTCTCTTCGTTCCGTTACAGAATACCTGAATTCGACCTGGTTCCCGGCATGGTTCGGGGAGCATTAAGAACCCGAGTATTTGAAAAAGGGGGCGCTTTTAGTGTCGGAAACGAAACCCTTGCTATATCACCCTTCGATGTATATACAGGCATTCGTGCTCCAGAGGGCGATGATCGCGGACTATTATTAACCGACCAAAACCACCGGATAGATGTAGTTACTGTAAACAGTCAGGGAAATACTGCAGGCAATCAGAAACTACAATATACCGTCTATAAAATAAACTGGCGCTGGTGGTGGGAATCATCAGAAGAAGACCTTGGACGCTATATTGCTTCAAGCAGCCGGAATATTGTCGACTCAGGAACACTGATAACCGGTGATGATGGCTCAGGCAGTTTTGATTTTCGGATAAACAAGCCGGAGTGGGGACGATACCTGATAAGAGTAATAAATCCTTCGTCGGGGCATTCAACTGCCACCACAGTGAGAGTTGACTGGCCGGGATGGGCACGTGAATCGCGTGGTGGCGACGGCGCTTCTCACCTTGTATTTTCTGCCGATAAGCAAAAATATGAGGTTGGTGAGGACGTTACCGTCACGTTCCCCTCTTCAGAGCAGGGACGAGCCCTTGTCAGTCTTGAGTCGGGAAGCAGCGTGCTGAAGTCGTGGTGGATAGAACCTCAGGCCAAAGAAACAACATTCAGCTTTGAAGCCACACCGGAGATGGCTCCCAACATTTATATCAGCATAACGCTTATTCAAACATACAGTCAGACTACCAACAATCGCCCCCTGCGTCTTTACGGAATCATTCCGGTAAAAATAGAAAATCCCGGCACGCGTCTCGAACCGGAAATAAAGACTTCTGAAACCTGGCGCCCCGGGGAAGATGTTGAAATCATAGTCAGCGAGGCCAATAACCGGGAAATGGACTATGTATTGGCAGTAGTAGATGAAGGCCTGCTTGATATAACCGGTTTTCAGACACCCGATCCATGGGAGCGCTTCAACGCAAGACAGGCGCTTGGGGTTAAAACCTGGGATCTTTACGATGAAGTCATCGGTGCATTCGGTGGAAAGATTGAACAGCTTTTCAGCGTTGGAGGAGATGAATCGCTCAAGGGTGACAAAGGGCAAAACCGGTTGCAACGCTTCGAGCCCATGGTGAAATTCTTCGGCCCGAACAAATTGAAAAAGAGGGATGAAAACCCGCACCGGTTCAAAGTTCCTTCTTATACCGGATCTGTTCGTGTTATGGTTATCAGCACCGACGGAAAGGCTACCGGCAGCAATGATGCTACCGTAAAAGTGAAAAAGCCTGTGATGGCGTGGGCTGCATTGCCTCGTATGTTAGGCCCCGATGAGAAACTGTCCCTTCCGGTTACTGTTTTTGTTTCCGAAGAAAATATTCACGAAGTAACGGTCACAATTACAGGTTCTCAACATTATTCCTTCGGAGAAAACAGCAGCAAAACCGTCTCTTTCGATTCACCCGGTGAAAAAACGGTAAGTTTTGAGGTGCATACCAAATCCCTTACCGGCCAGTCGCAACTGGTAATTGAAGCATCGGGCAACGGGGAAAAAGACCGTCTGACAAAAAACCTGGAAATAAGAATGCCCAATCCACCTGTGACACAAACCCGCTTTGCCGTTATTGAGCCCAAAGCAAATCAGACATTGGAATATAACCTGCCGGGTATCCCTGGAACAAATACCATGCAACTGGAGGTGAGTGCAATTCCTCCGATGGATTTAACCGGGCGACTGAACTTTCTTATTGAATACCCGCACGGATGTATCGAACAGATTACTTCTGGCGGTTTTCCGCAATTGTATCTCGACAAGATTGTCGACATGACGGGGGAACAACGCAACAGGGTAAGAGAAAATATCACCAGCGTACTTCAACGCTACAGTTCTTACCAGACGCCCGAAGGCGGATTTGCTTACTGGCCGGGACAATCACAACCCAGTGACTGGGGCTCCAGTTATGCCGGTCATTTTATGCTCGAAGCAGAGAAACAGGGCTTTCTGGTGCACCCTTCATTAAAGTCCGGCTGGATTGAATGGCAAAAAGAAAGAGCTTCATCCTGGCTGCCACGCCCCGAAACACAAGCTTATACATCAGAACAGATGCTTCAGGCTTACAGGCTCTATACCCTTGCACTGGCCGGCGAACCTGTCACTGACGCCATGAACCGGCTGCGTCAGCAGTCGTACCTCATCGCTCAAACCAGATGGTTACTGGCTTCAGCCTATGCCCTTACGGGTATGCAAAAAGTGGCATCGGAAATAATGAATGAGGCACCTGAGTTGAATTCCACAGATGTTCAATACGAAACGTACGGCTCACCCTTGCGCGATAAAGCCATTCTTATTCAGGCACTGAATCTTCTGGGGCGAAAGGAAACTGCCATGCCTTTGGTAAAAGAAGCAGCTGAGGCGCTTAATTCTGGAAGATGGTATAGTACACAAACAACAGCATGGACACTGATGAGTATTGTTAATTTTGCCGGAAACGGAGCAGATGACTCGTCACTGCAATACACTTATTCGGTGAATAACGAAGATAATATTACTGTAGGAACAGACAAACCGGTTTCGCAACGAAGCATCAGCTTTGGTGAAGCAATGAACGGGCAAATAACAGTTTCCAACGATTCGGGTAAGGAGCTGTTTGCCTCACTGCTGATTCAGGGAATTCCGGGAGGAATTGATTCCACAGCCTTTTCAGAGAATCTTAAGATTGAACGCAGATTCCTGACCATGGACGATCGCCCTGTTTCACATGAAAATATCCCGCAAGGAACGGACTTCAAATATGTGATCAGAGTCAGCAATCCCGGCTCTGCTGGTGACGCGCGAAATCTGGCCCTGACACAAATGATCCCGTCAGGATGGGAAATACGAAACACTCGTCTGGAAGGTATCCGTTCGTACGATGTTGACCTTCCTGATTATCGTGACATCCGTGATGACAGGGTGCTTTCGTATTTCGATCTGAAAGCCGGCAGAAGCAAACAATTTGTTGTGGTAGTACACGCTGCATTCCCGGGTGAATATTATCTTCCTCCCGTTGTTTGTGAAGCCATGTATAATCATGCCATCAGGGCCAGAATTCCCGGTGAAAAAACCATTGTTTCGGCCCCCTAAATGTAAAAGAAGGAATTAATGAAGTACATCAATTTCCACACCCATACAGAACCCGAAAATCCTGATACAGAAATTGCCATCGTCAGCTGTGTGGCGCCGGAGCCTCTGCAGGAAGGACCTGAGGGCGTATGGTTTTCGTACGGAATCCATCCCTGGTATATTCATGGACAAGACATCGATGCATTATTAAATAAGGTTAAGAAAATTGCTGCAAACCACAAAGTAATTGCGATTGGAGAGGCCGGTCTTGATAAAATCAAGGGGCCTGCCCTGGGACTTCAGAAGAAAATATTTTGCCAGCAGGTTGACATTTCGGAGGACATAAAAAAACCACTGATCATTCATTCGGTAAAAGCCAATAACGAGATATTGAACCTGCATAAAAAAATGACACCGTCCCAGCCCTGGGTGATTCATGGTTTTAGCGGCCATCCACAGGAAATGGAACAATTTGTAAAACAAGGTTTTTATCTTTCATTCGGCCCGAAAATACTTTACCACCAAAATAATAAAGCGGCAGAATCACTTGAAAGAATCCCTGGGGAAAACTTATTCCTGGAAACCGATCACACCAATAAATCCATATCGGGCTTATATATCCGGGGTGCTGAAATAAGGAATACCACAGTTGAAAAACTGGGCAGTAGCATTGAAGAAAATTTTAACCGTTTGTTCAGATTTGAATGAGATAACCCGGGATTTTATTAAAACAGTAGCTTCATGAAGTGGCTTGAGCGCACGGAACTATTAATCGGAAAAGAAAAACTTGAAAAACTAAACCGGTCGCATGTGCTGGTCGCCGGACTCGGAGGCGTTGGTTCCTGGTGCGCCGAAATGCTTGCCCGATCCGGAATCGGAGAACTAACCGTTATCGACGGTGATGTAGTAAATCCTTCGAACCGAAACCGTCAGTTGCCCGCTGTTATTTCGACCGAAGGAATGTCAAAAACCGATGTGATGGCGGCCCGGCTAAAAGAAATAAATCCCGATATTGTCCTGCATCCTTTCTGCCATTTTCACACCGGCGACGACTTTGAGGTTTTGATGACACAGCGGTACGACTATGTGGTGGATGCCATTGACTCTCTCAGCCCAAAAGTTTTCCTGATTGTTGCTGCCATGAAAAATGGCCGCCGTTTGATCTCTTCCATGGGGGCGGGCGGAAAAATGAACCCGGAAAAGGTACAGATTACAGACATCAGCAAATCTTATCACTGTAACCTGGCACGTATGGTAAGAAAACGTTTGAGCAAATTCGGCATCAAAAAAGGATTTGATGTGGTTTTCAGTCCGGAGCCGGTTCACAAATCAGCGATCATACAAACCCGGGGCGAACAAAACAAAAAAACCACTGTGGGTACTATCTCATATATGCCTGCCATTTTTGGAATGATGGCAGCCTCTAAGGTAATCAGAGAATTGGCAGGGGAAAGAATAAGGGTATAAGTGATTTTTATTGTCTTTATAGTACAATAGTCAGTTAAAAAAAGCCTAAATGCAGATACGCAATGACGCAAAGCTTTTATTATGAGAGAGTTGCAGCTTGTGCAATTAATTGTGTAAAAAATTTATTACCAGACACCTGTAAAAGTTTCTCGGAGTATTATTGTAAATAACTGTTTTTTCAATGATTTCAAGAATAATGATTGCTGTACTGCTGATGTGCATTTTTTTTGCATTTGCAGGAAAAAAGGGGTACAAAGATGGTACATTTCAAGGTATATCAAAATCGATTTATACCAATGAACCTTATTATGGCCATTCAACAATAAAAATACAGAATGGAGAAATAATTGATGTTGAGTTTGTAATTCGCGATTCGGCAAAACATGTTGAGTTTGATGACGAGTATGAGAAATATTTTGCAGGAAATGAATTATATATGGATCAATGTCGAAAAAACCGCGTCGGGGTTATTTCATATCCCGATAGTTTGCTGAAATATCAAAATATTGATAAGGTTGATGCAATGAGTGGTGCTACCTGGTCATGTAATATCTTCAAAGCTTCGGTAAAAGAAGCACTTAAACAAGCCCGATAAAACAGATTACATTTTTTATCACTACATTTCGATATAGCGTGCATTCATAAGGCAAAGACTCACTGTTTTCTCTGTTATCCCTCCCGGTTATTTTTTGTTTCTTTGCAGCATGATTGAATCAATAATAAATCCATTAGATACAAGTTGGGGAATTTGGTTGGTAACGTTGGGGAGCGCCTGGCTGGTGGGCGTATCAAAGAGCGGGCTGAAGGGCATTGCTATGGTCACCATTCCGTTGCTGGCCCACTTTTACGGAGGCATGGCTTCGGCCGGATTACTGGTACCATTTCTGGTTTTTGGCGACATGTTCGCCATCCGTTACTACTACAAAAGTCTTAAGTGGGAACATATCAAAAAACTTTATCCCTATGCCCTGACAGGGATTGTCCTGGCACTGATTGTCGGCGAAATGATATCGGATAATCAGTTTCGTAACATCATAGGAATCTCCGTATTGCTTTGTCTGGTACTGATCTTTTATCGCGACTATTCGGGCGGGCCTGACGGATTTACCCGCAAAAGCTGGTTTGCCCGCACACTTGGCGTTACCGGCGGCTTTGCCACTATGATTGGCAATGCAGCAGGGCCAATCTTTAATTTGTACTTACTCTCTATGCGATTGCCCAAAAAGAGCTTTATTGCTACCGGGGCTGTCTTTTATATAAGCCTGAATCTGCTAAAAATACCGCTTCACTTTTTTGTGTGGGAATCGATCTCCACGGCGACACTGCAATTAAACTTCATAATGTTGCCGGCCGTATGGTTAGGCTCGGTTACCGGCAAATTCCTGGTGCGATTTATCCCGGAAAAAGAATTCAGGATATTCGTGACGATTGTTATTGCTTTATCGGCAGTGTTATTGTTTTTTAAATAACGGCATTCGTTTTCGAATAACCCCAAAGGGTCAATAACTGCTTTTTGCTTTTCTGACAAACTGTCTGATTGTAAAATCTATGACAAGCAGTGCCAGCACGAGGAAGGCAATCATCAATAAAATATCCCTTTCCCGGGTCTCTGACAATTGTTTTCAGATGCCCGGGAAAGGTATTAGATGTTTTGGGTTACTGTTGATTGAAGCTGCTTATTTGATGAAATCCACCAACCTGGTTCCCTCCGGAAAGAATTACAGGTCCATTTAGTCGCAATTGTTGTTTAATTGTTTCACGATTATATCCTGATTGGCTTGCAGATGAATAATTAAAGAGGTTTGTGGGAACAATAAACTCTTGAGCAAACAGATATTCTCAATCTTTTGCGCCATTCGCTATAACGTTATTGCGTCACTCACAATAGTATTGTTGCGTTGCTCACAATAGCACTGTTGTGTTGCTCTTTAGAGGCAGCCGCTCCCCAAGAACCGTACGAACCAGTTTATGCATTCATAATTATTATTTTAAGGAATGCATGATTTTCAATTCCCGGCACACGGCTCAGGCACTTTTAATCCCGAAGTTTCGGGACGGTGAAGCGAGCCCCGACTGTTATTCCTATTTTTGTTATCGTTGACAATAAAAGTTGTAATTTGCCTGCATTATTCACGAGGGGTTTAATAGTTTAAGGTGTTCATGAACTCGCAAGCTCGTTTCCCAATGCCTTACAGTTATGGTTTTATCCCTTTCGTCTACCCGAAATGTATGGGAGAGAGTGCCGGGCTTCCACGTTCCGCTCCATAACAGCTTGTGTGAGTAGACAAAACGAGTGGTTGAATATGTTGTGACGCCACGACTGGCGTATATAGCTTTGTTGTAGCGCGTTTTATCTTAGGTCATTAAGTCTTTCAATGAGTAATTATTAAATCGTTTCGTTTTGGTTTTTCTGATTTTTTTGAGTTCGTTTTTTGCCTGAATTTCAATCCAAAGCATTGGGTCATTATTAAAAATCTTTCCCAAAATGATTGCTAATTCATAATTTATTGGTCTCTCTCCGTTAATTAATTTGCTCAAATTAGAAGGATTTATCTCAATGTAATGAGCAAATTTCTTTTGAGGTATTCTTAGTGTTTTCAAGTATTCTTTTAAAAAATCTCCCGGAAGTTTGAGTTCAGTTTCTTCAGATTCCAGATAATCTTGCATTTGAAATTTGATGGAGAGTAATTCAATTTCTCTTTTTTGCGTTTCTGACCGACTTTTCGCCTTATTCAACATTATGGCCTGGAAATCTTTAAATTCATCTGTTCCAGTATCCATTTGATTTGTTAGCATTCCGTTAGTTGGCTCTGTGTTATTATCTCGTTTCATAGCTTTCATTTTCTTTCAAGGTATTCATTTATCAACTTCAGCCCGTTTTCACTATCAATATACATTCTCTGTCCAAGTCCTACTGATGCTCCATATTTTTTCGAATACCATTTCATTAGGCTTGTTTTCGACATAAAGGTTAGGAATCCTTTGTAAGCACTTTTCAATTTGAAACTTTCTTTACATGCAAAAGCAATCAAGCAACCGGCGACATAATCATATTTCTTATTTTTTCGTCCGATGTTGTGTGGTGCTATTTCTAAAGTGTTCATAATGAGCATATCGTTTTCAATCTTTAGTTGTAAAGCACCTTCAATGGTTGGATTTAGTCCAATTGTTCTTAAAATGAATATTTTGGAATTATTTTCCTTGGTTAATTCTCTCCAGTTAAAATTCCATCCATCTTTTTTTAATGGTATTTCATTTGGTTTAGGAACAACAATTTCTGCCTTTACTAATTGGTCGTTTTTTACGTCTAATATGTAAACCATTTATCTGTTTTTCTCTTAGTAAAGATAATGAAAGTTGTCGGAAATGTATAATTTAATTTTCAAAATTGTCTGGTAATGTCTTTTTTCTAAATGCGTTACAACGGGCTCGGCTATGCGTAGTGCGGGATTTCAATGCACTTCACTTTCAGCTTACCGAAAAGTTTGTTTAATGTAATTGCATTCATATCAGCACTTTTGTCCGCATTACGTATAGCCATTGTTGGCGGTTCGTTGTTTTTTATAGTTCTTCAATGTCTTTCAATATCAATTTAGTTATTTCTTTTCTTCCCTTAAAAAAGTTAGGGTTATTGTCGTTCTCAGATTTCATTAGTCGAGTAGCAAAAAAATAAACATTGTCCTCAGCCTCCACATAACCAACCCACCATCCTATGTCTTGTCAATTTTTTCTTGTCCAACCCGTTTTATCTCTATAAGTATGTGTTTCAGTTCGTTCGGAAATCATTATCTTCTTTACTTTGTCTGTAGTTGATGCAGAAAATGGCAATCGGTTTTCGTAAAGCTTGATTAAAAAGTCTATTTGATATTTCGGGGAAACTGAAAAATCACCATAGTTCCAAAAATCTGTGCCTTTTTCAGTGTAGTTTTCGTTTCCGTATCGGCATTTTCTGAGAGTTTGCTTTTATCTAACTCAAATCACAAAACACTCTATATCAATCATTTGTTTTGCGGAGTTGGATTTTTGCTTATCAGGCCAATTTTCGGTACTAACGGTAAAATTCTAATCTGCCGAATTTAACACTTCTGCCTTCTGCCTGGCAAACTTCTGCCTGTCGATTACTTTTATCTGCTTCTTCCAATTCTTTTAGCTAATTCTACATAAAACCAAACCGTTGAATTTTTGTAAGCATTTTACAAGTCGGTATCCTTGTTCCAGGCATTTACAATAGTTCCAAAATGTGATTTGAGTTCACCATCCCATTTAATAATTTCATTCTCGTCTTGAATCGCCTTGTATTCTATAGCAATAAGGGAATTTAGAATTTTGCTACATTGCATTTATTTATTCACCCTTAAAACACATGGCAGATATTGTCGGATAATTGTCATTTGAGACAAGTGTTATCTACAGTAACTTTGTATGGTAAAAAATAAGAAACATAAATTTTTTAAAAGTTGCATTATGATAAAAGTTGGAATTAATGGATTTGGCAGAATCGGACGCCTGGCTTTCCGCGAAATTACAGAGAGTGACAAAATGGAAGTGGTTGCCATAAACGATTTAAGTTCTCCTGCAATGCTGGCATACCTGCTTAAATACGATTCTAATCAGGGGACCTTTAAGAAGAATGTAACTCATAATGATCATGCATTGGTTATTGATGGAAAACCTGTCGCTGCCTATGCCGAACGCGACCCACACAATCTTCCCTGGAAAAAGCACGATGTTGATCTGGTACTTGAATGCACCGGTATTTTCAGCACACGAGAGAAGGCATCGGCCCACCTCAAAGCCGGAGACAAAAAAAGTAATTATTTCGGCACCGTCAGATAAAGATATGAAGACCATAGTTTACAATGTAAACCACCATAAACTTAATTCTTCTGATGAGCTGATCAGCACTGCGTCATGCACGACAAATTGCCTGGCACCAATGGCTAAGGTTCTGAACGATAACTATGGAATTATCGCCGGGCAGATGACTACCATTCATGCTTATACAAATTCTCAACCCTTGATGGATACGCCTGATCCCAAATCGAACTATCGTAAATCGAGGGCTGCAGCCAACAACATTATTCCATATACAACTGGAGCCGCAAAAGCCATCGGGTTGGTTATTCCGGCCTTAAAGGGGAAGCTCGACGGTTCATCGCAGCGGGTTCCTGTTCACACTGGATCGGTTGTTGAGTTATTTACCATACTCGAAAAAGAGGTTGATGCAGAAACGATAAATGCGACCATGAAAAAAGCTGCAAATGAATCCTACGGATATACCGAAGATTCAATTGTTTCGACAGATGTGATTGGTATGCATTTCGGATCGCTTTTCGATGCTACACAAACCAAAGTGGTGACAGCTGACAGCAAACAGTTGGTAAAAACCGTTTCATGGTATGACAATGAAATGTCGTTCGTTTCGCAAATGATTCGCACAGCAGCTTATTTTGGCAATTTGTAAGCGATTGGCAATCCTGCCGGTTAAGGAAATTGTCCGTATTATAGATGGCCATGGTTCCGGAACCATGGCCAATACGCATTTTTTTCGGCAGATAATTAGTGTCTGTCCATTAAGTACCATTTGCCGGGTAACGCTTGCAACCGGCACTTTCTGAACAGACACACATATTGTAGAAATTTATGCGAGTTTACAGAAACGCACTAATTAGAGGCCGCTGAAAAAGTCAGCAGCCTCTAATTATCTGATTGTTATTCAGTAAACCCTACTTATCATGTGCTCCTTAAATATCCTCAGGCAACTGTTAAAGCTGTAGAGAAATTTTTTCGATATTCACCGGGAGTTGTTCGCAAATGACGTATAAACAGGCGTCGCAATCTATCGGCATTCCCAACTCCGCATTCTTCCGATATTTCGTCAATGGATAACCGGGTTTCTTCCAGGCGACGTCTTGCAGTTTCCAAACGAACCTTTTCGACATATTTTGCCGGGGTAATGCCTGTTTCCTTGAGAAAAACACGTGCAAAGTTTCGCGGACTCATCGATGCTTTCTCAGCCAGTTTTTCAACAGTAAGTTCTTCTTCCAGGTGATCGACAATCCAGTCCTGAACAATTTGTATCGGTTCATAATCGACTGTCTGATACATCAGAATATTACTGAATTGAGATTGGTTACCGGGACGTTTCAGATAGAGAACCAAAACACGTGCAACCATTACGGCAACGTCGCGCCCAAAATCTTCTTCAACCATCGCCAGTGCAAGGTCCATTCCGGTAGAGATCCCGGCTGATGTATAGATGTTTTCATCCTTAATGTAAATAGGGTCTTTCTCGACTTTTACTTTGGGGAATTGCTGAGCCAGTTTGTCACAAATCTGCCAATGCGTAACCGCCCTGCGCCCGTCAAGAAGACCTGCTTCGGCCAGAACAAAGGCTCCGGCACAAATAGACCCGATGCGCCGGATTTTTTGCACATGTCTCTTAAGCCATGCTGTTAAGGACTGGCATGTTGTTGCATCTAACGAACCTCGGCCGGCAATTAAAACGGTGTCGACTTCGTAGTTTACGGATTTAACTCCTCCCTCGCACAAAATTGGAAGTCCGGCATTGGTGTTGACTATCGATGAAGAATCGGCAGATAATACATGAGTTGTATATGATTGTGTGTCTCCTTTTTTTCTGAGATATTCAGTAGTTTTTGTAAAAACCTCGAGTGGCCCGGCCACGTCGAGGATCGAAGTTGCAGAAGGAGCTATTATTACAATGTGCCTGGTTGTTTCCATGACAATTTTTTAGTCAAAGATAACTCCTATTGGCAGAAAATGCAATAAATCTTAAATTCATGCCTCCACATTCCATGCCTGCCTGTCCCTTGATTCTGATCGAAGGGGAGTTTTGAATTACACCCCGTATTTATAGATTTCTCCATATACATCGGCAATCATTACATAGGGCTCTTCCAGAGTTGTTCAACTAACAAAAAGCATGTTAATAGAAGAATCCTCAGCTGAGTGGAGAGTTTTGAGTTCTGCAGCTCCTCCGGGTTAACCCCTGAACTCAAAACTCCCTTACTCATCAGTAATGTATTGCTCCCTGAAGAGGATTGTCGCCAAAAATTCCCAATGCAAGAAGATATTCAATAACCTGCAGGTTACTCCGGACAATCCGCTTTCAGCTCCAAAGCCACAGCAATCTCCTTCCAGCCTATTGCAGTGATGCTGCCATCGTTATGTACAGGAAAGAACGCACCGTTTTCGAAGTTTCCGAATGAATGCTGTGTTAAGGCCACCCCATCGGTATTCCGTGTGACTTCTCCGGCAAAGCTTCCCATATACTTTAGTGTTTTGCGGTCGAACACGGGAAACCAATTGTTCAGGACATCCTGATCGGTTGAAATGTAGTAACCGGATGTATCGGCTTCGCAAGACCATAAAGCTATGCCTTCCGGTTCGTATTTGAAATATTTGTTTGGGATGACCTCGCCGGTAAATTCACCTTCGGTTGTATAAATTTTAATGTTACGTTGCATCTCATCTTCATCGGCAATCAGAAGGCGGTTAAGAGGACGATCAACAAGAATGGATTCTACCTTGTACAAAACGCCGCTGCCTTCTGTTGCCCCAAAAGCCCTGAGATGGTTTACCTGCAGCGCTGTATCGTTCACATTCAGGACAAAATGGTGCACCCGGTGGTACAGACTATCGACCGGAGGAATGCTTTCGTCGGCCAACTCATAATTGTCTGTTACATAAAGCTCGTATCCTTTTTCTGTTTTGTCTATGGCAATTCCGTAAGGACGAATGAGCTGTTTCTGACCAAAAAAACCAAGCGAATTTAAGGATGGCAACGCAAATACCTGAAGTCGGTGATTGTCACGTTCTACAACAACAGCAAAGGAATCGATGACGGCAATTCCATTGGGACGCTTCATTTGTCCGATGCCGGTTCCGGGCTCACCAAATGTTGTTATTTTTTGCCCGTTTGCAGCATCGAAAACAATAACGGTGTTGCCTTCCTTAGCTGTAGCAAGCAGCCAGTTTTGTCCGTCTTCGCCATGCCAAAGAGCCGGACTGTCAACATTGTCCGATTCATCACGCTGCGTATGAAAGGCTTCTTTTAAAACCTCTTTTTTATTTTGGTTGACCGATTTTCCCTGCTGAGCAGGTGATGAACAATAAACAACACCAAGAATGGAGAGTGCGATTACTGAAATAACTACAATGAATGTTTTAACACCTTTGAATTCCATAATGAAAGAAATTATTTATTAATTTTTCAAATATCCGCTAATAAGCGCGCATCAATAAACTTGAAAAAATTTTTAAAGATTAATCATTTCCAAAACAGCAAATGTTAAGCACAATTATCTTATAATCAATATAACCTTAATATTTTGTAAACATCTTAGATTTAATTGGTTATACCTATGAGTTTGTTTTGATAAAATGCCTATTTTCAATGGGATAAAAATCATCTTATATCTTAAAATCTAATAATCTAACGGTCTATTTATAAAGACTTTGCGTCATTGCGCCTCTGGGTTTAAACTATATTGTGTTTAAAGACTAAAAATTAAATTTAACACCCAAATTTCCCCACCATGAGTAAAACTCCTGCTGTTCAGGTCGTGATGTTGTTCCGTTATAGTACCGTAAAGGCGCATTGGTTAAATTCATAACCTCGGCAAAAACACTGAACCCGTTCGAAATCTTCTGACTGGCTGAAACATCTAACTGAATACGTTGGTCATTAATGTTTACCATGCAAAACAATACTGTGTATCTTACCTGACGGTTAGGAAAGTATAAAGAGAAGGTTATTTTATCAGTTGAACAAAGTAAACCATGCATACCTGCTCAAAAACCAGAGAAATAACTCCTCCTTACTAATATGCGCCATGCAAACAGCTGACAACAATCATATCCATTTACGGAAAATTCCTTAACTTTAAACCCGCATTATTATCTCAAAGTAAAGCACATAATCATGAACATAGACTGGTCAAACTTATCATTCAGTTATCTGGATACCGATTACAACGTTCGGTGTTATTATCGTAACGGAAAATGGGGCGAATTAGAGGTTTCTTCATCATCTCAAATCAACATTCACATGGCCGCTACTTCCCTCCATTACGGGCAGGAAGCATTTGAAGGGCTGAAAGCCTATCGTGGCAAAGATGACAAAATCAGAATTTTCCGTGTTGTGGAGAATGCCCGTCGTATGCTCTCATCATCGAAGGGTATAATGATGGCCGAAGTTCCCGAAGAACTATTTGTGGAAGCCGTTAAAAAGGTCGTATCGTTGAACAAAAGATTTGTTCCGCCTTATGAGTCGGGCGCATCTCTGTATATCCGTCCGTTGTTGATAGGGACAGGCCCCAAGGTTGGTGTTCAGCCTGCCGACGAATACTTATTCCTTGTTTTTGTGACACCGGTAGGCCCTTATTTCAAGGAAGGTTTTAAGCTGACCAACGTGGCCGTTATGCGCGAGTACGACCGTGCCGCTCCCCGTGGTACCGGTAACATCAAGGTTGGGGGAAATTACGCAGCCAGTCTTAAAGCCGGAATGCTGGCCAAAGAAAAAGGTTATCCGGCAGTACTATATCTCGACAGCCGCGAAAAGAAATATATTGACGAATGTGGTCCGGCCAACTTCTTCGGAATAAAAAACAATACATATATTACTCCGGAGTCACGTTCCATCTTGCCGTCAATTACCAACAAAAGCCTTATTCAATTGGCCAAAGACATGGGCCTGAAAACGGAGATTCGTCCCATCCCCTTTGATGAGGTGGGCACTTTTGAAGAAGTAGGGCAATGCGGAACGGCGGCTGTCATTAGTCCGGTAGGAAGGATAGACGACCTGGACAAGAATGAATCCTACAGTTTCTCAAAAGACGGTGAACCCGGCCCGGTTAGCAAAAAATTATACCATAAATTACGTGCCATACAGTATGGTGATGAGCCTGATCCCTACGGATGGGTAACCATACTCGAATAATGAAAAAAAAGCGCCTGTTTTCGGCGCTTTTTTCATTTTATCTCTTCATAATCCACGTATTCACCTCCGTGGGTATTTCTACCGTTTTTGGACTTGTTTTGTGTCTCAGGATTGTACTCCACGGTCACCTTTCCTTCTTCCTTCTTTTTTCGGCTGATGTATTCCTCATGTGCGTTTTCCTGTCTTTTCTGCATTTTCCTTGCCTGTTTGGAAATAAACAAAGGCACCAGATAACGAAAAATCAGTTTAAACACATAATATATCAATATGGTGTAAATGATAACTTTAAGCAGCATGTTCATAAATTATTTTTGTACGTCCACGAGAGCAATACTCCGTTCAACTCTTGTAATAAATTGCATGTCAGATGCTTGGTTCTGTCGTTTCAGGTATTGACTTACTAACCTCTGATGCCTGAGCATTATCAACATGTAAGACAGAATCTGCAGCTCCGGTTCTGATGACTTCCAGAGCCTTTTTCAAGACCTCATCGTGTTTTCGGATGATGGGATAAAATCCTTCATTGTCCATAATATTGCGAGCAATGTAGGCCTTTGTTTCGTTAACAATAAGCTCTTTAGATATCTGATATTCTGACGCATTGTATTTCACGTCTTTTCCGTTTGCAAAATTAACCAGCATGTCTCCTATAGGCTGGCGGTCAAGATAGGCCTCCAGCTGTTCTATTGATTCGAATTCCGAAAGCTGATTTCTGTTCCTGTCGGAATAATCCAGAGCAAACTGATATATAATCCCCGATTCTCTCAGGTTGTAATAATAATCGGTATGGTTGGAAGTATCGCGTCCCACAAAAAAATCTGGCATAATGCCGCCGCCTCCGTATACTTCTCTGCCTCCAAGTGTTTTATATACAAGGGAGTCGTTAATATCGATGCTGTCCCGGTTAAAAAATTCACCATGTTCGTAACGGTAGATAATATCCCGGTAATAATCTTCCACGCCATTATCGTAAGGTTTCTGAATACACCGTCCGCTAGGTGTATAATATCTCGCGACAGTAAGTCTGAGAGCACCTCCTCCCGGCAGGGGAAACTGCTGCTGAACGAGTCCTTTCCCAAAAGAACGCCGGCCAACTACAACTCCCCGGTCGTTATCCTGCATGGCGCCAGCAAAAATCTCACTGGCCGAGGCACTAAACTCATCAATAAGAACCGTTACCCCGATTTCCTTGCATGAACCGCTACCGTTGGCATGTACCTCCTGCCTGGGACTGTGAACACCTTCTGTGTAAACAATCATATCACCCTTGTCAAGGAATTCATTTACCATACTGATGGCAATATCAAGATATCCACCCGAATTACCCCGAAGGTCGACAATGATGTGACTGCAACTATTAGCCTTTAGTTTGGCCAGCGCAGATAAAAGTTCCTGGTAGGTATTACGCGCAAACCGGTTCACCTTAACGTATCCGACAGAGTCGTCAAGCATGTAGGCAACATCAACGCTGTACATTGGGATATTTCCCCGGGTTATCTCAAAATCAATGAGTTTGTCTCGGTTTCTTCGCTTAATACCGACATTGACTTTTGTTCCGATATCGCCGCGCAACATTCCCACTACGTCGTTGGTTGGCATTTCCACGCCTGCAATCACCGTGTCATTAACCGTAATAATCCGGTCACCGGGCAGAATGCCAACCTTTTCGGAAGGGCCACCAGAAACAACACTGATCACCATAACCGTATCATTCTGCATGCTAAATTCCACGCCAATTCCTCCGAAATTGCCTTCCAGCTCCTGGTTTGCTGCTTCCAGATTCCTGGGTGGAATATAAACTGAGTGGGGATCTAGCTTTTCCAGCACTTCGGGAATGACATTATCAACCAGTTTACCAGCATCAACGCTGTCCACGTACTGCTCATTGATAAGGTTGATAATGGTTTGCAGTTTCCCCGATTCAGGATACATTAGCAACCGTCTTGACGAATCTCCCTGCCCCAAAGGAGCCGTTATTCTCCCCACAAACATTCCGGTTACCAATATAACTGCCAGTATAATTGGAAAATAGATTTGCCTGGATGTGTTTTTTATCTGTTTTGCCATTTTTCGAGACTAGTAGATTTTTAGATGTATTTAACGAACGCAAAATTTGTGTTTCTCCCGGTTTCAAAAGATGAAAACCGGTCGAATCTCATCAAATATTATACCCAAATCAGGGTAACTTATTATCCTCTCTGTGTTCCAACTGGACGACTTCAATATTGGCCCTTTTCAAGAGATTTATGCCATCTTCGACATGATACTTCTCCGAAAAAACAACCCTCTTTATGCCCGCCTGAATAATGAGTTTTGCACACTCAATACAGGGAGAAGAAGTGACATACAGTGTAGCTCCTTCGGAGTTGTTGCCCGACCGGGCTACTTTTGTAATCGCATTGGCTTCGGCATGCAATACGTAAGGCTTGGTCTTGTTATTTTCGTCTTCACAAATATTCTCAAACCCTGATGGCGTCCCGTTATAACCATCGCTGATGATCATTTTATCACGCACCAGCAATGCACCAACCTGCCGGCGTTTGCAATAGCTGTTTTGCGCCCAGATGCGGGCCATGTCAAGGTATCTTCTGTCAAGTAATCTTTGTTTTTTGTTGCTCACAGGGCTATGGAATTGATGATTAATACTCTTTTGTTGCTACAAAATTAACAAAGAATGTGACTTGGAAGTTGATACGATTCTAAAAAGATTTGAGATTCTTTTGTATTGTCGGCGATTGTTTGGTTTATTTTCAGAAATTTTTCTGAAAGGGGAAAGAGGATGAAGAAAAAAATCCCATCTTTTTGGATGCAACTTTTTGAAATAACAATCCGGGTGACCCTTTTTAGGTTTCTGCCAGGTGCCTTTTTATAAAGCCTGACAAATTGATTGTCAGGCTTTATCTGAGTACCCAGGGCCGGGATCGAACCGGCACGGTATTGCTACCACTGGTGTTTGAGACCAGCGCGTCTACCAATTCCGCCACCTGGGCATTGCTGATTGCAAATTTCTTTGCGGATGCAAATATATAACATTCTTGTGGCGTTTCAAATAAAAAATTTGATTTGAATTTTTTCTAACCCTTATCTTTGCATGCATCAAACAGCATTAATGTGAACATGAAGTGTCCCTTTATATATCTGTATAACAAAGCTAAAAGTTTACCGGAATATAGTAATGATCTAAAACTGATCTGTCCAACAAACAATACTTTGTTAAACTTTTGCAATGCGCTGCAATCCAATTGTTTGCATCTAAAGAGGTTTGTTTGTTAAAATGCAGTATGTCAAGGTTGTAAAAATCATCTTACCTCTTATATCTAAAAATCTAACGATCTATTGATATGAGTACACTGATAAAAACCGAGGGCATTGTGCTGGATCATATTTTGTATCGCGATACCAGTGCCATTGTTCATATATACACCCGTGAGCTGGGTCGTCAGAATTATATAGTAAACAGTGTACGTGGAAGTCGTAAAAGCAGAAAAACAGCATTGCTTCAGCCGCTCAACCGGTTGTCGTTGGAGGTGTATCATTCGTCAAAAAGAGATCTTCACCGCATAAAGGAATTCTCGCTGCTGAGTCCGTTAATGCGCATTCCCTATTCACAAAACACACGGGCACAGGCTTTTTTCCTGACCGAACTATTGTCTCATATCTTAACATTGCAGGAAAAATCGGAAGAACTGTATGATTTTCTCAACAATTCAGTAGAACTGCTCGATTCAGGGGTGGAAGGAAGTGAAAACCTGCACCTGTTTGTTATGTTTCGTCTGACACGCTATCTTGGTTTTTATCCCAATACAAACGAAATAGGCTCACATGCATGGTTCGATATGAAAAATGGAAGTTTTACAAGACATGAGCCGGTACATCCTCTCTTTCTTTCGCCTGACAAAGCGGGCTTATTATCCCGGTTGATGAATGCCGATGTTTATTCACTAAAAACCATTGCTGCAAACGTTTCGGAACGTAACACCCTGCTTAACTTCCTCCTCGACTTTTTTAAATTGCATGCGCATGGTTTTGGTACCCTAAAAAGCCTGGATGTTCTTGAAGATTTATTACATTCCTGATTGCTCCGACACTCCTGACATACCGAATCATCAATAAAAATACGACTTCCGTCAAATTAGGGTTGATTTAAAATGAAAATAGCGGGCAATTTGTACTAAGATTAAAAAATCTGCCAATGAGATGTTTAGAGATATTTAAAACAAGAAGTTTCGGTAGAGAGACTGATATTAAACAATTGAACCGAACATGGAACTTTGATTTCTCAACCCCCCTACAACTTGTCCCGATTAATCAGGGAAAGCGCATGTGTAAAAGCATTTCGGGTTCTCCCGGTAAATCGGGGAAAGCTCTTAGAACTACAAATATCAACTTATATAGTAAGGAAAAATTAATCCATAACCATTCGTCAGAAAAGGCTTTTCTACACGATAAAAAGATGCATTTTTGCAGCGAATAATTGCGTATATTTGATAGAAGCCGAAAATAAACCGGCTGATAATTATGAATCGTTCAGGCGAAAACTCAATTATTGAATTTTAATAACACAACATGATAGCACCTAAACTTATTACCCTTGAGAACAGTATTGTGAATGCAATGAGTGAATTGGGCGATAGCCACAATGCCATAAATATGGCTGCCGGATATACCGATTTTCACTGTTCTCCGAGGTTGATAGAACTGGTACAAAAGCATATTTCTGAAGGGATCAATGAATTTGCACCGGCCAACGGCGTATTGCAGCTGCGCGAGAAGCTGGCCCGAAAAATTGAAGAGCTTTACGGTCACAAATACAATCCGGAGACCGAGATAACCATTACGGCCGGAGCCACACAAGCCATTTTTACTACAATAACGGCGCTGGTAAGAGAGGGCGATGAAGTTGTCATTTTTGAGCCCGCTTACGACAGTTATGTGCCGGCCATAGAAATTAACGGAGGAAAACCGGTTTATGTTCCCCTGAAAGCACCTGATTTCCATATCGATTGGGGAGAAGTACAGAAACTGATCACTTCCAACACCCGTATGATCATTATCAACACGCCACATAATCCTACCGGTAAAGTCTTTTCAGAACTGGATATGCTCAGGCTGCAAAAAATCATTAACGGGACACGCATTGTAGTTCTTTCGGATGAAATATTCGAGCACATTGTCTTTAACGGAGAGTCACATCAAAGTGTTGCCATGTACCCCAAACTGGCCGAACGCAGCATTATCATCAGTTCGTTCGGAGAAACTTATCATGTTTCGGGATGGCAGATCGGATATTGTGCAGGACCGGCTGATGTCATGAACGAACTGCGAAAAGTCCAGCAGGTGATGATGCAAAGCGTTTCTTCTCCGTTCCAATGGGCATTGTCAGAATTCCTGGATTTCAGGGAAGAGTACCTGCAACTGAGCGATTATTACAGGAAAAAACGCGATCTTTTTAATGAGCTGATGACGGCTACCCGGTTCAAACCAATCCTGTCACACGGAACTTTCTTCCAGCTTTTCAGCTATGAAGGCATCACGGATGAGAGCGACAAGGATTTTGCCATTCGGCTTGTTAAGGAAGCCGGTGTGACCACCATTCCGGTCAGTGCTTTCTACCACGAAAAATCGAAAAAGCATTTACTTCGATTCAATTTTGCACGCACGGATGAACACCTTCAAATGGTGGCCGACAGACTTTCTGCATATTAGTCACTGTGATTCTTACACCAAAGATTTATTTTTTCAAATCTGGATGAAATACTTTACTGTTTTTACAATTCCTTGCAAATTTTGGGTAAAGTCAAAGCGGTTTCCTATTACCACGGATTTTTCTATTTTTGCAACGCGAAACATTAATGGCCCCATAGTTCAAGGGATAGAATAGCGGTTTCCTAAACCGTAGATCCAGGTTCGAGTCCTGGTGGGGCTACCTGTAGATAACGAAGCTGCTAAATTTTATTTGGCGGCTTTTCTTTTTTTAACTACATATTGATCGATACGTAACGAATTCTTCTTTACTACTAATAATTAGTTTCTGTTGTAACTTGATATGAATCCCAATCGTCATACCTTTTAACATTAGTGATCAAAACAAAGAGCTATGAAACGTTTAATATTAATGATTGCAATCAGTATTCATTTCATTTCTGCAGGTACAGAAGGCCCCGAAATATTCACCATCAGCGGAAGAGTAACTATCAATAATTCTTGACTCTGAAGAAACCGGCGAAACAGGAAAGAGCAAGACGTTTGTAATTAGATGACAAGAAGGTTGCAAGAGTGTGTCTAAAACTCTATATGTGTCCTTTGTGGGAGGGATTACCGCCAGGCTATGCCGTTTTGTTTTCAACAAAAAATCCGCACCAGCGAATGCATCAGAAATTTTCTGCTTTTTCACTCCGTCAAACTTTTTCAAACACCTGTAATTAAAACTACTGACTACTGACTATAAACTACTGACTGAATTAAAATTCTAACCTTTTATTAGAATTATTATTCGTAATTTGCACCCATGGATTTAAAATTAGCAGTCCTCATTGACGGGGACAACATACCTTCGGGCTATATAAAAGAAATGATGGAAGAGATTGCCAAATACGGAAATCCTACCATCAAGCGGATTTATGGCGATTGGACCAGGCCAAACCTTTCGCGCTGGAAGAATATTCTTCTGGAAAATGCCATTACGCCCATCCAGCAATACGGGTATACCACCGGCAAGAATGCCACCGACTCGGCCATGATTATCGATGCCATGGACATTTTATATTCGGAACGGGTAAACGGTTTCTGCCTGGTTTCCAGCGACAGTGATTTTACACGTCTGGCTACCCGCTTGCGGGAAGCCGGGATGCTGGTGATTGGTATAGGCGAGAAGAAAACACCCGATCCCTTTATTGTGGCTTGTGATAAATTTGTTTACATCGAAATTTTGAAGAATACCGGCGATGAGGATGGTGGAGCAGAACAAGATAAAAAACCTGCCAAAAGTTCGGTAGATAAAATCACACCCAAAGTGATCCGCCTGATTTCAAGCTCCATTGATGACATTGCCGACGATGACGGATGGGCCTTCCTGGGCGATGTGGGAAACCTGATCCAAAAGAAACAGCCCAATTTTGATGCGCGTAATTACGGATTTCAGAAACTCACCCCTTTAATAAAATCAATTAGTGATTTTGAAATTGAAAAGCGTGAAAACTCCAAAGGTCAGCTTAAGTTGATTTATGTGCGAAAAAAGGAAAAGCCTAAAAAGAGAGCGAAGAAATAGTTGTTAGTCCTCATTTCCACCCTGGCATGATAGGCAGGCGTTTGCATAATTGTCGTACTCATCAAATGCCGGGCCCGGTTTCCCGTTGATGGTTATGATGCGATCGAGTCTTACCTGTTCTCCATTTTTGAGTGTCAAAAATTCACCTTCCTCTGACTTATAAATTCCTTTGTATTCCCCTTTTGCCTGTTCGAGCGTGTTTTCCGGGAGAAAAAAGAATACATTCAGTTCTCCCTTATTTTTGGCCAGTTCCTCAATGATGTCGTTAAAATCCGGATCAACTGGTAAATACTTTGAATAATTCATGGAATATAGTTTTTTTACAAGTTAAGGGTTTTAAAACAGGATGTAAAGGTCTTAATTCATATTCACCACGATTGGGAATAATTTTGTTGAGAAATGCATCCAATAAGGGTTTACTTTAATATTTGTTCAGGTTTAAACCCTTGAATTTTAAACAAAAATGAATTGTCCTGTAGTTTACTTAGTGCTTGTCTGTAAATTACGCAAAACTTGTTTCTGGTCATGTGTCTGTTCAGAAAGTGCCAGTTGCAAGGCTTGCGAAGCCGGCAAAAACGCAGTTTACTACACGTAAATGAGTATTTTGGCGGCGAGCGTAACACAGCAAATGGTACTTTATGGACAGACACTACTTAGGGGTTGCTGAAAAAGTCAATTAGTTGCAATTTATGGGAGAAGCCGGCTTCACCCCGTGTAGTATAATAAACTGCGCATTGTTCAATCATCAGAAAATACTGCACAGGTTAAAGCCGGGAAGGAATGATCCCTGTCCGTGTGGAAGTGGTAAGAAGTATAAGAAATGCTGTGGAAAATAAACTCCCGGTTCGTGGAGACTCTTTACAGCGATAAACGGCAGCGGTGGGCCAAATATGCATCCACTATCGCATTCTACCCCAATAAATTGTAAGTTTGCAATATGTATTATCGCCGGAAAATATTGTTATCGCTAATGAAGGATTGTGAAAATTTAATAGCTGAAAAATTCATAACAGAATCACTATTAACAAAGTTTAACACAAAATCATTTCAAAAGACTCATAAACGCCTTATGTTTGTATCAACAGAACCCGTTTTGCATACCATCAGAACTGCAATCGGGTCATTTTTTTTATATACCCTATGGGAAATAAACCTGCCTATACCATAGAAAAACAGCTCGATTTACTCAAAAATCGGGGAATGATCATTCGCAATGAAGAAAATGCCTCCCATTTCTTAAAAAATATAAGTTACTACCGATTAAAGGGGTATTGGTGGGATATGCAAAGTGATTTTCATCTACATTACTTTAAGCCTGATTCTGTTTTTGAGGATGTTATTGACCGGTATAATTTTGATCGGCACCTGCGTTTAATCCTTTTCGATGCAATAGAACGCATAGAAATCGCACTCAGAACAAAGCTCATTTATCACATGTCATTAGCCTATGATGGCCTATGGTATTTGGATTGTAATTTATTTGACAATTCGATTAAGACGATAAAAGGTGTTACGAAAACTATTCACCAACACACGCTGTCAGAACTAAAAAAGGAATTCCACCGCAGTCAGGAAATATTTATTAAAGACCACAAGAAACGTTTTCCACACAATTACCCTGATGCCTGGAAAATCCTTGAAGTTGCCTCGTTAGGAATTTTATCAAAACTTTACAAAAGTCTTCGACATCAATTGCCTGAAAAGTCAAAAATAGCCAATGAAATGGGGTTAAATCTTCATAGTGAGTTATCAAGCTGGCTCGAAGCAATTACTTATATAAGAAATATAATTGCACATCATTCCCGCCTGTGGAGTAGGAACATGGTAAAAAAACCTACATCAAATATTAAAAATCCTCCCCTTCCCTGGTTGAATGGTTCTTTAGATAGAAATCAATGGAAAAAACCCTTTCTTATTATATCGTGTATGATATATCTGTGCAATAAAGTAACACCGGGACATCAACTTAAACCCAAAATCAAGGAGTTATTTTCAAATAATAAATCAATCCCTTTATATAAAATTGGATTCACGAACGAATGGGAAAAACAGCCGCTTTGGGAATAAGTATGGTTCACCCAGCAAATGAGAATTTCTTTGCAGAGCAAAGCAGAAATCGATAATTACTATACAAATGAACACCCCCTTTGCCATTCTACCCCAATAAATTGTAAATTTGCAATATGTATTATCGCCGGAAAATATTGTTGTCGTTGTTGCAGATTTTTGACAATCGGCTGGATAAAATCAGTCTTCAAAAGCTGTTGTTTTTGTTGTCAAGAGAGCAGGAGAAGAAGTCGTATCATTTTGTTCCTTACAAATTTGGTTGTTTTTCATTTCAGGCCAATGCCGATTTGGTTACGCTTTCAAAGTATAAACTGGTAGAACCCTCCACGAAATATTGGAAAAAAACAGATGATACAGATTATTTGGAGACCTTAAAACCAAAAGATAAGGCTGTGCTGCGGCATATAAAAACCCAATACGGCAGCCTGGATAAGGATGAACTTATTAGGCTTACTTATCGACAGTATCCATTTTTTGCAATTAACAGCACCATTGCCAATAGTGTTCTAACGACTGAAGAGAATCAAAAAGTTAAAAATCAACTACTGTCAAAAGATACCACTGTTTTATTTACCATAGGTTACGAAGGAATATCTTTGGAACAATACATTAATAAGTTAATTGTTAATAATGTAAAGGTTTTGTGTGATGTGCGCAAAAATCCACTCAGCATGAAATACGGATTCAGCAAAAAACAGCTATCCATTGCCTGTGACGGAGTTGGAATTGAATACCTGCATTTTCCGGAAGTAGGCATTGAATCGGATAAAAGGCGGGAGCTTAAAACTCAGGAAGATTACGATAAATTATTTGAAACCTATAAATCTGATACCCTCTCGAAAACAATGGCTAAGCAAAAAGAGATTCTGGCTTTACTGGAAAGTAAAAAGCGTATTGCCCTTACTTGTTTTGAAGCAAATATTCGCCAATGCCACAGAAAACACTTAGCCGAATCAATTTCAAATATGGAGGGTTTTGTCTATGAAATAAAACATATTTGATGGTGAAAACCAAAGTCCTTATTACCGTTAAAACCTATCCTGCTATTTCGAAAAAGTACGATGAGTTGGTCTGCACAGCAGGGTTCAGGGAAGATGGCTCGTGGATAAGGATTTACCCTATTCAATTCCGGAAAAGATCATACGCTGAACAATACAAAAAGTACGACTGGATTGAATTAGACTTGATCAAAAACAACAGCGATTTCAGGCCTGAAAGCTTTCGACCTGTATCTCATGAAACGCCCATCATAAAAACAGGAGAAATAAAACCAGATGGAGACACCTGGGAAGAAAGAAGAAATATAGTTTTAAAGAACGTCTATCACAACATATCCGAACTTATTGCCGAAGCTAAAAACAAAGAAATTTGCACTTCTTTGGCTGTTTTTAAACCTACCGAAGTTTTGGATTTTGTTTACAAAGAAGAACAAGAAAGAACATGGTCGCCTGATAAATTGGCCCAATTTCAGCAACTGAATTTATTTGAAAAAGATAGAAACAATAATATTCAGGTAGTGAAAAAGTTGCCCTATAAATTTATTTATAGGTTTAAAGATAATGCAGGCACCATTTGTAACCTGATGATCGAAGATTGGGAAACAGGTCAGCTTTACTGGAATAGTTTAAGGCGCCATGACGGAAATGAACAAAAAGCCTGTGAAGATGTACGAAAAAAATATTTTGACGACTTTGCAAAAACCAGGGATCTACACTTCTTTTTGGGAACTACAAAAGTCCATCATTTCAGAGCAACAAATCCTTTTGTGATAATTGGGACTTTTCATCCCAAACCGATTGTCCAGTATAAGCTTTTTTAAAAGCCCCTGCTAACTTGTATTTTTATCGTTGTTGTAAGGAGATCAGGTCAATGGGTGTGAAAATCTAATTGTTTGAATCCTTTGCAAAATAGACCGTTAATAAATTTTACGCAGTAAATAATTCTAAAGCCTCAAAATTTCTTTGCGGTACCGACCGATAATCCGCACCAGCGCTGGTTGCACCGGTGCCCTGACTTTCCGTGCCGGCACAAATTATGTCTTCCTGCTGCATAATGTCCTTTCCTGGCGGAATCGATCCTCCCCTGGCGGAAAATCGCCCTTCCCTGGCATAGAAATGTGCCTTCCTGGCGGAGTTTTGGCTATCCTGCCGGTAAAGTCGGCCGTCCTGGCGGAAAATTTTACCGTCCTGGCGAGAGTATGACTGAAGCTGGCGGCCAGGAAGCCCTGAAAAGCCGCCAGGAAGGGGTAATTTTCCGCCAGGACATGTCAATAATATGCCAGCGCAGGCAATTTCATGGCAGGACATATCAAACTATTATTTGAAAGGTATTTCCCTGAAATATTTCAGGTCAATCTGCCCATTTTTTAAATGCCGCTGATTCGCAGGCTTCTTCCCCGATAATTAATTTTATCTCAACAAATAAAAAGATCGCATGGATCAGGAAAAAATAAGATTTGCCTTTGCTTTGGGAACAAACGAACAGTTTGAACCAAAACATTTTGGAGAAGCAGAAAAATACGCAATATACGAATGGAGCGATTGTAATTTGAATTTCATTACCTCTATCCCTAACCCCATGAAGGATCTCAACGAGGAACAATTGCACGGTTCGCGACTGAAGGGTACCGGAATCATTAATCTGTTAAAGAAAGAAGAAGTAAACGTAGTGGTATCCAAGCAATTTGGCAAGAACATCAAAATGATCAATCAACATTTTGTGCCAGTAATCATCAATGTAAACAATCCTTCGGAGGCTTACAGGTTTCTGAAAAACCACATTCAATGGATCAGAAATGAATTGTTGAAAAACGGATCCGGATACGAACTTCTGATATAGATAGAAAAGAAATATTGCAATGGAACAGTTAAAGAACAAATTCATTTTAGCCCCCCTGAAGCTTGGATATGCAAAAGGTGACGGGATTGTCACAGAAAAGCATTTGAATTTCTACCAGCAACGTAACCGGTACATCGGTGCCATAACTCCCGAACCGCTTTATATGGATGCCGGCTTACGTGAGCTGCCTACCCAGTTAGGAATCGATGCTGATGACAAACTGGAAGGACTGACACAACTGACACAGGTGATTAAGGAGCATGGTGCAGCCGCCATTGCTCACCTTAATCACCCGGGTAGGATGGCCAACCCTAAAATACCCTACAACTATTTTGTTTCATCAACGTCAAAGGCTTGCGAAAATGGCGGTGCCACTCCGGAGCGGATGAATCGCGAAATGATGGACCGCGTCATTGAAATGTTTGCCGTTTCGGCAAAGAGAGCAGTAAAAGCCGGATTCGATATTATAGAACTTCAATTTGGTCATGGATATCTGTTGGCACAGTTTCTTTCTCCTGCCGTCAACGACCGGAAAGACGAATACAATGGCAGCCTGGAAAAACGCGCTAAATTCCCCCTCGAAGTATTAGATGCCGTAAAAGATGCGGTAGATGTCCCGCTTATTGCCCGCATCAGCGGAGATGAAATGATTCCCGGCGGGCTGGGCATCGGTGAGATGAAACAATTCTCATTAATGCTGCAGGAACATGGTATTGATGCTATTCATGTATCGGCAGGCTCCTCCTGCTCCACACCGCCATGGTTTTTCCAGCACATGTTTGTACCTAAAGGAAAAACATGGCAGCTGGCCTCTGAAATTTCGGGAGTAACAGATGTTCCTGTTATTTTTGTAGGGCAAATTAACACCAGGGAAGATGTTCAAACACTGGAGTCGCAATATCAGGCCGACTATATTGCACTGGGACGGGCGTTAGTGGCCGATGCGGATTTTGTGGGCAAATTGCACGATGAAGCAGAGGGCAATATCCGTCCATGCCTGGCCTGCTCCGAAGGCTGCCTCGGGAACGTCAAAAAGGGTAAAGGCCTCGGATGCGTAGTAAATCCACTGGTGAACAACAATCTCCCGAAGCCCGGAAAAGCAGAGAATCCGCGAAAAATAGCGGTAATTGGCGGCGGACTTGCAGGCATGCAATCGGCAATCGTCTTAAAAGAACGCGGACACGATGTGGTAATATTCGAGCAGGAACGATTGGGCGGACAGTTTATCCTGGCCTCCCTGCCACCCCGAAAGCAAAGCCTGTACCGAATCGTCGATTTCTTTGTTGCCGAACTAAAACGCTTGCAAATACCAGTCATTTATCAGGAAGCAACAAAAAAAGAGCTCGACGGAAAAGGTTTCGACGATGTCATAATGGCAACAGGAGCACGTCCGGTTATTCCACCTATCAAGGGGCTGAAAAAATACTATTGGACCGAATTCCTCAACAACGATCAGTTGCCCGAAAATGAAACCGTATTAATTGTCGGAGGCGGACTTATTGCCATGGAAATGGCATCTAAGCTGGTAGATGCTAAAAACCAGGTCATCATTATCGAAATGCTCGACGAAATAGGTCGTGGCATGGAGATGCTCGAAAAAGCACAAACATTAAAAAAATTGCACGACAACGGCGTGCAGATATATACCCGGCATAAGGCCGCCAGTATTGAAGGTAACATGGTTTTTATTGAAAATGATAATAATCTGAGGACAAAAATTGAAGGGGTGGATAAAGTAATCGTTGCAGCAGGGATGAAGAGCCATGTGCCTTTTGAACCAAACTCGGGTGCCAGGGTGCACTATGTAGGGGATGCCAAACAAGTGGGGAAAGCCGAAAATGCTATCCATGATGCTTACAAACTGGCATTGGAAATATAACCAACCCTGAAAAACATGAGGGGTCAGCGGTAGAAAGCGTTTTGTTTTGATTGATTTGTCCTGTGTTCCCGCAATTTTTCTTTCGATTTTTTGCCTGACTGGCCCCTTTATTTACTTGTGAAAACTAAAAAGCCCGGCGAAGCCAAAATCCTTCACCGGGCTTTCTTCTGGTCACAGCTAATTAGTGTCTGTCCATAAAGTGCCATTTACTGTGTTACGCTCGTCCGAAAATTACTCATTTACAATAAGTAAACTCCGTATTTTCAAACTTCTCAAGCCTTGTAAATGACACTTTCTGAACAGACACATCATAATAAGTAGGAAACTTTTACTACTTTATAGACAGGCACGAATTAGGGTCTGCTGCCAACGTGCTGTCATGCAACATTCTTAATCTCTTTAATAAGTCTTTTGCGTGATGCTTCAGCTACTTTGCTTATTTCCACGAGCATATCTTCAGAAATAGGAACATTCACCTCATCTTTCAGAAAATCGGTATTTTTCATTCGCTCAATCCTGAAATACAGCTTCATCCCTTCTTCCATCCGGGTAAACATCAGGTTGTCGGCAACATCTTCCAGTTCTTTAATTTCACCGGCAAGAGCACTGGTGCTTACAGCAAAAAAATACGAACGGCTTTTATCGTTTTGCAACATATCTTTTAAGTCTGACAGCAATCGTTCCTTATGCACATCTGAAAATAGCAAAAGGTTAAGTGCCGACCCGAATACCATGTTGTTCTTGCTGTCATCGCTCTTCAACATCGCTTCTGCCCGCTCAATGGTCCGGCTCCATATTCCCGGCTTTACCAGGTTAGCCTTCAGAGTATCATCCGACACCGTCTCAATACCCTGAATCAAAGGGTCCAGCTGAACGTATATGACCCTTCCCCGGTAATCGTTCAAATCCATTCCGTAGAGCTTAAACATGGCTGTCTTAACCAACTCGCCGGTGGGATACTGAAGTGGAATGCCAATAACGGAACCTCCTGCCTTCAGCCATGCCGCCACAAAGGCAAATTCAACAAGCGGTTTGCCGGTACCCCCGGGCCCACTGATGAGCGTAGATGAAGGAAGAGGAATTCCCTGGGGAAGAAGTTGGTCGAGCCATTCCTTCCCGGTGTATAAATTCTGTGTCATCATCAATCTTCCTCTTTTAGCCTGATTAATTGGAAATAATAATAATTCAGGAAATACAGTTCTACAGGGTCATTTCCCGGATTAAACCCGGTTGTTTCATGCCCCATGCAGTTTTTTCTTTTTCTCCATCAACTGCTCTTTTGTCTCCTCATGTTCAGGATCTGGAACAATGGCATCTACCGGGCAAACATTAACACATTGCGGTTCATCAAAAAATCCGACACACTCTGTGCAACGGTCGGGATTAATCACAAAAATGCTGTCGCCTTCTGATATGGCATCGTTGGGACATTCAGCTACGCATACGCCGCATGAAATACAATCATCGGTAATTTTTAAAGCCATGATACACCTCCATTTAGTAAGTTGATAATTAAACTCTTAAAATGCCCGGCAACCTATCGAACGGGAAAAATATTTCTCCCTCAACAAAGGAAACCGGATCCAAACTCAAAAGCGTTTTGTTAAAAATTGAGGTGTTTTCTTTGTGAAGTAAAACCAGTGTCGTATCAGGCATAAAATGATACAACACCAAGGTGATTGTTTATTCAAAGATAATACAGGTTCAGACAAAAAACAAAGTTATTTAGATTTTTTTTAAATAAGCCTTACTCGATGACTTTGAACCTCCTCTGCAAACGATTCCCTTCGTTATCAACAATGGTCAAAACATGTTTTCCGGTGTCGGGGGCGCACACTATTTCGTGCGGTGCATTTGTATGACCAAGATACTCACCATCCAGATGCCAGAAGACAGAAGCTCTGGTATTGGCATGCACCGCTTTAAAGACAATATCCTGTTTCTCTCCGTCCAGATCGACGGGGCGGATGACCACGGCCCCGGGGTTTGGATAGATGAATTCCATCGGGTTGTTTTCATCGTCAAAACAGCCTGGTTTTTTGGGCGGAAGAAAACGATAATCAGCATTTCGGCGACTGTAATACCACCCCATAACCGGTGGCAGCACAAACCATGGCTCAGTAATAATCTCTCCGTTTGGTTCGCACGAAATCCGGGTACGAAAGTGACGGTCGGGTGTCAGATGTACCAGCTTGTGCCACGGACAAACAGGTGGCGCTTTAACGGTATTGGGGACGAGTAAAGTATCGGGATGGGGACAAACAGTGCCAGCCAGGTATCCCGAGCTACTGCAAACCGCGGCTTCGGTCAGGTCGTCGTATGGCGTTCCGAACCATTCCCCCTGGGGTAAGAGATCAAAAAGTTGAAACATCAGCGGACCGGCAGTAGTTCCACCCAAAAGACCGGCTCTCCCCTCTCCCGAAGCATTGCCAACCCAAACAGCAACAACGTACCGGCCATTAATTCCTACACTCCAGGCATCGCGAAAGCCAAAACTGGTACCTGTTTTCCAGGCTATGTTCTGTCCCGAAGCAAAGTTCTCCCAACCTGACTCTTCAGGAGGTCTGACAAGACTCCTCATCGCTTCAAATGCCCACCAGATGGCCCCGGCAGGAAACACCGGCGGATAGTCGGTATAGGTGACCTCTTTCTTCTCCGGAAGTTCAAGAAACAGTGAATGAAAATCGTCTGTCCGGTAACGGCTGCCTTCTTCTGTATAATGGTGTAAGGTTCTTCCCATAGAAGCATAGCTGCCGGCCAGTTCCCAAAGATTTACTTCTCCACCACCTAAAATCAGGCTCAACCCGTAGTGATCAAAACCTTTGTTCAAAGAAGAAATTCCTGCATCAGACATTTTCCTCAGAAACCTTTCTCCTCCATACCGCCTGAGGAGTCTGACAAAAGGCACATTGAGGGAGCGGGAAAGGGCGTCGTTTGCAGGCACTGCCCCGTCGAAGCGGGGATGGAAGTTCTTCGGAGCGTAACTGCCATACTGAGTCGGAACATCAGGCAAAAGCGTTTCCGGAAGAATTAACCCGTCCTGAAGTGCTGCTATATAAAGAAAAGGCTTCAAAATACTACCAGAGCTTCTGTTTGCTCTTATCATATCCACCGAATGTCCTGCCTTTTTTTCTCCCGGCCGACTGTTTCCAACATAAGCCAAAACGCAGCCTGTTTCCACATCGGCAATTAATGCTCCGGCATGACGAATGTGATTGGCAGCCAATCTTTCTGAATGTCGTTGAAGCGCTGTGGATGCCCTTTGTTGCAGGTCATTGTCTATAGTGGTTACGATTCTCTGGCCAGGTTTGGTTTTCAGAAAATGGTCGACCAGATGAGGTGCATCATCTGGCAGTTTCCGACGTCCACGAGGCAGAGACTCGGCAATGGACAAACGTAATTCTGTGGTGTCGATATGCCCCTTTTCGAATAATTTTTGAAGCAAGCGGTCTCGCTTTTCTTTTAGTCTATCCTGGTTGAATCCGGGACGAAGCATCCCCGGTGAATTGGGTAAAACAGCAAGTAAGGCAGCTTCGGCCCAGGTCAAATGATCTGGAGATCGCTCAAAATATTGCCAGGCAGCCGTTTCAAACCCCACAACATTGCCACCGAAGGGCGCATTGGCTGCGTACATCAGTAATATTTCTTCTTTTGTTTTGGCCACTTCCAGGCGCAAAGCCCGAATCATTTCCCAAAGCTTGTTAAGCACGGTGCGGGGCGCATTTCCCGACATGCGGGCCACCTGCATGGTGATGGTACTGCCACCGCTTACAATCTTTCCTGCCCGGATGTTCTGCTTCATTGCCCTGAAAATGGATGCAGGATTGATCCCGGGATGAAAATAGAAATATTCATCTTCAAAAAGCAGCAGGCATGTTGTATACTTTTCCGGAAGCTCCCGTGGTGCAGGGAATCGCCATTGCCCGTCATCTGCAATATGAGCTCCCAGAAGTGAACCCTCTCCCGCCATAAGAACGGTAGATAAAGATGAAGAAAAACGAGGTACGGGAACGAAAAGAAATAAACCAAACAATGTCATCCCGGCGAGAAGAAAACGAAATATTCTTCGGGATAATACTATATCCGATAATTTTCGTGACCAATATTGCAATCGTATAAACAAATCCATAAATCTGTGGTAATGCTTGCAATCAGTGGAAATTGTGCACGTCTAT